>DATCOE010000187.1:0-9482 GCA_036564885.1 Gaiellaceae bacterium | reverse complement strand
GCCTAGGCGCGCAACCGTCACGAGAATCACGAAAAAGAGCCGCGGCTCGCCGCGGCTCTTTTCCTATCGGGGTGCCGAGATTCGAACTCGGGACCTCTCCGACCCGAACGGAGCGCGCTACCAGGCTGCGCTACACCCCGGACAGCGCTCTAGGGTACCCAAGCCTCAGAGCCGCCGGTGCACGATCGCGGCGCACGCGTCCTCGACGTCGTCCATTCCCGCACTATCCTCGCCGCATGCCCGAGCCTCTGACGCACGCCGAGTGGCTCGCGGGCGTTCCCGCTCTCCTGGCCGAGACGGCCGTGTCCTGGGGTCTGACCCTCGGGGAGGCGTATCCGCCGGGCGTCGCAGGCCACGTCGTCCGGGCGGAGCTCGCCGACGGCACCCCAGCCGTGCTGAAGCTCTCCTATCCGCACCGAGAGTCGCTACAGGAGGCCGACGCGCTGCAGCGCTGGGACGGCGACGGAGCAGTGCGGCTGCTCGAGCGAGACGACGCGCGCAACGCGATGCTGCTCGAGCGCTGCGAGCCGGGCACCTTCCTCTCTCGATCCGACGACGCACTCGACGTGCTGATCGCCCTGCTGCCGCGCCTCTGGAAGAGCGGCACCGGCTTCACCGCGCTCGAAGACGAAGCGTCGATCTGGGCCGGCGACATCGCGCGGGAGGTGCCGGACGAGGTCCTGCGAGACGCGGCGCTCCACTATCTGCGCGTCCTGCCCTCGACCCAGGGCGAGCAGGTGCTGCTGCACCAGGATCTGCACGGCGACAACGTCCTCGCCGCGGAGCGAGAACCGTGGCTCGTAATCGACCCGAAGCCGCTCGCGGGAGAGCGCGAGTTCTCTGTCGCGCCCATTGTCCGGTCCGACGAGCTCGGGCACAGCAAGCGTGCTGTGCTGCAGCGGCTCGATCGGCTCACCGCGGAACTCGGGCTCGACCGCGAGCGCGCGCTCGGCTGGACGGTGGCACAGACAGTCGCCTGGTCGGGCGGCAGCGACTACGTCGAGCCGCACGTGCAGGTCGTGCGCTGGCTGCTGGAGGACGCGTGATCGTCCGGGCCGTCCTCTTCGACGTCGATTTCACGCTCGCAAAGCCGGGCCCGGAGCTCGGCCCGGAGGGCTACGTGCGCGCCGGAGTGCGGCACGGGCTGACGCTCGATGCATCCCGCTTCGCTGACGCGCGTGACGCGGCGCTCCAGCATCTCGAGCGGCACCCGGAGCTCGACCACGACGACGAGATCTGGTTCGCGTTCACCGAGCGCATCGTGCTCGGCATGGGCGGGGAGCAGCCCGCGTCGTACGCGTGCGCCGTCGACATCACGCGCGGCTGGGAGCTGCACGAGAACTTCGAGCTCTACGAGGACACCGTCCCGGTGCTCGACGAGCTGCGCCGCGCCGGCGTGAAGATCGGCCTGCTCACGAACTCCGCGCGCGACGTGCACGCTTTCGCGCGACATCACCGGCTCGAGGTCGACGCGGCGCTCGGCTCTTTCCACCACGGGAAGACGAAGCCCCATGCGTCGATCTTTCTGGCGGTGCTCGAGCTCCTCGACGTCGAGCCCGTCGACGCAGTGATGGTCGGAGACACGGTCGAGGACGACATCGAGGGGGCGCAGGCCCTCGGGATGCGCGCGATCCTCGTCGACCGCCTCGGCCGCCATCCGGAGTACGAGGGTCGCCTCGACGACCTCTACGGGCTGCCCGCGGCGCTCGGTCTCCCGCCTCCGCGCACATAGACTGACGTCGTGTCAGCGTGGCTCGCCTGGTCGATCGCCGCCGTCGCACTCGTGATCGGGGAAATCCTGACGCCGGGGCTCTTCTTCCTCGGGCCGGTGGCCATCGCCGCGGTCGCAGGCGCCGTCGCCTCGCTTCTCGGCGCGCCGCTCTGGCTGCAGCTGATCGTCTTCGCCGGGTCCTCCTTTGCCTCGCTCGGACTGCTGCGTCCGATCGCGCGGCGCCATCTCAGCATGCCGCACGCGATCCGCACCGGTGCAGCGGCGCTCATCGGCGCACCCGCCGTCGTGCTGCAACGTGTCGACTCCAACGGAGGCCGCGTGCGCATCGGAGGCGAGGAATGGTCGGCCCGCGCGTACATGCCCGACCAGGTGCTCGAGCCGGGCGTGCAGGTCGAGGTCGCAGAGATTTCGGGCGCAACAGCGCTCGTCTATGAGTAAAGGAGCTTGAATGTTGCCTTGGATCATCGTCGGCGTCGTCGCCGTGATCGTGCTCGCCGTGCTCGCGCGCACGGTCCGGATCATTCCGCAGGCGCGCGCCGCAGTCGTCGAGCGGCTCGGCCGCTACTCCCGCACACTGTCGCCGGGGCTCGCGCTCGTCGTTCCGTTCATCGACCGCATCCGGCCGATGATCGACCTGCGCGAGCAGGTCGTCTCGTTCCCGCCGCAGCCGGTGATCACCGAGGACAACCTCGTCGTGAGCATCGACTCCGTCATCTATTTCCAGATCAACGACGCGAAGGCGGTGTCGTACGAGATCGCGAACTACATCCAGGCGATCGAACAGCTCACCGTCACGACGCTCCGCAATGTCATCGGCGGCATGGCACTCGAGAAGACACTGACGTCCCGTGACGAGATCAACGCGCAGCTGCGCGGCGTCCTCGACGAGGCGACCGGCAAGTGGGGCATCCGGGTCAACCGCGTCGAGCTGAAGGCGATCGATCCGCCGGCATCGATCCAGGACTCGATGGAGAAGCAGATGCGCGCCGACCGCGAGAAGCGCGCGACGATCCTTCAGGCGGAGGGCCAGAAACAGTCGGCGATCCTCACGGCCGAGGGCGAGAAGACGGCCGCGATCCTGCGCGCCGAGGGACAGCGCCAGTCGGTGATCCTCAACGCGGAGGGCCAGGCGAAGGCGATCGACACCGTCTTCCGCGCCATCCACGAGGGCAAGCCGGACCCGCAGCTGCTCGCCTACCAGTACCTGCAGATGCTCCCGCAGATCGCGCAGGGCGACTCGAACAAGGTGTGGATCATCCCGAGCGAGTTCCAGCAGGCGATCGGGAAGATCGGCGGCGCGTTGGGGATCGGAGACGAGAAGACGCCCGGCGGCGCCGAGAGCTAACAGCGCTCCCGCGAGCACACGCGCAGCGGTGTCACCGTCGGCGGCGAGCCGTGGCCCCCTGGCCACGTGATGCGCACGAGCAGCGACGCGGCGTTGTCGCCGTAGTGCGTCTCGCGCAGGTGGTAGTCGGAATTCGCCCGGTGGACGAGCCAGTAGCGCCCGGCCGGCACCTTCGTGACGTCGAGGTTCTGGCCGTGGAAGTTCGCCGGGTACCGGTCGGTGTAGCCCACCGACGAGCCTTCCTCGACGTAGCGAGCCTGCGGGTGGAACTGCTCGCAGTCCGAGAGGAAGCGCGGCGGCCCGTGCGGGACCCCCTGCGCGACGCCGTAGTGGTCTTCGAGGCAGAAGCCGCTCTTGTGGTCGCGCACGAGCAGCGTGTACGCACCGGCGCTTCGTAGCTCGTAGCGGTCGAAGCCGAGGAAGTGCCAGTGGTAGTGCGGCGGAGCGACGGTGTAGTGCAACTCGCCCGATTCGGGCAGGACCCGCGTCGCGCCGCCCTTGATGGTGACGAGCTGCCGTACGTTCATCACGGTCGAGCCGGCCGGACGCGTGCCGCGGATCCACATGACCCCGGGCCCGCGGTTGTCCACCATCGACGTGAAGCCGAGCAGCCAGCGGCCGTGCGCGCCGGCGGTGACGACCAGCCCGGACGGCGGTCGCTGCACGAGGTTCGGATAGGCCGCCTTGCCGACGGGGACGACACGCCAGTCGAGCGGCCGCCCCCCTCCGAGCTCACGCTGGTCGGTGCCGTCGGCCGCGACCGAACGCAGATGGCCGTCTCCGTCGTCGTATGCGATGCGCGACCCGGTGGGCGACCACACCGGATGCTCGTCCTGCGCGGGCGTCACCGTCAGGTCGACCTGCGTTGCGCCGTCGTCGACGACAAGTGTCGTCGTCCCGTCCTCGGCTTCGCTCGTGTATGCGAGCCGCTTGCCGTCGGGCGACCACGCAAGGTCGCGCACGTCGGTCGGTGGTACCTCGGTCGGTGGTACCTCGGTCGGTGGTGCCTCGGGCGGCGTCGCATCGAACACCGCGGCGTTCTTCCCGTCGGCGCCCGAGACGTAGACCGCAGGGGTTCCCCCGCGCGACGAGACGAACGCGAGCCGGCCGCTGCGAGAGAAGGCCGGGCTCCACTCCTCGGCGTCGCTCGGGGCGACGCGCGCCGACGGGCCCGTCGGCAGCTGCACGAGCCTGATCTGGCGCTTCCCGCCGACGCGGGCGCTGTAGACGAGCACCTTCCCGTCGGGGGACCACGACGGGCCCCACTCCTCGACATTCGGCGTCGACTCGAGCCGGCGCTGGCCGCTGCCGTCGGCGTTCGCGACCCAGAGGTCGCCGCTGCGCGCGAACGCGATCAGCGTTCCGTCGGGCGAGAACGCGGCGTCCTCCGCGTCGGGGAGCACGCCCGTTCGCGTCCCGTCGGGCGCGATCGCTGCGATCGCGCTGCCGCTCGCGACGAGCATCCGTGTGTCGCGCGCCTCGGCCTTGAGGACGACGGCTGCGACCACCGCAGCGATCACAGGCCGAGCTCCCGCCGCCAGCTCTCGGTGTGCGCGCCGAGCTCGGGCGCTCGGCCCGGCGCAGGCGTGCCGAGATCGGCGGCGGCTTCCGCGAGCGTGGCGACAGGTCCCACGCAGACATCTTCGTCGTTGAACACGAGCAGCCAGTGTTCCAGCGGTTGCGACGAGAACACACGCGCGAGCTCATCGGCGAGCGGCTCCTGCTCGGCTGCGTACTGCCTCGCGGACAGCTCCGGCCGGCCGATCAGCTCGCAGAGGCGTGCGAAGAACTTCGGCTCGAGCGCGCCGACGGTGAGGTGGCGGCCGTCCCCGGTCGCGTACGTGCGGTAGCACGCGACCCCGCCCGTGAGCAGCCGCGGGCGTGGATCACCCGCGAGCCGGAAGCTCGCGAGCCTGTGCGTGCCGTGCGTCATCGAGACGGTGAGCCGCGCGCCCACGCCGGTGCGCTCACGGGCGAGGAGCGCAGCGAGGATCTCGTTGACGGCGCCGAGCGAGCCGGCGGCGAGGTCGGCCACCTGCACCGGGGGCCACCCCGGCGCAGTGTCGTGGAGCACGCCCGCCCAGCCCTGGTAGTTGAGGTCGTGGCCCGCGCGCTGCTCGTGCCGCCCTCCGACCCCGAAGCCCGTGATCGAGCAGACCACGGCCCGCTCGGGCAGGTCCTGGGGTCTGACCCCCAGCCGTGCGAGCACGCCGGGCCGGAAGGTCTCCAGCACGACGTCCGCCCGCCCGAGGAGGCCGCGGAGGAGCGGCGCGTCGTCGGGCAGGTCGCAGACGACCGACTCCTTGCCGGCGTTCAGGGCGTCGTGCCACCCGGCCGCCGTCTCGCGCATCGGGTCGCCGCCCGGCTGCTCGACCCGCACGACGCGCGCTCCGAGTCCCAGCAACTCGGTCGTTGCGAAGGCGCCCGGCAGATAGCGGGTGAGGTCCACGACGAGCATCCCCCCGAGCGGTCGTTGCATGCCGCCCGAACCTACCAGTACCTTTGGACGGCCTTGGCAGAGCGTTCGGCAGGAGCAGAAGAGAAACGGCGTCTCATCCTCGACGCCGCCGTGAGGGTGTTCGCGCACAAGGGCTTCCACACCTCACGCGTGGGCGACATCGCCGAGGAGGCGGGAGTCGCCCACGGCCTGCTCTACCACTACTTCTCCTCGAAGGACGAGGTGCTCGACACGATCTTCCGTGAGACGTGGAGCGACCTCCTGGCGGAGATCGACGAGATCGAGACGTCGCCCGACTCCGCGCGCGACAAGCTGCAGGGCGTCGCGGCGCGGCTGCTCGGCGGTTGGCGGGTGCATCCCGACGTCACCCGCGTGCTCGTGCGTGAGATCGCGCGCAGCGCCGAGGTGCAGCAGCGCATCGGCGAGCTCGTGAAGCCGATCGAGGCGATCCAGCGGATCATCGCGCGTGGCCAGCAGACCGGCGAGTTCCGCGACGACTTCGACGCGCGCCTCGCGGGGATCGTCTTCTACGGCGGTATCGAGGAAGTGCTGAGCGGCTGGGTCCTCGGCCAGATCCCCGACGGCGACGACGCGGTCGAGGCCGCGGAGCGCACGCTCATCGACGTCGTCTGTGCGGGCTTCGCCGCGACCGCCGCTCCTGCGGTTTGACGCATCGCTAGGAGCGGCCGAGCAGCTCGGCGAACCGCGCGACGCCGACGTTCCCGCCCGATACCACCACGCCCACGCGCCCGCCGTGCGCGTCGATGCGTCCTGCCAGGAGCGCTGCGACGCCGATCGCGCCGCTCGGCTCTGTCACGATCTTCAGCCGGTCGAAGAGGAACGCCATCGCGTCGATGATCTCCGCGTCGCTCGCCGTGACGATCTCGTCGACGCGCCGCCGGTTCACCTCGAACGTCAGCTCGCCTGGCTCGGCCGCCTGCAGCCCGTCGGCGATCGTGCGCGGCACGCCGCCGTTGATGCGCTTGCCTGCTGCGAGCGAGCGCAGCGTGTCGTCGCCGGTCTCGGGCTCGACGCCGACGACGCGCATGCCGGGGCGCAGCTCCTTCGCCACGGTCGAGCAGCCGGCCATCAGTCCGCCTCCTCCGACGGGTACGACCAGCAGGTCGAGATCGGGCACCTCCTCGAGCAGCTCGAGTGCGGTCGTCCCCTGACCGGCCATCACGAGCGGGTCGTCGTACGGCCGCACCAGCTCGAGCCCACGCTCGGCCGCGAGCCGCGCTCCGAGCTCCTCGCGGCTCTCCGTCCAGCGGTCATAGCTCACGATCTCTGCGCCGTAGCCGCGCGTCGCGTCGACCTTCGCCGTCGGCGCGTCCTCCGGCATGAGGATGGTCGCGCGCGTGTGCAGCAGGCGCGCCGCGATCGCCACCGCCTGCGCGTGGTTGCCGGACGAGTACGCGAGCACGCCGCGCGATCGCGCGGCGCCGCCGAGCGACGCGATCTTCGTGTACGCGCCGCGGAACTTGAACGCACCGCCACGCTGGAAGCACTCGGCCTTGACGTGCACGGACGCTTCGACCATGCCGTCGAGCGTGCGAGACGTGAGGACCGGCGTCCTGTTCGCCACGCCTGCGAGCACGTCGGCCGCAGCGCGCACGTCTGCGAGCTCGATCATCAGCGGCACGGGCTCTCTTGGGCCTGCAGCAGCCCGAAGCCCCACAGCGTTCCGTCCACGATGTAGTACGCCGTGCGCACGTCGTGCGTGTCGCTCACCAGGGCCTCGTAGCCGGTGCAGGTGACCGGGATCAGCGTGCCGGCGAGCTTCGTCACCTGCGCCTGCACCGCACCGAGCTGCAGGCCGCGTGGCGCCCGCCAGCCCTCCGGCTGCCACAGCGTGTAGACCGCGGACACCCGTCCGCGCGTCAGCTCGACGGCCAGCCCGCGCTGCTCGAAGGGGCGATAGGTGAAGTACCACGTCGTGCGTGCGCAGCCCCGGCAGACGCCGTATCGGTGCCCAAGCGCGGCACGCACGCCGGCCGCCGGCTCCCCGAGGTGGACGCCGGCCAGCGAGCGGCCCGGCACGAGCGACCCCGGCTGCGGCAGCGCGGCGGCGGCCGCCGGTGAGAGGCAGAGTGCGGCGACCGCTACGCAGGCGAGGGTGCGACTCATATGCTCGCCAGTATGCCGCTCTGGGAATCTCTGGCAGGCCTCCGCGTCCGCGTCGACCACTACGACCTCGAGCGGCGCGAGGTCACGGTGCCGAGCGGCTGGACGCGCGTGACGACGACGGTCGCGCTGCACGGCGACGGGGAGACGGGCCACGGCGAGGACGTCACCTACGAGGCCGTCGACCACGAGCACGTGCCGGCAGGCCTCATGCTTGCCGGCACCTGGACGCTCGACGACCTCTCCCGCCGGCTGGACGAGCTGAGCTTGTGGGGCGGCAGCGAGGACGCGACGGCGTCGATCGACTATCGCCGCTGGGCGTTCGAGAGCGCAGCGCTCGATCTCGGGCTCCGACAAGCGGGCGCATCTCTCGCTGACGTCGTCGGACAGTCCTACCGGCCGGTGCGCTTCGTCGCGTCGACGCGGTCCGAGATCGAGCCGTATCTCGAGCTGTACCCCGACCTCGAGTTCAAGCTCGACGCCGGCGAGGACTGGGACCGGCCGCTCATGCAGCGGCTCGCGTCGTACGATCGCGTTCGTGTGATCGACCTGAAGGCGTACTACCGCGGAACGAGCGTCGACCTCGCTCCCGATCCTGAGCTCTACCGCGCCGTCGTCGAGTGCTTCCCCGACGCGGTGATCGAGGACGCCTCCCTCGAAGACGGCTGCCGCGAGGCGCTCGCAGGGGCAGAAGACAGGCTCAGCTTCGACGCGCCCGTGCACTCGGTCTCCGACCTCGACGACCTGCGGCTCGAGCCGCGCTGGCTGAACGTGAAGCCGTCGCGCTTCGGCACCGTGCGCAAGCTCGTCGAGTGCATCGAGGCCTGCGAGCAGCGCGGCATCGTGATGTACGGCGGGGGCCAGTTCGAGCTCGGAGCCGGTCGCCGCCAGATCCAGCGGCTCGCAAGCCTCTTCTATGCGGACGGGCCGAACGACGTCGCACCGTCGGAGTACAACGAGGCCGGCGCACGGCCAGGCCTGCCGACGAGCCCGCTGCCGGCTCCGGAGGGGCCCGGCTTTTAGCGCTTCGCTTCGCTCGCTTCACGGGGGAAACCAGTTTCCCCCGTGGGCCCCCTTCTTCTGCTGCTGCCGGTGACGCGTCTCATTGCTGCGCGGAGGCAAGCTCCGCTCCGCGACGACTCGGTCCGGGCGGATCGGCGCTCGTCCTGGCCGGACACGGCCCGGGGTCTGACCCCGATCTCAGATGGTCGACGCCCCGTCGCACGGGCGGCGAACGCTGCTCCGCGACGCGCCAGAGCTCGACCACTGGGACGGCGAGGGCTAGCAGTGCTTTGTTACTGCCGCCGGTAGACCGGAGTACCATCGGACCATTGGGCCCGTGGCCCTCCCGACTGCTGATTGTCGCCGCCGTCTTGTTCTTCCTCGGCTGGGGCCTAGTCTTCGTCTCTGGGTACGGGGGTGACTCCACGGGCGGCTCGGAGTTGGTCTGGCGGGTTGGCGGGCTGATGGTGTACGCCTCTGTTCCAACCCTGTGGATGGCAGGACTCTTACGGCTCGTGGCCGCTCGGCGCTCAGTCGGGCGACGCTCACAAAGTGGTTAGTGCGCTCGTCCCCTACGGCGGACCGACAAAGCACTACTAGAGGCTTGAGCCGCACCTCTGTGCCGGACAGGTCCCGGGGTCTGACCCCGTTCTAGAGGGTGAAGCGAGCGAAGCGAAGCGTCTAGAGGCTTGATGCGTATTAGCGGCCGTCGTAGGCGGCGAGTGCGCGGGCGGGTCGGCCGTGCAGGGTGTTGAGGAGGATGCCGAGCGTGAGCGCGAGCAGTCGTTGCGCGATCCGTTGGGCGAGTCCGCGCGGGGTTT
>DATCOE010000186.1:0-16348 GCA_036564885.1 Gaiellaceae bacterium | reverse complement strand
CCACGACGCGATGCTCGCCTACGAGATGGACGGCAAGCCGCTGCCCCGCGAGCACGGCGCGCCGGTGCGCATGGTGATTCCGGAGATGTACGGCTACAAGAACGTCAAGTGGGTCGAGCGGATCGTCCTCACCGACCAGGTGAGCCCCGGCTACTGGGAGCAGCGCGGCTACGACGTCGACGCCTGGGTTGGCAAGTCGAATGGGCTCTAAATCATCTAAAGGCCGAGACCGCGCCGGACGAACGCCGCCCCGTCGCGCGCCAGCTGCTCCTCGCTCTCGAACATGCGCCGCCAGATCTTCGTCGCGCTCGCGAACTCGGGTACCGCATCCCCGAAAGCCTCGACCATGGCCCAGCCGTCGTATCCGATCTCACGGAGCGCCGCGAACGTCGTCTCCCAGTGCACCTGTCCGGTCCCCGGCGTCGAGCGGTCGCTCTCCGACAGGTGGACGTGGACGAGGACGTCCTTGCAGGCTTCGAGCGCGGCGCGAGGATCCTTCTCTTCGATGTGCGCCTGACAGGTGTCGTACATCATCCGGCAGTTGGGATGGTCGACCTCGCGTACGAGCGCTGCGAGGTCCGCGGCGGTGTTCGTGAGGTACATCTCGAAGCGAGAGACGTACTCCAGCGCAATCGTGATGCCCCGCTCCTCCGCGTAGGGCGCAACTTCCCGCACATGGTCCACGGCCCACGCTCTCTCCTGCGCCGTCGGGGGAGCGCCGGAGAGAACTCCGATCGGCGCGGCGAGCGGCCCGCACATCAGCGAGGCGCCGAGCGCCGCGGCCGCATCGAGATTCACCTTCATCGCCTCGACGGCTTCCCGGCGCACCGCCTCGTCGCCGGAGATCGGATTGTCTCCCGCGCCGCGCGCTGCGACCGCGACCCGCTCGAGACCGAGATCTCCGAGACGAGCGCCGAGCTCCGCGTACTTGTCGACCTCGCGATCGAGAATCGGGATCTCGACGCCTTCGTAGCCGATGTCTTTCAGCAGCTCGAACGTCGGCTGGTATGCCGGCGGAGTCACGTCCGGCGACCAGAGCAGCATGTTCATTCCGAGCTTCATGGAAGGCCTCCAGGCTGGGGTCGATCGCGGGCGTACGCCGCCGGCCGCCGATTCTAGACTCGTGGCGACCGAGCACACCCCCCGATACAGTGCCCGGAGGTACCGAGCGGAGGCGTACAGGATGAAGGAGATCGTCGACGAGGTCGAGCGGTGGCGGAAGCGCGGCGAGCGGTTCGCCGTCGCCACGGTCGTGGCGACGAGGTTCTCGGCGCCGCGCCCGATCGGCTCGAAGCTCGCGGTGTCGGAGACGGGCGAGCTCTGCGGCTCGGTCTCCGGCGGCTGTGTCGAGAGCGACGTCGCGGAGCAGGCAAAGGACGTGCTCGAGACGGGCGTTCCGAAGCTGCTCACCTACGGCATCTCGGATGACGACGCGTTCGGCGTCGGGCTGCCCTGCGGCGGCGAGATCGACGTCTTCGTCGAGCGCTTCGGTTGAGCGTCGCCGACCGGCTCCTGGAGATCGCGCACGGCGACGAGCGGGCCGTTCTCTTCACGGTCCTCGAAGGACCGAGCGCCGGGACGCACCTGCTCGTGTTGACGGAACGAGGCGAGGCGATTGGCGACGCGCCGCAGGGGCTCGCGACCCTCGCCCCGGAGATCCTGCGCAACGGGCTCCACGAGCACGACGGTCTGAAGGTGTTCGCCGAGGTCTACGGGCCGCCCCCGCGACTCGTCGTCGTCGGCGCGGTCGACACGGCCGAGGCGCTGTGCGCCGCCGCGGCGATGCTCGGGTGGCGAACCGTCTGCATCGATCCACGCCCGGTGCTCGCGACGCACGAGCGGATTCCGAGCGCCGACGAGCTCATCCTCGAGTGGCCGGACGACGCGCTGGCACGCATCGCGCCCGACCACAACACTGCGGTCGTCGTGCTCTCGCACGACGACAAGTTCGATGTGCCGGCGCTGCGGGTGGCGCTGCGCACCGACGCCTTCTACGTCGGCGCGATCGGCTCGCGTCGTACCCAGGCGAAGCGGCGAGAGCGGTTGCTCGAGGAAGGCCTGACGGACGCAGAGCTCGCGCGGATCTACGGCCCCTCCGGGCTCGATCTCGGCGCCGACACTCCGGCCGAGACCGCGATCTCGATCCTCAGCGAGGCGCTGGCCGTGCGCGCCGGGCGCCTCGGCACGCCGCTGCAAATGGCCCCGGGCCGGATCCACGTCGAGAGCTGACCGCGCCGGTGCTCACCTGACTGCCTCATGACCGACACCTGGAATGCCGTGATCACCGACGTCGAGCCGGCCGCGCCGGCGCCGGGCCTGCTGCACGGCAAGCGACTGCTCGTGAAGGACCTCTTCGACACCGCAGGCGTCCGCACGACGTACGGCTCCAGCATCTACGCCGACCACGTCCCCACGCGCACGGCCCCCGCCGTCGAGCGTCTCGTGGCCGCCGGTGCGGTCGTCGTCGGCAAGGCGAACCTGCACGAGTTCGCCTGGGGCATCACGAGCCAGAACCCGTGGTACGGCACGGTCCAGAACCCGAAGCATCCGGGCCGCACGACAGGCGGCTCGTCCGGCGGCAACGCGGCGGCGCTCGCCGCAGGGCTCTGCGACATCGGCATCGGCACCGATACCGGCGGCTCCATCCGGTTGCCGGCTGCGTGCTGCGACGTCGTGGGCCTGAAGCCCGCGTGGGGCCGGATCTCGACGGAGGGCGTCTTCCCGCTCTGTCCCACCTTCGACACGGTGGGCCCGATGGCGACGAGCGTCGAAGAGGTCGCCCTCATGTGGTCGGTGCTGACCGGCTCGACCGTGCCGGCGCCTCGACTGAAGGGACTGACGGTCGGACTGCTGACGAGGCCACCCTCGGTCGGCGGCCCCGCGGCGGCGGAGAACCGCGCGGCCGAGCGCTACGTCGGATCTCTGGAAGCGCTTGGCGCGCGCGTCGTCGAGGCTTCGATCCCAGAGCCGCCTGACGACACGTGGCCGCTCTTCTTCCACGAGGCGGCCGAGTCGCACCGCGCGACGTTCCCGTCGCGCGCCGGCGACTATGGCGACAACGTCCGGGTGAAGCTCGAGCACGCGCAGACGGTGGAGCCCGACGACGTCGAGCGCGCGCGGGAATCGGTGCGGAGGTGGCGCGCGTACGAGCCGGACGTCGACCTCTACGTCGCGCCGGCGCTCGGCGTGGACATCCCGCCGGAGGATTGCAACGAGCTCGACGTGCGCATCCCGATGACGGCGTTCCTGCGCCCGTTCAACGTCCTCGGCTGGGCAGGGCTCGCAATCGGCGACCTGCAGCTCGTCGCGCCGCGCGACGAGGTCGTGCTCGCAGCCGGCCTCGCCTGGGAGCGCGCAGCGCGCTGACTCTGCGCGCACGGGACTCGTCGCGGAGCGGAACTTGTTCCGCGCAGCAGTGACGCGCCCGGCCGCGAGCACGCCGAAGAAGGGGGCCCACGGGGGAAACATGGTTTCCCCCGTGAAGGCGAGCGTCAGCGAAGCCGTTCGTACGCCGGCAGCGTGAGGAACTCGACGAACTCCTCGCCGGTCGCGACCTGCTCGAACAGGCCCCGCGCCTCGTCGTAGCCCTCGCCGAGCTTGGCGACCTCCTCGTCCGTGATCCGAGCGACGTCCTCGCGCGTGACCTTGCCGTGATGGAGCCACTGCCACACCTGTGAGCGTGAGATCTCCGAGGTGGCGGCGTCCTCCATCAGGTTGAAGATCGCGACCGCTCCCGCGCCCTGGAGCCAGGCGGCGAGGTACTGGATCCCGACGGAGATGTCGTTTCGCAGCCCTTCCTCGGTGATGTCGCCCGGCGTCGCCGCGACGTTCAGCAGGTCGGCCGCCTTCACGTCGACGTCCTCGCGCAGGACGTCGAGCTGGTTCGGCCGGTCGCCGAGCACGCGGTCGAAGATCTCCATCGCCACGGGCACGAGATCGGGATGGGCGACCCAGGTTCCGTCGTAGCCCTGCCCCGCCTCGCGCTCCTTGTCCTCGCGCACCTTCGCCAGCGCGATCGCGTTCACCTCGGCATCCCGCCGCGACGGGATGAACGCTGCCATGCCGCCGATCGCGTGCGCGCCGCGCGCGTGGCAGGTCTGAACGAGCAGCTCCGCGTACGAGCGCATGAACGGTGTCCCCATGCCGACCGAGTTGCGGTCGGGCAGCACGAACTCCGGGCGGTGGCCGAGCTTCTTGATGACGCTGAACAGGTAGTCCCACCGGCCCGCGTTGAGGCCGGTCGCGTGCGGCCCGAGCTCGTAGAGGATCTCGTCCATCTCGAAGGCCGCGAGCACCGTCTCGATCAGCACGGTCGCACGCACGGTTCCGCGCGGAATCCCGAGGGTGTCCTGCGCCAGCTCGAACACACGGTTCCACAGCCTCGCCTCGCGATGCGACTCGAGCTTCGGCAGGTAGAAGTACGGCCCGCTCCCAATGCCCTTCAGCCGCTCGTGGTTGCGGAACAGGTAGAGGCCGAAATCGAAGAGCGAAGCCGACATGGGCGCGCCGTCGACCTCGAAGTGACGCTCGACCATGTGCCAGCCGCGCGGCCGCACGAGGAGCGTCGCCACCTCGTCGTTCAGCTCGTAGACCTTGTCCCCCTGCTCGAGCCGGATCGTGCGATCGATCGCGTCGGAGAGGTTGCGCTGGCCGTCGATCATGTTCTCCCACGTCGGCGAGTTCGCATCCTCGAAGTCGGACATGAAGACCTTCGCACCGCAGTTGAGGGCATTGATCACCATCTTGCGATCGGTCGGCCCGGTGATCTCGACGCGGCGGTCGGTCAGATCCGCCGGCGCCGGCGGCACGCGCCAGTCACCCTCGCGCACATTGCGCGTCTCCTCGAGGAAGTCGGGCAACTCTCCGTCGCGGAGCCGCTGCGCACGGGCGGCACGCGCTGCGAGCACCTCGCCGCGGCCGGCGCCGAGCTCACGCTGCAGCAGGTGCAGGAACTCGACTGCTTCGGGGGTGAGAACGTCGTCAACGATCATCGGCGGGCCTCCTGGAGGAGCTGGTCGGGGGAAAGCCCGCGGATGGACGCATCCACGAGCTCGATCGGGTGGAAGGCGGGAGTCGGGCGCCCCGCGCGGCGAAGCGCGGCCGTGACCTGCACGAGGCAGCCGGGGTTGCCGCTCGCGTAGGCGTCGGGCTCGGTGGCGAGCACGTGCGCGGCTTTCCGGTCGCCGAGCTCGGCCGCGGCTGCCGGCTGGACGATGTTGTAGATCCCTGCGCTGCCGCAGCAGATCTCCTGCTCCGCGGGCTCGAGGCGCTCGAGGCCGGGGATGGCGTCGAGCATCGACCGCGGCTCCGCGGAGACGCCTTGCGCGTGCCGCAGATGACAGGAGTCCTGAAACGCGACACGGAGCGGGAGAGGGTACCGCTGGGCGCGCGGCGTCGCGAGCAGCTCCGATACGTCGACGACGTTCGGCACGCCGTGATCCTTCAGATGCGAGCCGCAGCCCGCCGCGTTCGTGACGATGTAGTCGTAGCCGTCGAGCGCGCGCGTAAGCTCCTGCGCCTTCGCCAACCCGTCGTCGAGCCGTCCCGCATGCGCGTACAGCGCGCCGCAGCAACCCTGCGCGCGCGGAACGTGCACGTCGAATCCTTCCGCCTGCAGCACGCGCGCCGTCGCGACGTTCACGTCGCCGAAGACGACGCTCGCGACGCACCCCGCCATCAGCGCAACCTTCGGACCGTCGCCCGGCAGGTGCTCGGGCGGCCACTCCGGCGCGGCCCACGGCGGCGCGATCTGCTTCAACGGCGCGAGCGGCCCGGGTGCGGGCAGCTTGCGGAGCAGGAGCGCCGCACGCAGCCGGCGGCGGTGCGGAATGACTGCGAAGATCCCGGCGCGGACAAGACCTTCGACCGGCCCGCGGCGGTGGTTCGCCTCGACGTAGTGGCGCGTCTGCTCGATCAGCCGGTCGTACTTCACACCGGACGGGCAGGCGGTGACGCAGGCCATGCAGCCGAGGCAGCGGTCGAAGTGCTCGACGACGGTGTCGCTCAGCGAGATCGAGCCGTCGACGAGCCCGGCCATCAGGTAGATCCGCCCGCGCGGCGAGTCCATCTCCTCATGCCAGAGGGAGTACGTCGGGCACGTCGGCAGACAGAAGCCGCAGTGGACGCAGTCGGCGATCAGCTCGGGCTGCACAGAGCCTCCCGACCCATTGCCTCCCGAACACGCTCCGCCAACGGGCTCCAGGCGGGCTCGCGCGCCTCCACGACGTACGCGACCCGCGGGCCGGGCCGCACGAGCGGCGCGGGCTCGCCGTCCCAGCGGACGCGGCCGGGCAGCGACGCCTGCAGCACGCGCAGCTCGGCCCAGGGATCCGCTTCCTCCCCGTCGAGCGCGCGCAGCTGCGCGTCGACCGCGCGCTGCGGCCCTTCGAAGAGAACGTGCATGCGCCCGTCGGCGACATCGACCGCGCTCGGTACGAGCTGCGAGCGGTGCAGCGTCTGCCAGGTCGCGCGGGTGACAATCGTGCGCGCTGCGGCCGGCAGCGGATGCAGCCGCAGTGCGAGCCGCTCGACGCTGCCGAGCCGTCCCCGCGAGCCGCAGAAGAGCTTGCCGAGGTCGTAGCCCGCGACGTTCTTCACGACCTTGCCACCCGAGTTCGCGCGCATGCCGTCCGGGAGGAGAACCGTGACGCCGATCACGAGGTCGCGCATCGTCCCGAAGCGGTGGCGCAGCGGGCCGGAGAGGTCCTCGACGAGGCATTCCGCGAGCGTCGGGTCGCCGGGCGGGTCGAGCGAGAAGCGCTGCCCGTGCTCGGCAAGGGCTGCACGCAGCGCCGACAGCCTGATGCCGCCTTCGACGATGCACGTGAGGTCGCCCGGCTCGTGCTCGAGGATCTCAGAACCGGTCTGCAAGCCCGGCCTTCTCGAGCGGGTGGGCACGGTACGGCCCCGGCACCTCGCCGCAGAGCCGCGGCGTCGGAAAGAGCTTTCCCGGGTTCGCCAGGCCGCCCGGGTCGAACGCGCGACGCAACCGCTGCATCGCAGCGATGTCGTCCTCGCTGAACATGAGCGGCATCGCGCACGCCTTGTCGGTGCCGACGCCGTGCTCGCCCGTGATCGAGCCGCCCGCGTCGATACACGCGACGAGGATCTTCTGCGAGAGCTCCTCCGCACGCGCCGCCTCTCCCTCGACGCGGCCGTCGTAGAGGACGAGCGGGTGCAGGTTGCCGTCACCGGCATGGAAGACGTTGCCGACGCGCAGGCCGTGCTCCTGCGAGAGCTCGTCGATGCGGCGCAGTACCTGGGGCAGCATGGTGCGCGGCACCACGCCGTCTTGGACGTAGTAGTCCGGGCTGATGCGGCCCATCGCGGCGAACGCAGCCTTGCGGCCTCGCCAGACCGCGGCCCGGTCGGCGGGGTCGGAAGCGACGCGGATCTCGCGCGCGCTGTGCTCACGGCAGACCGCCTGCACGCGCGCGAGGTCCTCCTCAACCTGCGCGACGGGCCCGTCGAGCTCGACGATCAACACGGCGCCACAGCCGTCCGGGTAGTTCGCGTTTACCGCCGCCTCGGCCGCCTCGATCGTGACGGCGTCCATCATCTCGATCGCGGCGGGGAGGATCCCGGCGGCGATCACGCCGGAAACTGCGCCGCCCGCGTCGTCGGTGTGCGCGAAGCCCGCGAGCAGCGTGCGCACCGCCTCGGGCGCGCGCAAGATGCGCAGCGTGATCCTCGTCGCAATGCCGAGCGTTCCCTCCGAGCCGATGAAAGCACCGAGCAGGTCGGGCCCGTCGTCCCAGACGGAGAGCTCGACGAGCTCGCCGTCGGGCAGCACAATCTCCGCGGCGAGTACGTGGTTCGACGTGAAGCCGTATTTCAGGCAGTGCGCACCGCCGGAGTTCTCGGCGACGTTGCCGCCGATCGTGCAGACCTGCTGCGACGACGGGTCGGGCGCGTAGTAGAAGCCCTCGGCAGCGACCGCGCGCGTGACGTCGATGTTCGCGACGCCGGGCTCGACGACCACGTGGCCGTGCTCGATGTCGACCTCGAGGATGCGCGTCAAACGGGCGAGCGAGATGACGATTCCCTCGGCGACCGGCAGCGCGCCGCCGGAGAGGCCGGTGCCCGCCCCGCGCGCGACGAACGGCAGGCCCTCCTCGTTGCAGATGCGCACGACCGCCTGCACTTCCTCGACCGTGCCCGGAAGCGCGACGAGCGCCGGCACGACCCGGTGGCTCGTGAGGCCGTCGCACTCGTACGTGCGCAACTGCTCCGGCTCGCGGATCACCTCGGTGGCCGCGGCGAACCGGCCGAGCGCGTTTGACGTCATCGGAGCCGAGTCTAACCCCGTACTAGACTCGCTCATGGCCTCGGTTCGGGCACCGGCGACCGTCTAGGCAGAGCAGCCGACCCTGCGCATCGGCCTCTTCGTCACCTGTCTCGGCGACACGCTCTTCCCGGAGACGGGGAAGGCGGTCGTGCGCATTCTCGAGCGCCTCGGCCACGAGGTCGAGTTCCCTGCCGACCAGACGTGCTGCGGCCAGATGCACCTGAACAGCGGCTACCGGGACGACGCCGCCGCGCTCGCGCGCCGCTTCGTCGACGTGTTCGACGCCTACGACGTCGTCGTCTCGCCCTCGTCCTCGTGCGTCGGGATGGTGCGCGAGCTCTACCCGCAGCTCGTGCCCGGCGCCGCCCAGCTGGGCGAGCGCGTCTTCGAGCTGTCGGAGCTGCTCGTCCACAAGCTGGGGGTCGAGGACGTCGGCGCCTCGTTTCCCCACCGGGTGACCTATCACTCGACGTGCCATTCGCTGCGGGTGACGCGCGTCGGCGACGCGCCGCTGCGCCTGCTGCGCAACGTGCGCGGGCTCGAGCTCGTCGAGCTTCCGGCGGCGGACGAGTGCTGCGGCTTCGGCGGAACCTTCTCGGTGAAGAACGCCGACACGTCGATCGCGATGCTCGACGACAAGTGCGCGTCGATCGTGTCGACCGGCGCTTCCGTCTGTAGCGCCGTCGACGGCTCGTGCCTGCTGCACATCGGCGGCGGCCTCGAGCGGCAGGGCGCCGGCGTGCGCGTGCTGCACCTCGCCGAGATCCTCGCCTCGACGGAGGACGCATGACCGACTTTCCGTCGGCTGCACGCGTCGGGCTCGCGAACGGGCAGCTCCGCGCCAACCTGCACCACGCGACCCAGACGATTCGCGCGAAACGCGCCGGCGTCGTGGCCGAGCTGCCCGACTGGGAAGAGCTGCGCGAGGCCGGCCGCGGGATCAAGGCCGACGTCCTCGCACGGCTCGACGAGTACCTCGTGCAGTTCGAGAGCGCGGCCCAGGCGGCCGGAGCGCAGGTGCACTGGGCGCGCGACGCGGCCGAAGCGAACGCGATCGTCGTCGACGTCGCCCGCACGCACGGCGTGTCCGAGCTCGTGAAGATGAAATCGCTGACGACGGACGAGATCCACCTGAACGACGCGCTCGCAGCGGCGGGAATCTCGGCGCTCGAGACCGACTTCGCCGAGCTGATCCTGCAGCTCGACGGCGACTGGCCCTCGCACATCCTCGTGCCCGCGATCCATCGCAACCGCACCGAGATCCGCGACCTGTTCGCGCGCACGATCGCGACCGGCCCGCTGACCGACGACCCGCGCGAGCTCGCCGAGGCGGCGCGCGTCTACCTGCGCGAGCGCTTCCTCGACGCGAAGATGGGCGTGAGCGGCGCGAACTTCGGCGTCGCCGAGACCGGCACGATCTGCATCGTCGAGTCCGAGGGCAACGGACGGATGTGCACGACGCTGCCGTCCGTGCTCGTCAGCGTGCTCGGGATCGAGAAGCTCGTACCGGCGTTCGCCGACCTCGAGGTGTTCCTGCAGCTCCTGCCCCGCTCGTCGACCGGCGAGCGCATGAACCCGTACACGTCGCTCTGGACCGGCGTCACGCCGGGCGACGGCCCACAGGAGCTGCACATCGTGCTGCTCGACGCCGGGCGCACACGCGTGCTCGCCGACGAGGTCGGGCGCGTCGCGCTGCACTGCATCCGCTGCAGCGCCTGCCTCAACGTGTGCCCGGTGTACACGCGCACAGGCGGCCACGCGTACGGGTCGGTATACCCGGGCCCGATCGGCGCGATCCTCACTCCGCAGCTGATCGGCGTCGAGCACGCACCGTCGCTGCCGTACGCGTCGACGCTCTGTGGCGCCTGTTACGACGTCTGCCCCGTGAAGATCGACATCCCGACCGTGCTCCTGCACCTGCGCGCGAAGGTCGTCGAGCAGAAGGGATTGTCGACGGAGCGCCTCGCGATGCGCGCCGTCGCCTGGGTCTTCGGCAGCGCGCGCCGGCTGCGCGTCGCGCAGCGGCTGGGCCGGGTCGCGCAGGCCCCGCTCGTGCGCGGCGGGTCGATCCGGCGCCTGCCCGGGCCGCTCTCCCGCTGGACGAGGGCGCGGACCATGCGGCCCGTGGCGTCCGAGAGCTTCCGCGAGTGGTGGAGCCGCCGGCCGTGAGCACCGCGCGGGAGGAGATTCTCGGCCGCGTGCGTGGCGCGATCGCCGGGTCGGCGCCGCCCGAGCCGGTCGTCCGGGCGTACCGGCGCGGCGGCGACAGCGCTCGAGCACAGGCCCTGGAGCTGCTGTGCGAGCGCCTCGTGGACTACAAGGCCGAGGTGCGCCGGTTCGACGAGAGCGACCTCCCGGCAGCGATCGCAGAGACCTGCGCAGCCCGGTCTGTCGCACGGCTGGGCGTGCCGCCCGGCCTACCGCACGCGTGGCGGCCCGCGGGCCTCGAGATCGTCGAGGACCACGAGCTGGCCCCGCGCGAGCTCGACGGGCTCGACGGCGTCGTCACCGCGTGCACGCTCGCGATCGCAGAGACCGGCACGCTCGTCCTCGCCGCCGGGCCGGCCGAGGGGCGCCGCGCGCTGACGCTCGTGCCGGACCTCCACATCTGCGTCGTCCGGGAGAGCCAGATCGTCGACAGCGTCCCCGCCGCGTTCGCGCAGCTCGGCGGCCTGGCGCGCCGGCCTTTGACGCTCGTATCGGGCCCGTCGGCGACCTCGGACATCGAACTCAGCCGCGTCGAAGGGGTCCACGGGCCGCGGCAACTCGTGGTGCTCGTCGCTCTCGAGCGGTCGAGCGGGGCCTCCCGGACCTGAATTTCCCGCCACTGGCGGCCCGTTCCCTGCGCTGTTGTGCGCTTTCGGGTACCAGAAGACCGCCCGATCGCCTACCGTTCACCCCGTGGACGCGACGCCCCGCACGACCGACTCGATGACGCTCGGCCTCGGCGCGCTCCTGCTCGGCCTTCCCCGGTAGGGGAAGCGCGCGTGCACATACCCGTCCACCGTCCACTGGACTCGTGCGTCCGCTTTCAGCCGAAGGAGCCTGCCGTGCCGATGCCCCACCACCGCTACCGCCCCTACGAGATCGTCGATCTCGCCGACCGCACATGGCCGAACGTCGTGCTGACGTCTCCGCCGATCTGGTGCTCGACCGATCTGCGCGACGGGAACCAGGCCCTCGTCAACCCCATGGACGCGGCCCGTAAGCGGCGCTTCTTCGAGTTGCTCGTCGAGCTCGGGTTCAAGGAGATAGAGGTCGGCTTTCCCGCCGCCTCGAAGGCCGACTTCGATTTCGTGCGCCTGCTCGTCGACGAGGAACTGATTCCAGACGACGTAACGATCGCCGTCCTGACGCAGGCGCGGCCGGAGCTCATCGAGCGAACGTACGAGGCCATCGAGGGCGCACAGCGTGCCATCGTGCACCTCTACAACTCGACGTCGGTCACACAGCGCCGGGTCGTATTCGGCCTCGACAAAGCAGGCATCACCGAGCTCGCCGTACGCGGAACGGCGATGTGCAAGGCACTCGCCGCCGAGACCGACACGTCGGTGATGCTCGAGTACTCACCCGAGAGCTTCCACCACACCGAGCTGGAATACGCGCTCGAGATCTGCGAGGCGGTCGCGGACGAGTGGGAGCCGACGCCGGCCGAGAAGATGATCGTCAACCTCCCGACGACCGTCGAGCACTTCCCGCCCAACGTCTATGCCGACCGCATCGAGTGGTTCGCGCGACATTTCTCGAAGCGCGACTCGAGCATCCTCTCGATCCATCCGCACAACGATCGCGGCACAGCGGTCGCGACGGCGGAGCTCGGCCTCATGGCCGGGGGCGAGCGCGTCGAGGGCACGTTGTTCGGCAACGGCGAGCGGACGGGCAACGTCGACCTCGTCACGCTCGCGTTGAACCTGCTGACGCAGGGAGTCGACCCCGGCCTCGACTTCTCCCAGCTCGACGAGACGAAGCGCACGGTCGAGGAGTGCAACGACCTCCCCGTCCATCCGCGCCACCCATGGGCCGGCGAGCTCGTGTACACGGCCTTCTCGGGGTCGCACCAGGACGCAATCAAGAAGGGGATGCACGCACAACGGCGCTCCGAGTCGGAGGTGTGGGACGTCCCGTACCTGCCGATCGACCCCAAGGACGTCGGGCGCACGTACGAGGCGATCATCCGCGTCAACTCGCAGTCCGGAAAGGGCGGCGTCGCATTCCTCCTCGCGAGCGAGTACGGCCTCGATCTGCCGCGCGGGCTGCAGATCGACTTCGCGCAGACAGTGCAGGCGATCACCGACGCCGAAGGCGGCGAGCTCTCCGCAGCCGAGCTGTACGACCTGTTCCGCACGACCTACCTCGCCGTGCGCGACCCGTGTGAGCTCGTCTCGTACAAGCACGAGGCGGACGAAGGCGGCGATCGCCTCACGGCGACGATGCGGATCGGAGACGAGCGGGTCGAGTTCGCCGGTGAGGGCAACGGCCCGATCGCGGCGCTCGTTCACGGCCTCGGTGCCCGGCAGGACACGGCGATCAGCGTGCTCGATTACCACGAACACGCGATGAGCACCGGCGAGGACGCCGTCGCGGCCGCATACGTCGAGATCGACGTCCAGGGCCTTGCCTCGTGGGGTGTCGGCGTGCATCCGAGCATCGTCACCGCGTCGCTGCACGCCGTCGTCAACGCCGTGAACAGGGCCGCGGCGGCGCGCGATCAGCAGGAAGCGGCGTTGCACGCGTTCGATGCGGTATGACACGCCGGTGATCGAGGCGGAGATCGTCTAGCCACCCATCGGGGTACAGGCCCTACCGGTTCGGGGTAGCCCGATGACGCGGAATCCCAGGTGCAAGGCATGTGGCGCCGATGCACACTTAGGGACGATGCCATCTGGCAACCTGATGACGGCGTCGACTACGGAGGGTTCGGGGAGCGACCCGCGCGCCCTTCGCCGCCACGTCGCGGCGATCGCCGATCTCGGTCGCAAGGCCGTCTCCGGCAGCCCGCTCCAGGAGCTCTTCGACGACGCCTGCGCGCTCGTCGCGACCGGGCTCGCGGTCGGGTGCGTCTCGCTCGTCGAGGCCACCGGCGATGAGCTGATGCTCCGCGCCGCCGCAGGCTGGGCCGACTTCGACATCGTCGGGATGCGTGCCCCGCGCTCGCAGCGTACGCAGGCGGCGTACACGCTCGACGTCGACGACACAGTCGTCCTCGTCGACCCGGACGAGGAGACGCGCTTCGAGGTCTCGGCGCCCCTGCTCGAGTACGGGATCGCGAGCGGTGTGAGCGTTCCGATCCGCGGCCCGGGCCGAGCGTTCGGCGTCCTCATGGCGCGCACGCGCGAGCCGCGCCGCTTCACCGAGGACGACACGGTCTTCCTGCGGCTCGTCGCGAACGTCGTGGCCGCGGCCGTCGAGTCCGCGCGGGTCGCCGAGGCGGCGCGCGGCCAGGAGCGCCTGCTCAGCACGCTGGTCGAGCACGGCCCCGACATCGTCATGCGCTTCGACCGTGACCTCCGCCACCTCTACGTGAGCCCCGCGGTCACCGCCGCCACCGGATTCCGCCCGGAGCACTTCATCGGCAAGACGAACGAGGAGCTCGGCGTCCCGGCCGACCTCTGCGCCATCTGGCGGAGCGCGCTCTGCCAGATCTTCGACGACGGAGAGCCCCGCCGGTTCGAGTTCGAGTACGAAGGCCCTAACGGAGCCCACGTGTTCGAGTCCAACTGCGTCGCCGAGCGCAAGGCGACGGGCGAGGTGGCGACGGTCGTCGTCTTCATGCGTGACCGCACCGACGCCCGCCGCGCAGAGCTTGCGAGGTCCGCCAGCGACGCCCGCTACCGCGAGCTGTTCGAGCTCGCCACCGAAATGATCTTCATCTTCGATGCCGACGGCCTGCTGGTCGACGCGAACCCCGCCGTCGAGGGAGCGCTCGGCTTCTCTCGCAGCGAGCTGATCGGGACGCACTTCGAGCTCTTCGTCCCAGCCGCGGAGAAATACGGCGCAGACGACCGGCTTTGGCGCGAACTCGACGCTTCTGTCCCGGCGACCGTCTACGAGTCGGAGCTGACGACGAAGTCCGGACGGCGCATTCCCATTCAGGTGAGCTCGCGAACGATCATCAGGAACGGCAAGCCTGCGGGCGTGCTCGCGCTCGCGCGCGACATCAGCGAGCAGCGGGCGACGCAGGTCGCGCTCGAGGAGAGCGAGCGCCTCTTCCGAAGTGCGTTCGACGACGCTCCGGTCGGGATGCTGCTCACGAATGCCATGGGCGACCTGATCCGGGTCAACGCGGCGTTCGCGCGCATGGTTCGGTACGAGGCGGCCGACCTCGCCGGTCGCACGGTCAACGACATCTTCCATCCCGACGATCTCGTCGACACCGTGAAGCACATCGACGAGATGACCGCAGGCCTGAAGGATGCCGTAGTGACCGCAGAGCGGTTCGTCCGTTCGGACGGCGAGGTCGCGTGGGGCCACGTGGGCATCTCGGCGGTGCGCGGCAACAACGGGATGCCTCTCTACTTCGTCGCGCAGGTGGAGGACATCACCGAGTTGCGGCGCGTGCAGGCCGAGCTCCGCGAGAGCGAGGCACTGCACAGCGCAGTGGTGGAGAGCTCGCGCGACCTGATCAGCGTGCTCGACCCCGACGGCACGATCCGGTTGATCTCGCGCTCCGTTCAAGACATCCTCGGCTACACCCAGGAGGATCTCGTCGGAACCAACTTCGCCGACCTGGCGCACGCCGACGACTTCGCTGCCGCAGCCGGCGCCCTGGCTGCCGCGACCCGCGGCGAGGACCCGTTGATCGCCCAGGCACGTGCCGTCGCGAAGAACGGCGCGGTCCGCATGCTCGAAGGCAAGGTGTCAGCCTTGTTCGACCCTGCGGGAAACCCCACGTTCCTCGTCACGAACTCGCGCGACGTCACCGAACGGATATCGCTCGAGGAGCAGCTGCGGCAGTCGCAGAAGATGGAAGCGGTCGGGAAGCTCGCCGGCGGCGTAGCCCACGACTTCAACAACCTCCTCACCGCGATCAACGGTTATTCCGACATGGCGCTCGAGTCGCTGCCCCCGCAGGAGAACGACCTCCGGCACAGCCTCGAAGAGATCCGGCGCGCTGGCGAGCGGGCGGCAGAGCTGACACGGCAGCTGCTCGCGTTCAGCCGCCAGCAGGTCCTGAGGCCCGAGCCCGTCGAGCTCAGCGCGATCATCGAGGGCTACCTCGCGATCTTCAAGCGACTCGTCGGGGAGGACATCACCGTGCACACGAAGCTCGACCCAAGCCTGCCGACGGTTCACGCCGATCCCGGACAGCTCGGCCAGGTTCTGCTGAACCTCGTCGTCAACGCCCGCGACGCCATGCCGGACGGCGGCGAGTTGCGGATCGAGACTGCGATCGTCGAGATCGATGGAGGGAATCTTGCCGCGGTCCCACCGGCCCGGTACGTTACGCTCACGGTGAGCGACACCGGCCTCGGAATGGACGAGTTGACAGTGCAGCGCGTGTTCGAGCCGTTCTTCACGACGAAGCCGCCCGGCAAGGGAACCGGCATGGGCCTCTCGACGGTCCACGGCATCGTGCAGCAATCGGGCGGGATGATCATCGTTCGCTCCAAGCCGGATGAGGGCGCGTCATTCCGCGTCTATCTCCCTGTGGCCGGCCAGACGGCCGTAACGCGCGAGACAGAGCCCGCGGCGGCCGAGTCCGACGGCGATGCGACGATCCTCGTCGTCGAGGACGAGCCGCTCGTGCGCGGGATCATGCAGGAGATGCTCGAGTCGCTCGGCTACCGCGTGCTGGCGGCGCAGGCGCCGCACGAGGCGATCGCGATCGCCGAGTCGGCCGAGGCGTTCGACCTCGTGCTCACCGACGTCGTGATGCCGGAGATGAACGGGCACGAGCTCGCGCTCCGGCTCGTCGAGCTCCGCCCCGGCGTGCCGATTCTCTACACCTCGGGGTACACCGGTGATGTGGTCGAGGCCCGCGGCGTGCTCGACGCGCACGACTCGTTCCTCCAGAAGCCGTTCACCCTGGCCGCGCTCGCCGCGAAGGTGCGGACGGCGCTG
>DATCOE010000185.1:0-24959 GCA_036564885.1 Gaiellaceae bacterium | reverse complement strand
GGCCATCGCGCCGCTCGACTGGGGCGATCTCTGGCTGATGGCGAAGGACCCGGCGATCAAGACGGTCGCCGATCTGAAGGGTAAGAAGATCGCGATGCCGGGCACGACGTCGATCCAGGGCGTCGTGCTGCGCAGGATGGCGCAGGTGAAGCTCGGTGACGCGCACGCGCTCGACTCGGGCATCATCGCCATGGATCACCCGGCGGCGATGGAGGCGCTCCTCACGGGGCAAATCGACGCGCATCTCACGTCGGCGCCGTACCAGCTCCAGGAGAAGGTACGCGGCGCGCATGTCGTGGCGCGCAGCTACCAGTACTTCGGCGCCCACTCGTTCCTCGGCGCCTGGGAGACCTCGAAGTTCTATGCGCAGTATCCGGCGTTCTCCAAGAAGCTCTACGCGGACGTCCTGGGCGCGATCGCGCTGATCAACAAGAATCCGACGAAGGTCGCGCACCTGCTCCAGGACGACTCGGGCGGCACGCCGACCTGGCGTCAGTACAAGCAGTGGCTCGCCTCATCGGGCCTGACCTTCACGACGCGTCCGCTCGGCACGATGCGATTCGCGAACTTCATGAACAAGATCGGACTGATCAACAAGATGCCCGCGTCGTGGCAGGACCTCGTCTTCCCGCCCGTCTACGGCACGAAGGGAAGCTGACCGACGCGCATGCGGCGGGGCCCGCACGCGGGCTCCGCCGCCGGCCGCTCAGCGGTTGGCGCCGTTGTCGAGCCACGTCCCTGAGACGCGCGACCAGAACTCGGGCTGCGCTCGGAAGGCGAGCGATTCGTAGAGCTGCCGGGCTTCGTCGGTCTGGAGCCCCACGTGCTGGCCGGGCACGCAATCGAGCAGCAGGCGCACCATCGCCGACGCGATGCCCTGCCTCCGGTGGGACGACGAGGTCCACACGTCCAGCAGGTAGGCATTGCAGACGCCGTCGGAGAGCAGGCGCGCCATACCGACGATCCGGTCGCCGTCCCGGGCGAAGGCGACGTGCTGCGACTGGTGGAACGAGCGGCTGAGCGCTTCCGGTGACCGTCCGTTGTCGAAGCTGTCGGCCGCGAGATCGGCCTTCGCCCGCACCCAGTCGATGCCTTCGAGCGAGCTGTCGATGCGCACCGTCATGGTCGTAAGCATGGCACGGAAGCCGAGGAGTACGGTCGCTCGGCCGGCGTCCCCGACGCCCAGCTCGACTGGGACGAGTACGAGTAGCTCCCTGTCCAACGGACCGTGTCTCATTGTGAGGTAGACCAGGCGAGACCACGCTCGCCTGCCCGATGCGGGGACGACGGAAGCGCCTAGTTCGCGACCGTCCCTCTATGGCGCGAGGCGATTGACGACCGAACGCGCGGCCTCGGGCATGCGTGCGAGCACTGCCGACCGGATCGTCTCGCGCCATCTCGACCAGCGGAGCCCGACGAAGATGAGCGCGAGCCCGACGACGGCGATCACGAGCGGGGCGATGCCACCGAGCATGCCGATCGCGGACATGGTGGCCATGAGGACGCCGACTGCACCGACCACGGTGAAGCTCCAGTGGCGCACGAACGCGGAGAAGAAGAGCGCGAACGCGCCGAGCACGCCGATCACGGTGAAGCCGGGCATGGTCTTCGGCACGAGCACGACGATCGCACCACCGGCCGTGGCAAGGCCGACCCAGTGCGCCCAGGTGGCGTACGCACGCCTCCGGGTGACGTCGAGCCGCAGTCCGCCCACGATCCACGCGAGGCCGACGGGGACGAGGAAAGCGACTCGCTGACGCGGGCTGAGGTGGTTTCCGAAGACGAGCTCGGCCGCGTCGACCGCGAGCACACCGAAGGCGAGCGAGAGCGGGACGAACAGAAGCGGATCCAATCGGAGCGCGAGGAGCACGAGGCCCGCGACGAGTCCGGCGACTGCGATGATCGTGAGCCCGACGTGCACGTGGCCGATATGGCTCGCTCCGCGGGGCCAAATGCCCGCGAGCCGCTCCACCGCGTACGCGACGAGGCCGACCCAGCCGATCGCAACCGCTTCGAGCACGTCGGCGGCTTGCGGCAGGAGCCTGCGGCTCAGGATCTCGCTCGCCACGAGCGATCCGGCCAAGAAGACGACGCCGAGCGCCAGAATGCCCCCGCCGCCGAGGTCGTGCCAGTAGATCGCGAGCAGCGACACCGACGCCGCGACGACGAGGAGGAGCCCGAGGTAGACGGCGATGACAGGACCGAGGCCGAGTAGACGGGAAGTCGGCTGCGTCTCGGTCTCGGGCTCGGACACGGTGAGCTCCTCCCAAAGATGGTGGATCTCGTCCGGGCTGTGCCCGTGTGCTGCCAACCGACGCTCGAACTCGTCCGGCGTAACGTCGATGTGCAAGCGGCCCGTAGCGCTTTTCGGTGATCCGGTGGCGACCATCGCACCCTGCCCTATGCGAGAGGAGCCCTATGCGAGAAACGGTCTCACGTTCCTTCATACCCCACCGTGGGCCGGCCCTTGTTGGGGATTTGCCGCATACACGCGAGCGACTTTCCGCTTTCCGCCGCTCTTGCCACGCGCACCGGCTCAGCGCTCTGGGGCTTGGACTGAACCTGGCTCGGTTTCAAGCGCGAACCAGCACAGGACGCTGCCACCGGGCTGCGGGCGACGGCGACCGACGCGGCTACCCTATGCCGGTGCGGAGATATTTCGTCACCACCTTCGGCTGCCAGATGAACGCGCACGATTCGGAGCGCATCAAGGGCATGCTCGAGGAGCTCGGGCTCGGCGAAGCCGTGACCCAGGACGACGCGGACGTGATCGTGCTGAATACATGCACGATCCGCGAGAAGCCGGACACGAAGTTCGCCGCGTACATGGGGAACGCCGCCGCGCTGAAGCGCGAGCGTCCCGACATGGTGATCGCCGTCGGCGGGTGCTACGCGGAGGCGCAGCGTGAGCGGCTCTTCTCGCTCTACCCCGACGTCGACGTCGCGTTCGGGCCGGGGACGATCTCGCACCTCGGTGAGTGGCTCGGCGCGGGCGGGCGCGGCATCGACCGTGGCGCCTGGGGTATCGCCGAGGAGCGGCGCTTCGCCGCGAAGCTGCCGATGCATCGCGAGCGCTCGTTCCAGGCCTGGGTGCAGATCTCGATGGGCTGCAACTCGACGTGCTCGTACTGCATCGTGCCCGCGGTTCGCGGCCGCGAGGTGAGCCGGCGACCCGGCGACGTCCTCGCCGAGGTGACACACCTCGCGCAAGAGGGCGTGCGCGAGCTCACGCTCCTCGGCCAGAACGTCAACTCGTGGGGGCGCGACCTGCTGCCCGGCATCCACACCGAGTTCGGTGAGCTGCTGCGCGCGTGCGATGCGGTCGAGGGGATCGAGCGCATCCGGTTCACGAGCCCGCACCCGAAGGATTTCCGCCGTCCGGTGATCGAAGCGATCGCCGACTGCGCAACGGTCTGCGAGCACGCGCACCTGCCGCTCCAGTCTGGATCGACGCGGATCCTCAAGGCAATGCGCCGCACGTACTCGCGGGAGCGCTACCTGAAGCTCGTCGACGAGCTCCGCGCCGGGATTCCCGATCTCGCGATCTCGACCGACATCATCGTCGGCTTTCCCGGTGAGACCGAGGACGACTTCCTCGAGACCCTCGGGGTCGTCGAGGCGGTGCGTTTCGACAGCGCGTTCACGTTCGTGTACTCGCCGAGGGCCGGCACCGACGCTGCCGCGATGACCGAGCAGGTGCCCGATGAGATCAAGCGCGACCGCATCGAGCGCCTCGTCGAGGTCGTGCAGCGAATCGCCGGCGAGCGCAACGACGAGCGCGTCGGACGGGTCGAGGAGGTGCTGGTCGAGGGGCCGAGCCGCACCGATCCGAGCATCCTTCGCGGGCGCACGCGGCGCAACACGACGGTCAACTTCGTCGGCGACGCACGGGCGGGCGAGCTCGTGGACGTGCGCATCGAGCGCGCGACCTCGACCACGCTCGGCGGCTCACAGCTCGCCCTCGCGGTCGTTTAGCCGGCTTCGGCGGCCTTCAGGCTCCGGAGTCCCAGAGCGGCGGGGAGAAGCGGAAGCCAGAGGTTGAACACGCGGTACGCCAACACCGCGAGCACAGCCGCCGCGAGCGAGATACCGGTCCACGAAAGCGCAAACGGAAGCAGCGCCTCCACCGCGCCCGCCCCGCCGAACGGCAGCGTGCGACGCGTCAGCGCGTACCCGGTCGCGTAGCCGACGAGCAGGATCGGGATGTCGGGCGAGCCGTGCGTGAACGCCTGGAGGCAGGCCCACAGGCAGACAATGTCGCCGAACCAGTACACGGCCGTCCCGATCGGCGCGGCGAGGTGCGCGCGCCGGCTGAACAGGCAGCGCAGGACGTAGATGGAGTCGAGGCCCTGCCCGAGTTGCTCGCGCCAGCCGGTCTTGCCGTGGAAGCGCTGTCGGTGACCGACGGCCCAGAGCGCCGCGACGAAACCGACCGGCACCGCGATCGCCCACGGGAGTGTCAACACGGGCCCCGGCTTTGCGACGCCCATCACGAGCAGCGCGATCGCCGCGATGCACGCAGCTGGGGCAAGGAGGGCGTACTCGAGCGCGCCCAGCCCGAGGACGCGCACGCGCGCCTCGCGGTCGGAGATGCCCGTTTCGCGGAAGGCATGGAGATCGACGGCGAACCCGCCCTGTGCCACGAAGGCGCCGAAGCCCGCGGTGACCGCCGCAAGCGCGTCGCGCACCGGCATCTCGGGGCCGCGCTCGACGCGCGAGACCTCGCGGTAGCTGAGGACGTAGCCGACGTAGGCGATCGCCTCGGCGCCGAGAGCGACGAGGAACCAGATCGGCTGGACGGCGTGGACGCGCGCCGCAACATGCCCGAAGCCGGCGACCCACGCGACGGCGAAGAGGGTGCCGAGGGCGATTCCGGTGCTCCCGACCACGAAAATGAGCCCTTCGGCCCGCGTTCGTTCCAGATGGGTTCTCCGTGCGAACTGCCAGATCGTCATACGATGGTGTTTTCCCTCTCCCGGCCCCCCGCAGCTACAACGCGCGGGACAATGCTCTGGTGACGGTTATCGGCATCTTCGGCCCGACCGCGAGCGGCAAGTCCGCCGTGGCGGAGGCCGTAGCCGAGCGGATTCCCGCCGAGCTCGTGTCGGCGGACGCGATGCAGGTCTACCGCGGCCTGCCGATCCTCACGAACCAGTCTGCCTACGTGACCCACCTGGTCGGTATCTGGCCGCTCGACCAGGACGCCTCGGTGGGCGAATATGCACCGCTCGCACACGCCGCGATCGACGAGATCCTCGCCGCCGGGCGCACGCCCGTCGTCGTCGGCGGCACCGGGCTGTATCTGCGGGCGGCGCTGGCCGAGCTCGATCTCCCACCCGCGCCGGGGCCGGGCGTCCGCGAGCGCTGGGCGAAGCTCTACGACGAAGCCGGTGCCACGGCGGCCCACGAACGCCTCGCGGAGATCGACCCCGCCGCCGCCGAGGCGGTGCACCCCAACGACCGGCGCCGGGTCGTGCGTGCGCTCGAGCTCGCCGAGGTGGGGGCATCACTCGCCCCGACGAGCGACCGGCTCTGGGCGGGTACGACGAGGCACCCGACGGTCGTGATCGGCCTCGACGTACCGAAGGCCGTCCTCGACCACCGCATCGCCGAGCGAACGCAGGCCATGTTCGCGGCCGGCGTCCAGGACGAGGTGCAGCACGCTCTCTCCCGGCGGATCTCGTCGACGGCTCGGAAGACGATGGGCATCGACGAGATCGCGACGCTCCCGCCGGACGAGGCGCGCGACACGCTTGTCGTGCGTACGCGGCGGTACGCGACGTACCAGCGCAAGTGGATGCGGCGGGTCCCGGGCATCGTTATCGTCGACGGCGACCGCCCGGTGGGCGAGATCGCCGATGACATCGTCGCGCTGGCACGCACACGGGAACGTCTACCTCGTCTCTGAGGACGTCGCGCTGACGTCCGAGCTCGTGCGCGATCAGGCGCACGGCACCGATGGCATCGTGCAGGTCGTGCGCGCAGGCGGAGACATCCTCGAGATCGTGATCTGGAACACCGACGGCTCGACCGCGGAGATGTCGGGAAACGGCACACGCATTGCCGGGGCGTGGCTGATGGACCGGACGGGAGCGTCGGACGTCCGCGTCGTCGTCGGACCGCGAACGGTCATCGTGCGGGCGGTCGGCGACGCGTTGTACGAGTCGGAGCTGGGCGAGGTCAAGGTCGGACCGCGCGAGACGGTCGACGGCGTCGAGCTCACGACGGTGGACGTCGGCAACCCGCACGCTGTCGTCGTCGGGGATCCGGACGACGTGACGCGGCTCGGGCCGCTGCTCGAGACTCATCCGCGCTTCCCCAACCGGACGAACGTGCAGGTCGCGCGCATCGACGGCCCCGGCGAGGTGACTGCGCGCGTGTGGGAGCGTGGAGTGGGGGAGACGACCGCGTCCGGCTCGAGCGCGGTCGCCGTCGCCGCGGCGACGCACGGCGACGGCGACGTGCTCGTGCACTTCCCCGGCGGCGACTTGCGCGTGCGGCTGCAGGACGGAAAGGCGTGGCTGACGGGGCCGGCGGAGCCTGTTTAGGCTCCGATCTCGTACTCGCGCAAGACGTCGTTCAGACTCGTCTTCAGATCCGTCTGTTCGCTGCGCCGGCCGATGATCAGCGCACAGCCGAGCTGGAACGTGCCCGCCGGGAACTCCTTCGCGCGCGTACCCGGCACGACGACCGAGTAGGGCGGCACATAGCCGCGATGCTCGACCGGCTCCGGACCCGTCACGTCGATCACCGGCACCGAGCCTGTGAGCGAGACGTTCGGCGCGAGCACGGCGCGCTCGCCGATGAGCACGCCTTCCGTGAGGATGCAGCGCGAGCCGATGAAGGCCCCGTCCTCGACGATCACCGGTCGTGCCTGCACGGGCTCGAGCACGCCGCCGACGCCGACCCCGCCGGCGAGGTGCACGTCCGCGCCGATCTGCGCGCACGAGCCGACGGTCGCCCAGGTGTCGACCATCGTGTTCGGCCCGACCCAGGCGCCGATGTTCACGTAGCTCGGCATCAGCACGACGCCGCGCGAGAGGAACGACCCGTAGCGCGCGGTCGCGGGCGGCACGACGCGCACGCCGAGCTCCGCGAAGTCGCGCTTCAACGGAATCTTGTCGCGGTACTCGTACGGCCCGAGCTCGATCGTCTCCATCTCGCGGATGCGGAAGTAGTCGAGGATCGCCGCCTTTACGTCCTCGTTGACGCGCCATTCGCCGTCGACCTGCTCGGCGACCCGGATCTCGCCGCGGTCGAGCGCCGCGATCATGTCTTCGGTGCTCAGAGCGCCTCCTCGAGGATCGTGGCCGCGCGCTCGCACTCCTCGAGCGTCGGGACGAGCGCGAAGCGGATGTAGCCCTCGCCGCTCGAGCCGAAGAAGGTACCCGGGGAGACGAGCAGCCCGCGTGCGAGCAGCCGCTCGGACACCGCCTCGGCGCGCTCGCCGGTGGGGATGGCGACCCAGAGGTACATCGTCGCGTCGCTCGCGACGACCTCCCAGCCCTTCGCGGCAAGCACGGGAAGCAGCACGTGTCGCTTCGCGGCATAGCGCGCCCGTGTTTCCTCCACGTGCCGCTCGTCGCTCCAGGCGACGACGGACGCACGCTGCACGAACTCCTGTGGTGCGGTGCCGACGCTCGGCCGGTAGGCCTTGAGCGCGGCGATCACCTCCGGCGGCGCGGCGACGAAGCCCGACCGGTAGCCGGTCATCGACGAGCGCTTGCTGAGTGTCTGGAAGACGATCACGCGCGAGCGGTCGGCGATCTGCAAGGCCGACACGGGCGGCGCGTCGAACCAGAGCTCGGTGTAGGCCTCGTCGGAGGCGATCGCGAAGTCGAACCGCTCGGCGAGGCTTGCGAGCCGCTCGTAGAACGAGAGCGGTGCGAGCGCACCGGTCGGGTTGTTCGGGTAGTTGACCCAGATGATCGCGGTTCGCCGCCACGTGTCGTCGCCGACGGCGGCGAGATCCGGAAGGAAGTCGTTCTCACGCAGGAGTGGCAGCGTGTGCACCTCGGCGCCGGCGAAGAGGGCGCCGCGCTCATACACCGGATAGGCCGGCTCGCAGTACGTCACGAGGCGCTTGTCGGCGCTTCGGTCGACGAGCACCTGCGCGAGCGAGAAGATCGCCTCCTTGGACCCGTACGTCGGCACGATCTCGGTGTCGGGATCGAGCGTGACGCCGAAGCGGCGTGCGCACCAGCCGGCGACGGCGCTGCGCAGCTCGGGCAGTCCTTGCGCAAGCGGGTACGGGGAGCGCTCCGGCAGGGCGTCGACGAGCGCCTGGCGGATCATCGGATCGGTCGGCTCGTTCGGGTCGCCCTTGCCGAAGTCGATCACGTCGACGCCCTGTTCGACGAGGCGGCGCCGCGCCTCTTCGAGGCGGACGAACGGGTAGGACGCCATTCCCGCGAGCGTGGGCGCGATCGAGATCATGCGCTAGACGCTATCGAGGAACGAGCGGAGCGTCTCGTAGCACCGCTCGAGGCTCGCGACCGAGATCTGCTCGTCGACCGTATGGGCGTAGGCAGTTGCGCCCGGCCCGTAGTTGATCGCGTCGATGCCCTGCTCGACGAATTGCGCGACGGGCGTCCACGCCTGCTTCGGGGCGACGTCGGGGACGAGCTCCCGAAGCCTCCGCGCGAGCGGGTTGCCGAGCGAGGGTGGGGCGGACGGCGAGTTGCTGAGGACCTCGATCTCGCCGTGCGGGACGAGTTCGCGAAGCCGCGCCTCGGCCTCGGCGCGCGAGCGTCCGGGCGCGTAGCGGAAATTGAGCTCCACGCTCGCGGCCGCCGGGATGACATTCGCAGCGATGCCGCCCTCGACGCGCACGGCGCTCACGACCTCCCGGTAGACGAGGCCGTCGAGCTCGACGTCGCGCGGCTCGAGGCGGACCAGCTCCTCGAGGCCCCGGACGAGCTCATGGATCGCGTTCACCCCGGTCCACGGCCGGGCTGAGTGCGCGCTCTCGCCGTGGAAGTGCACCCGCGCCTGGACGTTCCCGACGCAGCCGGCGTGGAGGATCACGTCCGTCGGCTCGAGCACGACGGCGAGGCGCGTTCCGTCGAGGAGTCGCGTCGCGAAGAGCGCCGGCAGCGGGCTCTCCGACACCGGAACCTCCTCGCGGTTGAAGAAGAGGTAGCGGCCGGGCGCACCCGCGCGGGCGAGCTCGATCATGACGGCGATGCCGCCTTTCATGTCGCTCGCGCCGAGGCCGTGCACTGCGCCGTCGGCGATTCGGCCTGGGATGTTGCCCTGAGCCGGGATCGTGTCGAGGTGCCCGGCGAGGACGACCGGCGCCGCCGGGTCGCCGTAGAGCAGCACCTCGCCGTCGTCGAAGAGAGGCTCGAGCGGTACGAGCCCGCGGACGAGCGCGACGAGCTCCGCCTCCCGGCGGCTCTCCGACGGAACATCGACGAGCTGGAGTGTGCGGGCGGCGAGGTCTGGGACTGGCACGGCAGTCGTCATAATGACTGTCGATGGCGCCTCGTCAGCCCGATCCCTCGCCGGGCCTCGAGCCCGAGCGCGGGTTCGTCCTGGCCGTGCTCGCGCAGGGCGTCGATCCCGACGACGAGCTCGCGGAGCTCGAAGAGCTTGCGCGTACGGCAGGTGTCGAGCCCGTCGCGCGCCTCGTCCAGCACCGGTCGAGCCCCGATCCACGCACGTACGTCGGCAAGGGCAAGCTGGACGAGCTGAAGCAGGCCTACAACGACGCGGGCGCCGAGGTGCTGCTCGTCGACGACGAGCTCTCGCCGTCGCAGCAGCGCCTGCTCGAGAACGAGCTGAAGGCGCGCGTCGTCGACCGGACCCTGCTCATCCTCGACATCTTCGCTCAGCACGCCGTCAGCGCAGAGGGAAAGCTCCAGGTCGAGCTCGCGCAGCTCGAGTACATCCTCCCGCGGATGCGGGGCATGTGGCAGCACCTCGAGCGCCTCGGCGGCGGCGTCGGCACGAGAGGCCCGGGCGAGTCGCAGCTCGAGACCGACCGCCGGATCGCGCGCCGGCAGATCTCGGTCCTGCGGAACCGTCTGAAGCTGCTGTCGAAGCAGCGCGACGTACGCCGCAAGGAGCGGACGCGGACGGAGACGCCGACGGTCGCGCTCGCCGGCTATACGAATGTCGGCAAGTCGACGCTGCTGAACGCGCTCACCGACTCCGCCGTCTCCGTGCGCAACCGCCTGTTCGAGACACTCGACCCGACCACGCGCGGCTTCGAGCACGACGGTCGCCGCTACCTCGTCACCGACACGGTCGGCTTCGTGCGCCGCCTGCCGCACCAACTCGTGGAAGGCTTTGCAGCGACGCTCGAGGAGACGCTCGTCGCCGATCTGATCCTCCATGTCATCGACGGCTCGGCTCCCGAGGAGCGACTCATCGAGCAGATCGAGGCGGTGAACTCCGTGTTGCACGAGATCGGAGCGGACGACCTGCCGATGGAGCTCGTCGTGAACAAGATCGATGTGGTCGACCCGATGCACCGCCGGCGACTCGCCAACAGGCACCCCGAGGCACTCCAGGTGTCTGCGGTCACGGGGGAGGGCCTCGACGATCTGCGCGCGCGCATCGCGGAGCGCTTCGCCGTGCGCTTCGAGGCGGTGCGCCTTCTGATCCCGTACAGCGAGGGCGGCAAGCTGAACGAGCTCTATGCGCTCGGCACGCCGATCGAGCAGCGCGAGGACACGGACGAGGGCGTCCTCGTCGTAGCGCGCCTGCCGCGCCGCGAGGCTCGCCGCTTCGCGGCGTACCTCGTCGCTAAAGCCGCCGCCAGCCACACCACCACCGCGTGATCGAGCTTCCGATCCAGCGTCTCCGCGCGGACGCGGTCGTCCCCAGCCGAGCCTACGCAGGCGACGCGGGGCTCGATCTCGCCGCGTGCGAGCGCGTCGAGCTCGGCGCCGGAGAGCGGGCGACCGTCGGCACAGGGCTCGCCGTCGCGATCCCCGAGGGCTACGCCGGCTTCGTGCAGCCGCGGTCGGGGCTCGCCGCGAAGCACGGCATCACGATCGTGAACACGCCCGGGCTCGTCGACTCGGGCTATCGCGGCGAGCTGAAGGTCATCCTGATGAACACCGACGCCCACGAGCCGTTCGTCGTCGAGGCGGGCATGCGCATCGCACAACTCGTCGTGCTGCAGGTTCCGGGTGTCGATCCGATCGAGGTCGACGAGCTCCCCGACAGCGAACGAGGCGTACGCGGCTTCGGCTCGTCGCCCAACTAATGGAGACTGCGTAATGGGAGCCGAGCCGCGCATCAGAGTGTCGGCGATGCTGCGCTGGGAGGACCGCATCCTGCTCATCCGGCACGAGAAGCCGGAGCGCGGGGAGTACTGGCTGCTGCCGGGCGGTGGCGTCAACTCGGGCGAGAGCCTCACCGATGCCCTCCACCGCGAGCTGTCGGAGGAGTGCGGCTTCGACGACGAGCTGCCGGTCGAAGGGCCGGTCGCGATCGTCGACTCGATCTCGCCGCGGCCGCAGTTCGCGGCGAAGCACGTCGTGCACATCATCTTCGCCGGCGACCTCTCGGGGCGGTCCCTCGAAGCGGTGACCTCGCACGATGCTGCAGTGCGGGGTCACAGGCTCTTCGACCCGCTCGAGCTCGACGGCGTGATCGTGCATCCGCCGATCCAGCGGTTCCTGCGGCGCTGGGAGCCGGGCGACCCGGCGGTGTACCTGGGCGCGCTCTGGGCACCTTGATGGTCTAGTCCGGTGCCCTCGCCGCCGGTGAAGTGGATCTCCATCCAGGGCTATCGCGCGGCCCGCGAGCTCGAGTTTGAGCCGGGCTCCCTGATGGCCCTCGTCGGCGAGGCCTCGAGCGGCAAGTCGACCGTCCTGACCGCCATCTGGACGCTGCTCGAGGCCGCCGCGCCGCCGCCGACGATCGAGGACATCTCACGCGGCACGACGGGGCGCATCCACCTCGAAGCCGAGCTCGAGCGCGGCTCGATCTTCCTCGATGCGACACCGCCCGACACGCTCAACCTCAATCGCGCGGGCGCGCCGCCGGTGCTCTTCCTGCCGGCCAACCTTCGCTCGCGCACGATGGTCGCGCCGGCCACGGGTGCGGGAGCCGCCGAGGTCGCAGAGCTGCTGCGGCCGCCGCTCGCCGACCATCACTGGGCGGCAGCCGACGGTGGGCTCGCCCTCGTCATGGGCATGGAGCGCCTGCTCGCGTCCAACCTGCGCAAGTTCGTGCTGCTGATCGAGGAGCCCGAGCTCTACCTCAGCCCGCTCGTGCAACGCCACCTCCACCGCGTCCTGCGCAGGCTGGCGGAGCACGGCAACCAGATCCTCTACTCGACCCACGCACCTGTCTTCTTGAGCGTCGACCGGATGGAGGAGCTCGCGCTCGTACGCCACACGTCCGACGGAGGAACATCGCTCTTCCAGCCGGAGCCGCTCGAGGAGGCCGAGAGCTTCCGTGCTCTGTCGGAGTTCGACAGCGATCGCGCAGAGCTCTTCCTCGCACGTGCCGCCCTGCTCGTCGAGGGGCGGACCGAGAAGCTGACGTTCCCACTCGTCTTCGACGCGCTCGGCGTCGAGGCGGACAAGGAGGGCGTGCTCGTGCTCGAGTGCGGCGGCAAGGGCAACATCCCGCTCTTCGCCCGGATCTGCAATCACTGTGGCATCCCGTACGTGGTCGTTCACGACCGCGATGCGCCCGAGGGCAAGCGGCCGATCGAGTCGGAGCGGGTGATCAATCGGCAGATCCAGGAGGTGGCCGGCCGGAGACGCACCGTCGTGCTCGACCCGGACTTCGAAGCTTGTCCGGCGTGAACGCGCGCGGGCGCGGCAGGAAGCCGCGCAACGCCTACCGCCGCTACTTCGGCAACGGCGACGTACCCGAGCCGCTCAGGCTGGCGATCGAGAAGGTGCTGCGGGCAGCACGCGCCTAGAGGCCTGATGTGAATTGGCCGCACGCACGGCTGGTGTACCAGACACGGCGCGTTTCGGCCGCCTCCGGCTTGGACGTAGGAACCGCTATGCCCCGCGCCGGATCCAGCCGAACCGCTTGGTCTGGCCCATCCCCGCACGCACGTCTAATCCACATCAAGCCTCTTAGATGTTCTGCCTCGTGGTCGCAGGCGCCTGTCAGAAACGGCCGCCGCGCGCATAGGCGCGTTCGGCGGAGACGGCGTGGGCGCGCCCTTCGAGCTCGTCGGCGAGCCGCTCGAGCTCCTGCGGCTCTCCGCCGGTGCGGTGCGCAAGCGCCTGCGCGAGCAGCCAGTCGGCAAGCCACGGGTTGCGCGGGAGCAGCGGCCCGTGGAGATACGTCCCGATCGCCCGTCCGACGCGGGCGCCTTCGAAGCCGCTCTCGCCGTCGTTTCCGAAGCCCGCGAGGACGCGTCCGAGCGGCTCGGCACCGGGATCGAGCCGGGTGCGGCCGGCGTGGTTCTCGAAGCCCGCCAGCGTGTGGCGGACACCGGAGTCGAGCTCGCACTCGAGCAGGACGTCGCCGATCATCCGGCGCTCGCCGGCCACGGTCTCGAGCGGCAGGAGGCCGACGCCCGGCATGTCCTCCCCGTGGAAGCCGCGATAGCCGCGCCCGAGCAGCTGGTAGCCACCGCACACGGCGAGAAGCGCAGCGCCGTCCTCCAGCACAGCCTCCTTCAGCGGGTCAGCCTTCGCCGCGAGGTTCTCCGCGACGAGCAGCTGCTCGCGGTCCTGGCCGCCCCCCACGTAATAGAGGTCGTGCTCGCCGGGGACGATCTCGTCGTCCATGCCGAGGGCCGTCACCTCGAGCTCGTGCCCACGCAGGGCTGCCCGGCGCGCGAGCACGGCGATGTTCCCGCGGTCCGCGTAGATGTTCAGGTAGTCGGGATAGAGGTGCCCGATCCGGATCGTCGTCATCCCGTCCGCTCCCAGTAAGGCTTCGTGAGGCCTCGGCCGGCAACGATCCGCTGCAGGCCGAGCATCGCGGTGTAGGTGGGGAGGACGACGAGCTCGCCGCCTGCGGGCGTGAGCTCGAGCCCGCGGTCGAGCGCCCGCTCGAGGCTCGGCTCGACCTCGATCGCCGACTCGCCGAGGCCGCCGTAGGCGAAGCGAAGCGCGAGCTCCGCGGCGCGGTCGCCGGTCGCGACGACGCGGTCGAGGCCGGCGAGGAGCGGCTCGAAGTCGACGTCCCAGATCCACGACACGTCCCGGCCGTCGGCGATCGCGTCGTTCAGCGCAACGACGGCGAGCCGCGGCGCCCCGCCGTCGACGAGCGTGCGCACCGCCTCGTTGGCGCCGGCGGGATTCTTGATCAACAGCAACAGGATGCGCTTGTCGCCGACCGGGATCCGCTCGAAGCGTCCGAACGCCGCGCTGAAGCGTCCGAGCCCGGTCGCGATCTCGTCGAGCGATGCGCCGAGCGCGCGCGCGAGGGCTGCGGCACCCAGCGCGTTGTAGACGTTGTAGAGGCCGGGCAGTGCGAGCTCGATCCGGCGCGTGCCCTCCGGGGCGACGAGGTCAAATGACGCCCGGTCGAGCCCTGCGAGCTCGATCGACCGGGCGGCCACGTCGAGGGTCGGCCGCGCGTGGCCGCACGCGGGGCAGCGGTAGTCGCCGAGGTGCCCGACATACGCGGCCGTGTAGTCGTACGGCGTCCCGCACCGGACGCAGTACTTCGAGTCTGCGGCGTGCTGGAGGGCCGGCCTGGCGATTCGCGGGTCGTCGAGGCCGTACACCGTCGTCAGGCGGTGCTCCGTTGCGAGCGCCCCGAGCTGCGGGTCGTCGCCGTTCACGATCAGCACCGAAGCCTCGTCGAGGGAGGCGACCGCGTCGCGCCACCGCTCCGCGACGAGCTCGAGCTCGCCGTAGCGGTCGAGCTGGTCGCGGAAAAGATTGCCGAGGCACACCGCGCGCGGGTGAACCCGCCGGATCACCTGGGGCAGGGCGGCCTCGTCCACCTCGAGGAGCCCGAGCTCGGCCCCGCCGGATGCGAGGAGGGTCGAGGCGACCCCCGAGACGAGGTTCGCGCCGGAGCGGTTGTGCGCCAACCGGAACCGCGGCCCGAGGATCTCGGCGGCCATCGCGGAGGTGGTCGTCTTGCCGTTCGTCGCCGACACGACGGCGGTACCCGCCGGCAGCTGTGCGGCGAGCCGGTCGATCGCGCCCGGATCGAGCTTCGAGAGGAGCTTGCCCGGCACCGTTGTGCCGCCGCCGGTTCCGACGAGGCGCGACAGCGCGGCGACGCCGCGCGCCGCGGCGATCTCAGCGGCGAGCGGGACGCGAAGCTGCACGGGCCGAGCGTATGTGACCGCAGGCGTCCCTCGAAGGAGTGAACTTGCCCCTCCGCGCGGCGGCTCTGACCCTTCCGGGGGAGGGCGGACGCCCGCTTCACGCGTAGGTTCAGGGAGCTTTACGTGTTCTGCGGCCCGCACACATGCCTGTGTGCGGACATGAGAGGAAGGAAAGATGCGGCCTATTCGAGCGAGTAACAGCGATGATCGCTCGAACGCGCTTTGGGGACGAGGCTCGCGTGGCGAGTCTCGTTCGAATGCTCTCTGGGGTCGTGGCGGCCGTCGTGCCGGCTCGGCTATCGCCTCGCTCGCTGTCGTCTGCGCCCTCGCGGCGTCGGCTACTGCGGGAGGCGTCGGGAGCAACGGGAACGGCAGGGGCTTCGGAAATCTGAAGTCGTTCGTCGCGCCTGAACTGCTGAGCTCGATCCAGCAGAACCCCAAGCAGTCGTTCGATGTGATCCTCCAGGGTGACCGGCAGGTCAAGTCTCACGGCTTCATCCAGAAGATCCTGCAGGACAAGTCCGGTGCGAGCGACGAAAACGTCGGAGCGGGTGCGGTCAAGAAGGAGTTCCTCTCCGTCGACGGTGCACGGCTTACGCTCACCGGACGTCAGATCCTGCGCGTGGCGAAGATCGGCCTCGCACAGGCGATCGTGCCGAACGAGACTGTCAAGATGTCGGGCTTCCAGCTGCCGACGTACAACACCCAGCTCTGGCCGTGGGCGACCGGTGTCCCGGTCGACTGGATGAGCGGCACGCCGAAGGCGCCGACGATCGCGATCGTCGACTCGGGCATCGCTGCAACCCGCAGCGACGTCTCCGGGCGCGTTCTCGGTCAGGTGAACCTCGCGAGTCTCCCGGGCAACACGCCAACGGGTGACGGCTACGGCCACGGCACGTTCGTGGCGGGCATCGCGGCCGGCGCGGCTCCCGGCTATGCCGGCGTCGCCCCGAAGGCGAACCTGATGTCGGTCGACATCATGAACGACCAGGGCCAGGCCACCGTTGCAGATGTCGTCGCAGCGGCCGACTGGATCCTCCAGAACAAGACCACGTACAACATCAAGGTCGCGAACTTCTCCCTGCACGCGGTCAACCGGGCGAGCATCCAGTTCGACCCGATCGACCAGGCAGTCGAGAAGCTGTGGCTGAACGGTGTCGTTGTCGTCGCTGCCGCGGGCAACTACGCGGTCAACGGCGTAGAGAGCGGCGTGCAGTTCGCGCCGGGCAACGATCCGTTCGTGATCACGGTCGGGGCAGCCGACATCGGCACGAGCATTCGTGCCGGCGACGACACCTCCGCTCCGTTCTCGGCCTGGGGCTACACCCCGGACGGCTTCATGAAGCCGGAGATCGGCGCGCCCGGCCGCTACATGATCGGCCCGGTGCCGACCAGTGGGGTGCTCTACAGCGAGCGCCCGGATCACGTCACCTCGCCCGGGTACATGCAGCTGAGCGGTACCTCGTTCGCAGCCCCGGTGGTTTCGGGTGCGGCGGCGATGCTCCTCGGCCAGCATCCGGACTGGACCCCGGATCAGGTCAAGGGCGCGCTCATGCTGACGGCGACTCCGCAGGCACAGGTGAAGCTGGGTCAGCTCGGCGTCGGCGACGTGAACATCGCGTCGGCCCGTGCGCTCCGGCTGAAGAACGTGCCGAATCCGAACGCAGCGCTGAACCAGTTCGTCGGCGCGGCAGCGGACGGCACCTCGGTGTTCAACGCGGCAGCCTGGGCCAGTGCGGCCTGGAGCGATGCAGCCTGGGCCAGTGCGGCCTGGAGCGACGCTGCCTGGAGCAGCGCGGCCTGGTCGTCGGCCGCCTGGGCCAGCGCAGCCTGGTCGGATGCAGCCTGGGCCTCCGCGGCCTGGGGCAGTGCGGCCTGGAGCGACGCAGCCTGGAGCGACGCGGCGTGGTCTGACGCGGCATGGGCGGACAACGCCGAGGGCGACCCGACGGTCGGGATCGATCCGACGGCGATCGACCCGGCCGCGCAGGACACGGCGCTCGCAGACCTCGGGATCGTCAATCCTGACTGCGACCCGAGCGAGGCCACCTGCGTGCTCCCGGACGCCCTCCTGGCGCCCCCGGCTGACACGCCTCCGGTGGACCCACCTCCGGCACCGCTCCCGTAACGAGCGGCGCTTCTACCCTGACGTGCGAGCGGGCCCCGGCAACGGGGCCCGCTTCGCCGTTCCGCGCCTCGCCGCCCGCAGGTGGAATGCTCCGAACGGGGGATGCCGGTGTCCCGAGCCGGCTCTACGCTCCGCGCATGGCTCTGCGGCCACGAGTCCCTGCATCGAGTGGGACCAGGCGTTGTTCCCGCGTTCTCTCGGAGCGGCGGTGATGAGCGCCGTTCCCGAACAGCTGCCCGGCGAAATCGTCCTCGATCTTCCGGTAGACCACGAATCGCGCGACGAGCCCACCGGGCTCCCGCGCGGCGCACGGATCTACCTCGTTGCGCTCGCGATCGTGACGATGGCCGCGGCCGGCAAGTTCTATCTGAACGCGCCGAGCATCAAACACGACTGGATGACCTTCGTCGTCCTCGCGGCGGCGGCCACCGTCGCTCAGGTGTTCCCGGTCAAGTCGCCGCGGAACCTGATGTACCACACCTCGGTCGTGTTCCTCGTGGCCGCCGCGCTGCTCCTCCCACCGGAGCTGATCGTCCTGATCCCGCTCGTGCAGACGATCCCGGAATGGCTGAAGGAGCGCTACCCGTGGCCGATCCAAGTCTTCAACATCTCGAACTACACGCTCGACGGGCTCGCAGCGTGGGGGGCGGCGCACCTGGTCGAGGCGCACGGCTCGGGGCTCATCGCGAACGGCAACGCGCGCTTCGCAGCAGCAGGCCTTGCGGCCGCCGTGATGTTCGTCGCCACAAATCACATCCTCGTCGCGGTGATCCTGAAGCTCGGCCGCAACCACACGGTCCGGGAGACGGGGCTCTTCACCGCGGAGAGCATCTCGATCGATCTCGTGCTGACGATCCTCGGCGTCTCACTCGCAGCGTTCTGGCACTGGAACCCGTGGCTCATCTTCGCGGCCCTCGCGCCGCTCGTCGTCGTCCACCGGTCGCTCAGCGTCCCGCAGCTCCAGGCCGAGGCGCGCGTCGACCCGAAGACCGGCCTCTACAACGCGCGCTACTTCGCCACGACGCTCGCCGCGGAGATTGCGCGCGCCAGCCGCTTCGAGCGGCCGATGTCGCTGATCATGGCGGACCTCGACCTCCTGCGCGACATCAACAACAGCTACGGCCACCTCGCCGGCGACGCTGTCCTGAAAGGGATCGCGGAGATCTTCCGCCAGCAGCTGCGCCACTACGACGTTCCGGCCCGCTTCGGCGGCGAGGAGTTCTCGATCCTTCTGCCGGAGACCCCGCCGGAGCAGGCGATGGAGATCGCGGAACGGATCCGCCGCGCCGTCGCCGAGCGTGAGTTCGAGGTCGAGACCGCGACCGAACCGATCCGCGCGACGGTGTCGCTCGGCGTCGCGGCGTTCCCGAAGGACGGCGTCGACGCGAACGAGCTCATCCATCAGGCCGACCTCGCGGTCTATCGCGCCAAGCTCCAGGGTCGCAACCGCGTCCTCGGCGCCAGCACCGAGCCGCTGCTGCTCGCGGCGGAGCGCGGCGCGAAGCTGCGCGCGGTGCGCGAGGACGGCGAGCACGTGGCGCCGCTTCCCGCTGCGGAGCAGTTCGAGCCCGCCCAGGAGCGCCGCCATCCGCGCCCGCACGCGCTGAACGGGCCGACGTTCTTCTCGCTCTCGCGGCGCCTCGGCGTCGTGGTGGGCGTCGTCAGCGTCGTCGGCTTCGCCGCGGGCATCGCCGGGCTCCTCTTCGGCCACAGCACGGACATCTACGGCCTGCTCGCCGTGATCGCGCTCGTCGGCGGCGGCCAGGCGCTCTCGTTCGAGCTCGCCGAGGTGGAAGGCACGATCTCGGTCAGCGCCGTCGGCTCCCTCGCGGGCGCAGCGCTCTTCGACTATCGCGCCGCGCTGCCGCTCGCCGTCACCATCTGCGTCGTCGAGTGGAGTGCGCGCCGCCAGTCGCTGCACCAGGTGATGTACAACGTCGCGACGCTCTCGTTGTCCTCGCTGGCGGCCGCGGCGATCTTCTCGTTCGGCTTCGGCGGCTTCGGCGGCAACATGAGCCAGCTCGTCGCGGCGACGCTCGGCGTCGTTGGCGGCGCCGTCTACTTCGGCGTGAACATGGCGCTGCTCAGCCTCGCGTCGGGCGTCGAGGGCCACGAGAACCCCTGGTCGGTGTTCCACGAGCGGTTCGCCTGGCTCCTACCGCACTACGTCGTCTACGGCTTCATCGGCGCCGTCATGGGCCTCGCGTACCACGCCGTCGGCCTGTACGCGCTCGCCGTCTTCGCGGTGCCGCTGCTGCTGATGCGCAAGACGCAGGAGGCCTACCTCAAGCACACGCAGAAGTCGGCGATGAAGCTGCGCGAGGCCGCCGAGACGATCCAGTCCCAGAACGTCTCGCTCGAGCAGGCCAACAGGCTGCTCCGCGAGCGCTCGACGGCGGCAATGGAGTCCCTCTCGGCGACGGTCGACGCGCGCGACTCGTACACCGCCGGCCACTCGCGCCGCGTGCAACAGCTCTCGCTCGCGATCGGCCGCGAGCTCGGCCTCTCGCAGGCGGAGCTCGACCTGCTCGGCCACGCAGCCCTTTTCCACGACATCGGCAAGCTTGCGATCCCGGACGCGATCCTCCTGAAGCCGGCGAGCCTGACCGCGGAGGAGTGGGCGCTCATGCAGCGGCACGCCGAGGAGGGCGCGCGCATCATCGACCGCCTCGGCTTCCTCCAGGACGCGGTGCCGGCGATCCGCCACCATCACGAGCGCTTCGACGGCACGGGCTATCCCGACCGGCTCGCGGGCGAGGAGATCCCGCTCGGCGCCCGCATCATCCACGTCGCCGACGCCCTCGACTCGATGCTGACGACGCGCATCTACCGCGCCGCCCGCCCCGTGAACGAGGCCCTCACCGAGGTCAAGAACAAGGCGGGCTCCCAGTTCTGCCCGCGCTGCGTCACGGCGCTCGAGCGCATCCTGCCGCTCGAGTCGATCGTCGGCGACCTGCCCGGTGAGGCGCAGATGCAGCGCCCCGTGCTCGTCGTGGCCGCCTCCTAGGCGGCCTCGACCGCGCCGCGCCGCGCCGCGCGGCTCGACTTGCGGATTCCTCAGCGTGCTCTACCATTCTTGGCATGCCGCAGAAGCCGCGCTTCCGGGCGGTAGCCGAGATCGACCCCGGCGCACTGGCGGACTTCCAGTCCGGAATCCGCAAGCGCTACTCCGACGAGCAGATCCTCGCCGAGCTGCGGGCGAGCGCGGAGCGCCTGGGCCGCTCGCCGACGATGCGCGAGTTCGCGGCCGACGAGCAGACGACCGTCCATCCGCAGACGGTGATCGAGCACTTCGGCTCGTGGAACGCCGCGAAGCGCTCGGCGGGGCTCGTCCCGCGCCGCTTCGCGACCCGTGAGGAGCTGCTCGGCCTCCTGAAGGAGCTGGGGGAGGAGCTCGGGCGCCCGCCCACCGCGCGCGACATCGACGGGCACAAGGGCAAGCTTCCGTCCAAGTCGCTCTACTGGCACACCTTCGGCTCGCTCGCGAACGCGCTGCGGGAAGCCGGGTTCGACGTGCCGGTGGGGGAGGAGCGGCTCGAGCGGGCCGTTGAGCAGGGGACGGAGCTCGCCCGCGTCCTCGGCCGGCTGCCGAAGTTCGCCGACTGGGCCGAGGCCCGCAAGCAGGACGACAGGCTGCTCACGGAATGGCAGGTCTACCGGATGTTCGACGCGCGCCGGGGCGCGTGGTCGACGTTCCAGTTCCTCGTGCGCGAGCGGCTCGACGAGCAGGGGGTACGCGTCGGCTCGGACGGCAGATTGCTGTAGACCGGGGGAGGCGCCCCGCCGCGCTTTGAACGGCCGCAACCTGGTTGCGAACCAGGTAGCTAGAGGTGGGCGCTGCGCGCCCGCTTGCTTAGGCCGCCGCCGCGAGCACTGCGAGGCGCTCGAGGCAGCAGACGCCCTCGCCCGGCGCGCGGACGGCGGGGAGGGCGCTTGCGTCGCGGTAGCTGTGGTCGGGGCGGAAGCGCTCCTCGCGTGTGATGCGGCCGGCCGAGATCTCGAGGAAGGTGCCGTCGCCGATCTCGCGCTTGCGGAGCCGGACGCCTGTGTAGCGCTCGACGACCTCGAGCGCTGCACGCGTCGAGGCGAAGAAGAGCTCGTGCTTGCCCTTGCCGAGCCAAAGTGGGCGGCCCACGCCGCGGGCGGCGAAGATCGTGCCGGCGACGCGCGCGTCGAGCCAGGCGGCTGCCATGGAGCCGGTGAGCTCCTCCAGCGCGCGCGGGTCGTTGCCCGAATGGGCCGCGAGAGCGAAGATCGCCTCCGAGTCGACGGTCATCCTCGGCTCGCAGCGCGCGCAGCTGAGCGGCTCGAGCAACTCGTCGTCGTTGAGGATGATCCCGTTGTGGATGCCGACCACCGGACCGTGGCGGACGGGGTGGTTGTTGGCGGCGATCGAGGGGTGGCCCTTCGTGTAGTCCCGGACGTGGACGAGCAGCTCGGTCGCGCTCGAGGGCACCGCGACCCGGTCGAGGAGCGTGCTCGCCGGGGTGCGCTGCTTCGTCACGACCGCGTACGCGTCGTCCGGGCCCCGGTACGCGTACCCGACGGCGTCGGCGCCGCGTTCGGCGATTCCGGCCAGCAGCGACTGCGCGGCGAGTGTCCGATCGACGTCGCTGCGGGCCGACAGGCTGTATCCGGCGATTCCGCACATGCTGTGGATCCTGGTCGAGACCCCGGACGGCGAGGCCGTCCCTCTCTCTACTTATCGGACGAGGCGCCAGCTTCTTTAGTTAGGAACACGATTCGTCGCCCCGCCGGCAGAACCTCTTGCCCGGTTCTTATTCGGCGTCACCCGTTGGGAGGTTGACGCGCCGCTCAAGCCTCGGAAGAGGGATGCCGATAACGGCTCCGATGGAGCAGCGGCCGCTTCCAACTGCCGTCTTCACGACCCCGGAGACCGACGAGCCTCGGCTCGAGCTGGTGCCGGCCGTGGAGAACCCCACCGCGCTCGACGACGTCGACGTCGAAGAGGTCGAAGAGGTCGAAGACGTCGACGAGGTCGAGGAGGCTGAGCTCGTGGACGCCGACGAGGGCGAGGTGCACGTGCTCGCGCCGGCGGCGGTCACACAGGATCCACTCAAGCTTTACGTGCGCTCGATCGGCGGCGGCCCGCTCCTGACGCGCGCCGAGGAGCGCGAGCTGGCCCGCCGAAAGGACGAGGGCGACGAGCAGGCGAAGCGCGAGCTGATCGAGGCGAATCTCCGCCTCGTGATGTCGATCACACGCAACTACACGAAGGCCGGCGTCCCGCTCCTCGACCTGATCCAGGAGGGCAACCTCGGCCTGATCCGCGCGGTCGAGAAGTTCGACTACCGGATGGGCTACAAGCTCTCGACGTACGCGACCTGGTGGATCCGCCAGTCGGTCACCCGCGCGCTCGCCGACCAGGGTCGCACGATCCGGCTGCCGGTGCACGTCGCCGAGCAGGTGCGCCGGCTGCTGCGCTCGCGCCGCATACTCGCTCAGAAGCTCAACCGCGAGCCGACGCTCGCGGAGCTGACGAAGGAGAGCGGGCTGCCCGAGCAGCGCGTCCAGGATCTGCTCGAGCTCGTGGAGGATCCGGTCAGCCTCGACGTACCGGTCGGCGACGGCGAGAGTCTCTACGGCGACATGATCGAGGACCTGAACTCCGCGCAGCCGGAGGAGAAGACCGCGCACATCCTGCGGGCGAAGGAGCTCTCAGCCGCGCTCTCCAACCTGAACCCCCGGATGCGCCGCGTGCTGGCGCTCCGCTTCGGTCTCGACGGCGAGAAGCCGCAGACCCTCGAAGAGGTCGGCGCCGGGCTCGGCATCACGCGCGAGCGTGTCCGCCAGCTCGAGTCGCGGGCACTGCGGGAGCTGCGCCTGGCAGCACCCGATCTCGAGCTCTATCTCCACGCCTAGGGAACGCATCCCGCAGCGGTCGCGGCGCCTCTAGCTCGAGGCGACGGCCTGCATCTCGCGCAGGCCGGCAAGGCGGCGCAGCGACTCGAGCTCGATCTGCCGTACGCGCTCCCGGGTGAGGCCCAGGCGCTTGCCGATCTCCTCGAGTGTCTTCGGCTCCTCGTCGACGAGCCCGTAGCGCAGGACGAGCACGTGCCGCTCGCGCTCGGGCAGCGCGTGTAGGGCGATCGCCAGCGCCTGGCTGCGCAGCGAGACCTCGACGCGCTCCTCGGGAAGCGGGTCGTCGCCGGCGACGAAGTCTCCGAAGACGGCGTCGTCGGTCTCACCGACCGGCTGGTCGAGGCTCGCGGACGCACGCGCCGCGGCCTTGACCTCGCGCGCCTGCTCGATCGGAAGCGACGCCTCCTCGGCGATCTCGTCGAGGGTCGGCTCGCGGCCGAGCTCCATCCAGAGCGTCCGCTCGGCGCGGTTCATCTTCTGCATCCGTTCCACGATGTGGACGGGCATGCGGATCGTGCGCGCCTTGTCGGCGAGCGCCCGCGCGACGGCCTGGCGGATCCACCAGGTCGCGTACGTCGAGAACTTGAAGCCGCGGCGCCAGTCGAACTTCTCGACGGCGCGGATCAAGCCGAGGGTGCCTTCCTGGATCAGGTCGAGGAACGGCAGGCCCTGGTTGCGGTAGTTCTTTGCGATCGAGACGACGAGTCGGAGGTTCGACTGGATCATCCGCTGCTTCGCCGGCATGTCGCCGGCCTCGATCTTCTTCGCGAGCTCGACCTCCTGTGCCGCGGTCAGCAGCTGGTGCCGCCCGGCCTCGCGCAGGAAGAGCTGCAGCGCGTCGGTCGTCGTCTCGGCAGGCGCGACAGCGGCCCGCGGCGGTGGGGGAGCCGCTTCCTTTTCCTTGTCGGGCTCCTCGGCGAGGAGCTCGATGCCCCTGCGGTCGAGCTCCATGTACACCGCGTCGATCTCCAGCACGTCGAGCTCGAGCGGCTCGAGGATCTCCTGAAGCTCCGCCTGGCGTACCTGACCGTTCGCCTCGCCGGCCTCGAGCAGTGCCGCGAGGTCCTCATTTCCGAGGATGGACTCGATCTCGACCGTACTCAAATTGTGCTCCCCCTGATCCGTGTTGTCCTGGCCAACCGTCTTCCCGCGCCCCCCGGAGAGCGAAACACGTTCGGCCTCCCGAAAGCAAGTGCTCTTTCTCCACGCACGAGAATGTGCGTTATGTCAAGTTGGAGAATCAGGGGGAAGATCGTGCGGTGTCGGCGCTGCTCTCCTCCGCCGGCCCTGGACGTCGCGGTTCGAGGTCGGCGCACGCGCGCCTCTCCGTATCCGGGCCGGACGCTGCCTCCAGCGGACACGGCTCGTGCCTGGCACCAGACGTGCCTCAGCGGGACATCGCGCGCTGCGCACATCCGAGGCGGCGCGGCGCGGGCCGCCGCGCCCGGCGGGCTTATCCACAGGCTGCACGGCGTGCTGTGGAAATGTTGATTATTGAAAATCCGCAAAATGCGAGCTTTTCATGTTTCGCGCCCTTGCATGTGGCGTGCCCACCCCCTAGATTTCCAAGTGCGCCGAGCGCGGCGCGGAAGTAGGTTGAAGCAGCACCGAGAGGCTGTACGAGGAAGTCCGCAAGGGCTGAGATCGGAAAGTCGACCGGAGTTGTGGACGAAACCGCGACAGACTCGGCGAATCTCTTGGACAGGCTCCCGCAAGGGAGCCTGTCTC
>DATCOE010000184.1:0-18043 GCA_036564885.1 Gaiellaceae bacterium | reverse complement strand
CGCTGCGAGCGCCGACCGCACCACCGCGTGGTCGATCGTGCCCGCCGGTGTGAGCGCGCGCGCGAGCGCCGTCGCGCCCAGGAGCCCGGCAGCTGCACCGGCGAGTGCCGGCGCCGTCGACTCGAGCGCGGCTCGCACGCTGAAGAGAGCGCGGCTCTCGCCGCCGACGACCGACAGCCGCGCCTCGGCGCTCCGGCGCCGCACGTTGAACACGCCTGCGACGAACGCGGCGCCGACCGCGATCAGAGCGGCGAAACCGGCGAGCAGCGAGATCACCGGCGTCAGTGCGTCGACGCTCTGCGCCGAGAGGCGCACTGCCGCCTCGATTGAGCTCGAGACCTTGCAGCGGCCGCAGCCGAGGCTGCGCGCGAGCGGCGTGGGGCGCGCGAGGCTGCGCCGGATCGCGGCGAAGTGGGCGGCGACGTCCTTGGCGCGCGCGGGCGTCATCGACCCGGTCGTGACCGGGAACTCGAAGACGTTGCCCAGAGTGTCGTCGCCGACGCGCTGCGCGATGCGGTACAGCTCGGCCCGGTTCGTCAGGAGGAACGTCGGGAACGGCGCCCGATCCGGATTCGGGGGTCGGATACGTGCGACGAAGTCGACCCAGTAGGGATTGTCCGGATCCCCGTCGAGCGGCGCGTAGACCGCGCCGACCGGCACGCGCAGCGCCCCGCGGCGCGGCCCGCCAAACCCGGGTGGGATCAGCTCCACCCGGCCGCCCGGCCCGACGCGCGCGAGCCGCGCGACCGGCGCAGCCAGCCACGCGCCGGGCCCACCACCCAAGAGCCGGCGAACGTGCGCGGTCGCTCCCGTCCGCGCCATCGGCACGACGTAGAGCGGGCGGCCGCCTTCGAGCACCTTGCCGCCGACCCGTGCAACCGTGGTCGTCGTGAGGATCGGCTCGCCGACGAACGGCAGATCGCGCGCGAGCCGTCGTGCCGCTGCACGACGGGAACGGTCAACGCGCGCGGGGTCTCGTTGGCGCGCCGCGGGAGTTTCGATCGTCAACCCCGCCGCCAGCGGTGTCAGGAGATCGAGCTTGCCCTTCAGCGCCTCGCTCTCGGCGCCCGCGCGAAGGAGCGGCGCTGAAGCCGCAGCAAGCGCGACGAGAAACGAAGCGCACACAACCGCGACCAGCACTGAGCGGTGCCGCAGGAGGGCGAAGGGCGCGTTCGCCCACAGCGCGCGGGGCATCTGCGAACCGTACGCTCCTGGCCGCCGGAGCGCCCGTCTATGCTCCGGCGCGATGGATGCCTGGCTGCGCTCGGCGGCCGACGCGATCGGCGGCGGCGATCTCTCCGACGACGACGTCCGGGGACTGCTCGACATCGCCCGTACCGCCGCGCACGAGAGCGGCGACCGCACGAACGCGCCGCTGCTCTGCTACCTGATCGGGCGCGCGCAGGGCGAGCGGCGGCTCGACGAGCTCCTCGAGGCGATCCGCTCATCGACGTCGTAAGCCACGAGGCGTTCGCGCGGCTGCACCCGACCGGCTCGCACCCGGAGTCGCAGAGCCGGATCGAGGTGCTGCACGATCGCTTCTCGTTCGTGGAGTGCGCCCCGGCGACCGAGGAGGATGTGCTGCGGTGCCACACGCAGCGGTTGCTCGAGGAGGTGCGCACCACACGTCACCCGATCGATCAGGACACGTTCTGCACCGAGACGACCTTCGAAGCGGCGCTGCTCGCGGCGGGCGCGGCGATCGAGGCAGCACGCCGCGGCGGCTTCGCCCTTGGGCGACCGCCCGGCCACCACGCCGAGGAGGACCGCGCGATGGGCTTCTGTCTCTTCGACTCGGTGGCGATCGCGGCGCGGTGGGCCCAGGCCGAACTCGGCATCGAGCGTGTCGCGATCGTCGACTGGGACGTGCACCACGGTAACGGCACGCAGAACATCGTCCGCGACGACTCGTCGATCCTGTTCGTGTCGCTGCACCAGTGGCCGCTCTATCCGGGGAGCGGCGGCCCATACGAGCAGGGCGAGACGCTCGTCAACATCCCGCTCGTGGCAGGCTCGGGCGACGCCGATTACTTCGAGGCGTGGCAGACGGTCGAGCGGTCGGTGCAGCGATTCGCGCCCGACCTCCTGCTCGTGTCCGCCGGGTTCGACGCCCATGTCGACGATCCGCTCGCCGACATGGAGGTGACGGCCGCCGGCTTCCGAGAGCTCGCCCGCCGAGCCGCACAACTCGCGCCGCGCGTCGCCGCCGTGCTCGAAGGCGGCTACAACCTGCGGACACTCCCTGACCTGGTCGAGTCGAGCCTGGAGGGCTTTGGTTCCTAGCCCGAGAAGCGCAACGGCCGGCTACAAAGCCGGCCGGTTGCCGCAGAAGGAATATGTCACCGATTAACGCCTTCCAAGTCTCGGCGCCGGGCCAAGGCCGCTCGACACTCTGACTGGGCGAACCGGTATCCCCCACCGTGGGGGATACGCCGTTCGGAACCATCAGCCGCCGGCGAGCTTCTCGAGCGCTTCGCGGCGCGACGAGACGCCGAGCTTCCCGAGCAGGCTCTTCACATGCGAGCGGACCGTGTGCTCCGAGATGAAGAGCCGAACGGCGATCTCGTCGGTACCGAGGTGGCGGTCGAGGAGAAGCAGCACCTCGAGCTCGCGCGCCGAGAGCGCCTGGGCGACCAAGTCGGGGACAGTGGTGCGGGAGCCACCCTCGCGCACCTGGTCGAGCAGGCGGCGGGCGACTGCGCCCGACAAAGCGGCCTCGCCCTGCACGACGCCGCGCAGGAACGCAACGATCCGCTCGGGCGGCTCGCTCTTCAGCAGGTAGCCCGCGGCGCCGGCGCGGATCGCGCCGAGCAGGTTCGACTCCTCTTCCGACGCGGTGAGCACGACGATCTCGGCGTCGGGCGCCGCATCGCGGAGCTTCGGCAGCGCTGTGAGGCCGTCCATGCCCGGCATCGAGAGGTCGAGGAGGACGAGGTCGGGGCGCAGCTCGCGCGCGCGGGCGATCGCCTCCTCCCCGCTTCCCGCCTGGCCGACGACGTCGAAGCCGTTGTGGGCAAGGAGGCCCGCGAGGGCGTCCCGGGTCAGGGGATGGTCGTCGACGATCAGGATGCGTTCCGTCATGGGATGGCCTGATTCTGCCGATAGAAGCGGCGATGCACCACGATCGCTTCGAAGGCTTCCTCTGGGGACAGGTGCTGCTCTTCGGCCTGCTCGGGGCCACGCTTGCCCTTTTCCTGGCCTATCCGACCCTCCGGCACCCGTATTCGCTGCCCGAGTTGAAGCTCGTCCTGGCGACGAGCTTCATGCTCGCGGGCGGACTCGTCGCACTCCTCAGCGCCACGCGCTTCGGCGTCGAAGGGCAGCGCTTCGACCTCTTCCTCTCCACCGGGTTCTTCATCACCTCGGTGTCGTGGCTCGCGTTCTCGATCGTCCCGAGCATCGCGCAGGCCGAGGCGCGACGCACCGAACTGTGGGCAGCGATCATCGGCCCGATGCTCGGCTGGGCGCTGATCGCTGCGGCGCCGTTTGTCGGCGGGCGCATTCAGCATCGCCGCGCGGTGCTCGGCAACGCGTTCGTCGCGTCGATCGGCTGCATGATCATCGTCTGGGGGATGTCTCGCTCGCTTGGGCTCACGCTCCCCAACCTGAGCCCGGCGCATGACCCGACGATGCCCGCCTCGCTCACCGGCGTCCTCGCGGCGCAGGGACTGCTCAATCTGCTGGCCGTCGTCGGCTTCGCGAACCGCTTCCGCCTGAAGGGCGATGACCTCGACCGCTGGCTCGCGCTCGGCGCGACGCTGATGCTCTTCTCATCGCTGCACTTCCTCTTCACGCCGCTCGTCCGCGTCGGTGACGTGTCGCAGGGCGACTGGCTGCGCCTGCTTGCCTACGGCGTCCTGCTCGTCGGCGTGTGGCGCGCGATCCGCGGCTCCGAGTTCGGCCGCGCCGTCGCCGAGGAGCGCGCCCGCGTCGCGCGCGAGATCCACGACGGCCTCGCTCAATATCTCTTTGCGATCTCGACGCACGCGTCGATGCTCGAGAACGGCGCGGACCCGAAGACAACGCTCCCGGCCCTGAAAGCAGCGGCGCTCGCCGCGCAGCAGGAGGCGCGCTACGCGATCCTGGCGCTGTCGTCCGCATCCGGCCGTGCGCCGTTCGACGCGGCGCTACGCCGCTACGTCGACTTTCTGACCGCCGACGGCGAAATCGAGGTCGAGCTCGAGATCGACCCGGCGATCATGCTCGGGCCCGACGAGCAGATCGAGCTCTTCCGGATCGTCCAGGAGGGGCTCGCAAACTCGCGCAAGCACGCCGGCGCCAAGCATGCCTGGGTGAAGATCGGCGCGCGCTCGGGCGAGCGGTTCGTCGCCTTGCGTGACGACGGTGCAGGATTCGATGCCACCGAGGACGGCGCCGGGCAGGGCCTCAGCAACATGCGCGAGCGTGCAGCCTCGATCGGCGGCGCGCTGACGCTCAGCTCGGCCCCGGGCGCGGGCACCGCACTCGAAGTTCTCCTGCGCGCTTAAGCGCCGAGTCAATGACGAAGCCCCCTTGCGGGGGCTTCGCTGTAGCAGGCCTGTAAGCCGGATTCTGTCTTGGGTGACCATCCCTCTTGGCAGCTACCCGGGCCCTCGGTGGGCAACCTGATGACGGGCCCTGTTCGCCTTGCACCGAACGGGGTTTGGCAAGCCGCCGCGTCACCGCGACGCTGGTGGGCTCTTACCCCACCGTTTCACCCTTACCGCCGGCATCTCCGGAGACACGCCGGTGGCGGTCTGCTTTCTGTTCCACTTTCCGTCGGCTTTCGCCGCCTGGCCTTGCGCCAGCGTCCTGCCCTGTGGTGTCCGGACTTTCCTCGACCGGCCGCCGAAGCGGCCGACCGCGGTCACCCGGCCTGCACCTCGAATTGTAGTCAGCCGGCGTGCGCACCGACAGGCAGCGCGGTCGCGAGCGCGCCCTCGTCCGCAAGCTGACTGGAGCACTCGGGGCAGAAGACGCTGCCGCCGCGCGCGTGCATGACGAACTCGCCACAGGCGAGGCACTCGAGCGATGCGCCGCGCAGCAGCGCGGTCAGCTCCTGGTCGAGCGTCCGGGCGAAGGCGGTGACGCTGCTCAAGAGAGGCTCACAGCTCCCGGAAGACCCCGACGACCCGGCCGAGGATCTGCACGTGCTTGGCGTAGATCGGCTCCATGGAGGAGTTCTCCGGCTGGAGCCGCACCCGGCCGTCCTCGCGGTAGAAGGTCTTGACGGTTGCCTCGTCGGTGGTTTCGTCCTCGCCTGCGAGCGCGACGACGATCTCGCCGTTGCGCGCATCCTGCGCCTTCTGGACGATCACCAGGTCGCCGTCGAGGATCCCCGCTTCGATCATCGACTCGCCCTTGACGCGCAGCAGGAAGTCGCCCTTCGTCGAGCTCGGCATCGGGAGGTACTCCTCGATGTTGTCCTCGGCGAGCATGGGACCGCCGGCCGCGATCTGGCCGACGAGCGGCAACCGCGTGAAATCGTTTCGCTCGGCCTGCGTGGCGGGATCCGCCTCGCGGCGCTCGCGGCCGATCAACTCGAGCGCACGAGGCTTCGTCGGATCGCGGCGGAGCAGGCCGGCACGCTCCAGGTTTGCGAGGTGCGCGTGCACGGTCGACGGAGAGGCCAGGCCCACGTGCTCGCCGATCTCGCGGACGGTCGGCGGATAGCCGTGCCGGTCGACGTACTCGACGAGGTAGTTCCAGATCTCCTGTTGACGGGCCGTGAGCACTCGCGCCTCCGAGGGTTGCGGACTGTGGTCGAACGTGTGTTCGCACTCAGAGTAGAGACTCCTGCGGACACTGTCAACGACGAAAAAAGCCGCCCCACGGGGCGGCTTCTCCGATGCGCTGGAGAGGACTTGAACCTCCACGGCCTTTCGGCCACTAGGCCCTCAACCTAGCGCGTCTACCAATTCCGCCACCAGCGCCTGAGAGCGCGGGGATTGTAGCCGCAGGTCAGCGGATGGGTGCGAGCTCGCGCTCGAGCGTCTCGCGCTCGGGCTCGAGCCACGAGGGCAGCGACAGACCCTGCCCGAGCGACTCCGCCGGCTCGTCGACAAGGAAGCCGGGGCCGTCGGTTGCGATCTCCATCAGGATGCCGTCGGGCATACGGAAGTAGATCGACCGGAAGTACTTCCGCTCCTGCATCTCGGTCGGGCGGAGCCCGAGCTCGACGAGCCGCGCGAACCTCGCCTCCGCCTCCGCGTCGTCGCCAGCGCGCCAGGCGACGTGGTGCGTCGTGCCGGCGCCGATCAACGCGGCCTCCTCGACCGGGTCGGCAAAATGGAGCGGCGCATCCTCGGTGAAGAGCCCGGCATACAGGTCCGAGTTCCCGATCGCGGTCACGTCGCGGAGGCGCGGCGCCTCAGCGGGATAGAGCCGGAGACGCAAGCCGTCCGGGTCCTCACCCTCGCTCTCCTCGGACACGGACGGTGTCTCGAGCCCGATCGACTCCAGCGTGCCGCGACCGAGCCGGCCCGGCTCCGCGCGAGGCCACTCGAAGAAGGTCATCAGCGTGCCGGGGCTGCCGACCGCGTCGCCGAAGTAGAGGTGGTAGCTGTGCGGGTCGTCGAAGTTGACGGTCTTCTTGACAAGCGAGAAGCCGAGCCGGTCGCGATAGAAGTCGAGCGTCCGCTGCGCGTCGGAGCAGACACACGTGACGTGGTGCAAGCCCGCCAACTGCATCGGCGAAGTCTACGGCCGCGCTACTTGAGCAAGCGGAAGAGCAGGACCGTGTTCGCGAAGAAAAGCAGCGCGATGACGGTCGTCACGCGCGTCAGGTTGCGCTCGACGATGTGCGTCCCGCCCTGGGACTGCGGGGTGAACCCCATGCCGCCGAGCCCGGCGTCGCGACCCGAGTGCATCAGAATCAGGCCGACGAGGCTTGATGCGAGCAGGACGTGGATGACGGCAAAGATCGGCAGCATCGCGGCGGAAGTGTAGCGAGCAGCGCCCGCCGAGCAGCACTTAAGGTGGTCAAGACGTGGACGAATCGGAAGCGCGCCAGAAGATCCACGACCTGCTGCTGACGGGCGACAACCGCCTGAAGCAGGGAGTCTCCGCCGAGAAGATCCGGCAGAGCTACGAGCAGGCACTTGCGGTCGCGCGCGAGCACGGGCTGGAGGAAGGCATCCGCCCGCTCGTCGAGGTCAGGCTCGCCGATCTCGAACGGCTCGCTGGAGGATCTCCTCCACCCGCGCCGCCTGAAGCCTGACGTCGTGACCCGCGGCCGCCGCGCGGGCGGCCTCGTTTGGGAACGGCAGCTGCGCAGCCGCCTCGAGGGCGCGGGCGAGCTCGCCGACGTCCAGTGGATCGACGAGCACCCCGCCGTCCGGCGGGACGAACTCGGGCGGGCCGCCGATCCGCGTCGCGACGACCGGCTTGCCGCACGCGAGCGCTTCGAGCAGGGCCTGGCCGAACGGCTCGACGAGCGCGACGCCGCAGACGACGTCGGCCGCGCTCAGCCAGCCGGGCACCGCGTCGTGCGCGACGCGGCCGACCACGCGCACACGGTCGCGTCCTTCGAGCTGCGAGCGCAGCGGCCCGTCCCCGACATAGGTCAGCGAACCGCGGCCGAGACGCTCGAACGCGTCGGCGAGCCGGATAACGTTCTTCCGCGCGGTGAGCGATCCGACGTGCACGAAGGCGGGCGATTCGAGCTCGGCAGCGGGTGCGACCGCCGTGAAGCGCTCCAGGTCGACACCCGAGTCGACCACCTCGGTTTTGCCGCGCGCCTCGGGCAGCCGCTCCTCGAGCTCCCGGCGCAGATACTCCGACACCGCGATCACGGTCGACGCGCGGCCGACGACGCGCCGCGTCAGGTGCGCAACACCGGGAATCGAGCCGATGTTTCGCACGTCGCGGCCGTGCGCAGTGACGACGAGCGGCGCGTCGACCTTCGAGGCGAAGAACCCGGCGGGGACGAGGAAGTGCGCCCAGACGACGTCCGGCCGCGCAGCCGCGCGCACACGCCTGCCGAGCTCGAGGAAGCGCAGCTTGCCACCAGCGCGCCGGTCGAGCACGGCGAGCTCGATCTCGTGCCCCCGTTTCCGCAGCGCACGCTCCATCTGGGCGACAAACGACCCGAGGTCCGGATCCTTGGGCCCGGGGTACATCTGGGAGACGATCAGGATCTTCACGAGGTGGACGCTATGCGGCGCGGCCGACGAGGCGCAGCACACCCCGGCCGCGACGGCGCGCGACAGTCGGGTCGACCGCGAGCAGCACGAGATCGGCGACGAGGTTCAGCACGATGATCGCCGCAGCCGCGACGAGTGTGACCGCCAGAATCACGGGCAGGTCGTAGCCCTGGAAGCCCGCAAGTGCGCGGATCATCGTGCGGCCGAGCCCCGGCAGCCCAAAAACCGTCTCGATGTACATGGCGATCCCGATCGCCATGCCCGCGTCCATCGCGACCATCGTCACGATGGGCGCGACGGCGTTCCGCAGGGCGTGGGCTCGGATGATGCGGAACTCCGACGCGCCCTTCGCGCGGGCGGTGCGCACCCACGGCTCCTCGAGCACCTCGAGCATGCGCGTGCGCACGATCCGCATGTAGAGCGCGACGAAGAACAGTGCGAACGTGACCCACGGCAACACGAGGTGCCACGCCCACTGCCCCACGCCGCCGCACGGTTCCGGCACTCCGGTCGGTGCGAATCGCCGCCAGGCGTCGATCGAAGCGGCTGATGGATGAGCCACCGTGCAGTAGCCCGACGCGGGCAGCAACTTCCACCGGTTGCCGACGAAGAGTTGGAGCAGCAGCCCGACGACGAGCGGGTGGGTCGAGATCGCGGCGACCGAGAAACCCAGCGACAGCCGGTCGATCAGCGACCGCGGGCGGGTCGCGACGAACGTTCCGAGTGGAACCGCGACGAGCAGCAGGAGAACGAAGCCGCCGAGGGCGAGCGAGCCGGTCACGAGCGCGGCCTTCCAGACGATTTGGCCGACCGGCGACCCGACGGTCTGCCCGTTGAAGAAGTTGACGGTCGCCCACGAGATGCCGAAGTCACCGTGGACGAGACGCTGCATGTACCTCCCGTATTGGACGATCGCCGGCCGGTCCGTGCCGAGGGCGTGGTGCGCCTTCGCGATCGCCTGCGGCGACGCGTGCTGGACGTCGACGAGGAACCCCGCCGGGTCCGCGGGCACCTTCAGATAGATCGCGAAGGTGATCGCCGAGAGGATCCAGAGCAGGATCACCGCGACCGCGAGACGGCGAAGGACGAAGCCGATCACCGCGCGCCCCTCGGATCGGTCGCCTCGCGCAGCCCCTCGCCGAACTGGTTCAACGCGAACACCGTCAAGAAGATCGCGATCGACGGGCAAAGCGTCAGCCACGGCTGCGTCGTCGCCGGGTTGTAGGCGTTCGGGTTCAGGATCGACCCCCAGGTCTGCGCGAGCAGGCTGCCCCAGCTCGCGGTCGGGAGCTTGATGCCGGCGCCGAGGAAGGTCACGCCGACCTCGATCATGATGTTCGTCGCGACGAGCAGCGTGCCGTAGGCGAGCAGCGGCGGCACGACGTGCGGCAGGAGGTGCGTGCGCATGATGCGCGAGTCGCGCGCGCCGACCATCTGCGCGGCTTCGACGAACTCGCGCTGGCGCAGCGACTGGATCTGGCCCCGCACGATCCGCGCCGGATAGAACCACGTGAACGCGCCGATCACGAGGATCAACTGGAAGACGCCCTGGTTGAGCAGGCCGTGGAACGTCCAGCGCGTCAGGCCGTAGCTGAAGAGACTCCCGATCATCACCAGGAAGAGCAGCAGCGGGAACGCCATCACAAGATCGGTGAAGCGGGAGATCACCGCGTCCACGAGGCCGCCGAAGTAGCCGGCAAGTGTGCCGAGAACGATCCCGATCAGGATCGCGACGATTGCCGCGCCGGCCGCGACCTCCAGCGAGACGCGGCCGCCGTAGAGAATCCGCAGGAACTCGTCACGCCCGAGCTGACTGTCGGCGCCGAGCAGCAACAGCGTCGTCGGCGTGCCCTTCGGCGGCGGCGGATGCTTCAGCGCGAATGGGTCGTCACCGGCGACCTGGTGCGTCGCGTAGGTGACGGTGAACGGGCCGGCGGGCCGCAGGCCGACGCTGACCGCGTACGGGAAGAAATCGTTCGGACCGTGACCGATGAGCTTCCCATAGAGCGGCGCTCCTGGCCCGACCGCGAAGACGAGCAGAACAAGGAGGATGCCGCAGCCGAGCGCGACCCGGTCGCGCTTGAAGCGGCGCCACGCGAGCGCCCACGGACCTCGGGGGCGCGGCGCCTCGAGCGGCTCGTGCTCGGGCTGAGGTGTCCGCGGAGGCGTCGCGACGGCCATACCGCGAGCTTAGACGTGCGCTCGGTGAACCTGGCTAACCGCGCGGGCGGTCATGCTCGCCCCACTCGCTGCGGAGCACGCCGCAGATCTCGCCGACCGTACAGCGCGCACGCAGCGCGTCGCGCATCGGCACCAGCAGGTTCTCGGTGCTCGTCGCCGCATCGCGCACGCGCGCAAGCGCAGCGTCCGCCTCGGCTGCATTCCGCTCCGCTCGGACCTTCGCCGTGCGCTCGAGCTGACGACGCTCGGCCGCCGGGTCGATCTGCTGGAGCTCGATCGCCTGCTCCGACTCGGCAACGTACGTGTTGACGCCGACGATCGGGCGCTCGCCGCTCTCGACCTGCAGTTGCCACCGGAAGGCAGCCTCCTCGATCTCGCCCTGCACGAAGCCCTGCTCGACGGCGTCGACCGCGCCGCCGAGGCCGTCGATGTGCTCGATCAACTCCCACGCACGCGACTCGAGCTCGTCGGTGAGCGACTCGATGTAGAACGAGCCGCCGAGCGGGTCGGCCGTCGCCATCGTGCCCGTCTCGTTCTGGAGGATCTGCTGCGTGCGCAGCGCGATCGTCGCCGCATGCTCCGACGGAAGCGCGAGCGCCTCGTCGTAGGAGTTCGTGTGCAGCGACTGGGCGCCGCCGCAGATCGCCGACAGCGCCTGGATGGCGACCCGGACGACGTTGTTCTCCGGCTGCTGCGCCGTCAGCGTCGAGCCGCCCGTCTGCGCGTGGAAGCGCAATGCGAGCGCTTTCGGGTTGGTCGCGCCGAACCGCTCGCGCATGATCCGCGCCCACAGGCGGCGCGCTGCGCGGAACTTCGCGACCTCTTGGAAGAAGTCGTTGTGCGCGTTGAAGAAGAACGAGAGCCGCGCGCCGAACTCGTCGGGCGAGAGGCCCGCCTCGACCGCCGCCGCGCAGTACGCAATGCCGTTGGCGAGCGTGAACGCGAGCTCCTGCACGGCGGTCGAGCCCGCCTCGCGGATGTGGTAGCCGGAGATCGAGATCGTGTTCCACGACGGGATGCGCTCCGCGCAATACGCGAACAGGTCGGTCGTCAGCCGCATCGACGGGCGCGGCGGGAAGATGTAGTTCCCGCGCGCGATGTACTCCTTGAGGATGTCGTTCTGCACGGTGCCGCGCAGCGCCGTCGCGGGCACGCCCTGCTCCTCGGCGACGAGCTCATAGAGGAGGAGCAGCAGCGACGCCGGCGCGTTGATCGTCATCGAAGTCGACACCTCGCCCAGCGGAATGCCGCCGAGCAGGATCTCCATGTCGGCGATCGAGTCGATCGCGACCCCGGTGCGGCCGACCTCACCCAGCGCGTGCGGGTCGTCGGAGTCGTACCCGAGCTGCGTCGGCAGGTCGAACGCGATCGAGAGCCCGGTCTGGCCGCGCTCGAGCAGATACCGGTACCGGGCGTTCGACTCCTCGGCCGACGCGAAGCCCGCGTATTGCCGGATCGTCCAGGGCCGCCCGCGGTACATGTCCGGGTGCGGGCCGCGGGTGTACGGGAACTCGCCCGGAAGTTCGAGCTCCGTGGTCGCGTCCTCGGCCGTGTAGACCGGCTTCACCTCGATCCCGGACTCCGTCTCGCGATGGTCTGGAGTCGCCACGGGCACGAATCCTACGTTCCCGCCTGGCGCATAGGCTTCCGCCGTGGTTCGGGTCCGTCTCTTCGCCGGGTTGCGCGAGCGCGCCGGCTGGTCGGAGCGTGAGGTCGACGCGGCGACGGTCGCCGACGTGTGGAGCGCGCTCGAGCTGGGCGACGAGCCCGCCGGCCTCCTCTACGCGGTGAACAAGGCCTACGCCGAGCGAGACCGTCTGCTCGCCGACGGGGACGAGGTCGCACTGATCCCGCCCGTCTCCGGTGGTGCGTTCCTGCTCAGCGACGAGCCGCTCTCGCTCGACCAGGCCGTCGACGAGGTGCGCGACGAACGTGCGGGCGCGATCGCGACCTTCACGGGCACGACGCGCATCCAGTCACGCGGGCGCACGGTCGAGCACCTCGACTACGAGGCGTACGAGGGAATGGCCGAGGCGGTGATGGCCGAGATCGCCGAAACCTTGCACGCGCGGTACGAGCTGTGCGCCATCGCGATCCACCACCGCGTCGGCCGCGTCGGGATCGGCGACACGTCGGTCGTGATCGCCGTCTCCGCACCCCACCGAGGGGACGCGCTCGCTGCGTGCAAGGACGCGATCGACACGCTGAAGGAGCGCGTGCCGCTCTGGAAGAAGGAGGTCTACGACGGCGGCGAAGAGTGGATCGGCCGGGGGTCGTAGCCGCGCGACCACCTCCCGAGGAAGTCGCCTACAGTGCGGGAATGGATCCCACCCCGCTCCGCGAGTACGAACCGATCCAGCCCCGCGGCACCAACTGGGGCGGGATGCTGCGGCGCCTCTTCGGCCCGCTGATCGCAGCCGTCTTCCTGGTCGCGAAGTGGGGCTTCGTCCTGCTCAAGTTCTCGACGATCTTCATCGCCTTCGGCGGCTACGCGCTGCTCTTCGGCTGGAAGTTCGCGGCGGGCTTCGTGCTGCTGATCTTCGCGCACGAGATGGGCCACTTCGTCGAGGCGAAGCGCGAGGGCCTCAACCCGTCGTGGCCGATCTTCGTGCCGTTCATCCTGGCGTTCGTCCGCTATACGCGCGGCAACCCATGGCAGACCGCGCGCGTCGCCGTCGCGGGCCCGATCCTCGGCGGCGTTGCGGCGCTCGGGTGCTACCTCGTCGGCCGCTCGAACGGCTCGCAGATTCTCGTCGCGCTCGCGTACGCCGGCTTCATGCTCAACCTCCTGAACCTGATCCCGATCGGGTTCTTCGACGGCGGCGCGATCTGGAAGTCGGCGCGCTGGCTCTGGCTCGGCGGCGGCCGCAACAAGGCCCTGGTCTCGTACGCCCTGTACGCCGGTGCGATCGTCTTCTGCGTGATCGGCGCCTGGGCCGCCTACTTCCCACAGCATCGCCTTTAGAGGATGGACGACCGGAAGATCCTCGACCACCCCAGCGCGGACATCGAGGCGTCAGTCGCCAAGATCGCCAGCGAGTTCAGGCTGGGCTTCGAGAAGGTCGCGCAGATCCGACGGCCTGCGGTCACGCTCTTCGGCTCGGCGCGCGTGGCTGCAGGCAGCAAGCCGTACGAGGAGGCGCGCGCCGTCGGCCGCAGGTTCGGCGAGGCGGGCTGGGCGGTCGTGACGGGGGGCGGCGGCGGCGTGATGGAAGGCGCCAACCGCGGCGCGCAGGAGGGCGGGGGCCAGTCGATCGGCTTCAACATCGAACTGCCGCACGAGCAGAGCCCGAACCCCTACCTGGACCTCGAGTACACGTTCGACCACTTCTACGCGCGGAAGGTCTGCTTCGTCCGGCCGTCGGAGGGATTCGTGATCTTCCCCGGCGGCTTCGGCACCCTCGACGAGCTGTACGAGTCGCTGGTGCTGATCCAGACCGGGAAGATCCGCCATTTCCCGGTCGTGCTGTTCGACAGCGACTACTGGGGCGAGATGATCGACTGGATCAGGGGCGAACTGCTCGCCGACGGGATGATCTCGCCGGACGACATCGAGCTCCTGCACATGACCGACGACGCGGACGAGGCGGTGCAACTCGTCCTCGACGCGTACAAGCAGCGCTGCGCCGACGCGGAGTGATTCAACCCCGAACCTGGTTCGCTCTTAACCAGGTTCAGATTTTGCTCGGCAGCACGATGTACGGGCCGGGCGGCGTTCGGCCCGGGCCGTACACGGTCGTCGGGCTGTCCGGGATGTAGTGCGACTTGAAGACGTCGCTGCGCAGCTTCTTCCCGTCCTTGTCGTAGACCGTGCGATCGACGGTCACGTCGAAGCCGAGCTCACCGGTGCCCGTGACGACCTTGGCCGAGCGTCGTGGCGCGTTCGGGTCGATCGCATAGTTCATCCCCGGCTTCGTCCACTTCGTCTTCGAGCCGGCGTGCGACACGACGCGCCGCCCTTCCGATGTCCCGTAGAAGCTGAACGTCAGCGTCGCGTCCGTGTACGACGTCTTGATCAGCAGCCCGTGCTTCAGGTCGTTTTGGAACTGGAAGTCCGGTCCGCCCCAGGCCACGGTCGCGTCGCGCCCGATCGGATAGTGCGAGAGAAAGAGGTTGTGGTTCGTGCGCGCGAGGATCGGCAGCCCGAGCTCGAATGCGTCGTTGAAGAGCGTCGTCGCGGTCTGGCAGACACCGCCGCCGATCGAGGGCAGCACGAGCGAGCCGATGATCATCTGCCCTTCGAGGAATCCCCGCTCGGACGTGCGCGGCCCGACGACGTCGTTGAACGAGAAGGTCTCGCCGGGCTGGATCACCGTCCCGTCGATGAAGTCAGCCATCAGGTGGACGTTGTGGATGCGGTTCGAGGACGAGACGCCCATCTCGGTCGTGAACGAGACCAGCTTGCGTCGGATGCCGAGCGCGATCGCCTTCGCGGTCGTCAACTCCGGCTGGCGATCGCCGAGCTCGACGCGCGCGACGTGGTTGCCGTGCGCAGCGGCGGTGACCGAGGCGGCGAGCTCCGCCGGGTCGACGTCGCGGCCCGGCCGCGACGGGACGACGTGCACGAGATCGCCGGCGACCGCGAACTGCGCGTTGTGTGCGCGCTGGATCCAGTGCCCGAGTCGCGGGCGCACGACGCGCGCGAGCGCCTCGAGGTCGAAGCCGACCGCGAACCGGTGGGCATGTGGACGGATCTGCAGCGCACGGGCGAGCTGCGCCGGCAACAGGGAGCCGCGTCGTGCACCGTGGTAGTCGATCGCGACCGGACGCGCGAGCAGCAGACGCACCGTCGAAGCCGCACTGCGCGCAGCTGGATCGAGGATCGCGGGCGCGACGTGTGTGAACGGCGCGTCGACGACCCCGCCGTTCCGCGCGAGCAGACGCAGCAGCGCAGCCCGGTCGAGCTCGAGGCCGTCGCGGGCGGGTGTCGTGACGACGTCGGTCCCGTGCAATGCCACGGTCGCCGAGGCGGGCTCCTGCCCCGCCTTTGCAAGCGCCTTCAACACGTCGGCCGACCCGCCGGCGGGCGAGACGACAGGCGCGACATCAACGCGCTCGGTCACCACGAGCGACACGGCCGAACCGGCGGCGAGCACGCGCGAGGTCGTCGCGGGCGCGTCGATGGCAACAAGCCAGCCGCGGGGCACATGGTAGGCGCGGCCGCCGGCACGGATCGTCACCGCGCGGGCCGACCAGGAACGCAGCTGCGCCTCGATCTGCGCGCGGCTCTTCCCACCCACGTCAATTCCGAGCAGGTGCACACCCGGCTTCGCGGCGCCGCGGAACTGGAGCCCGCGCGCGACGGCGGCCGCCGCGGCGGCGAGCAGCACGACAGCCAGGAGGACGAGGACGATGCGCTTCATCACCACAGTGAAGCAACGGATGCGGCCAGTCGGAAGATCCTCAGTATCGTGCGGATGTGGAGTTGCGAGACCTCCCGTCCGTAGACGAGCTCGCGCGCGCGACGGACGACCCGCTCGCGGTCGATGCGGCGCGGGCGGTGCTGGCGCGGGCCCGGGAGGAGATCGGCGCCGGCGGCGAGCCCGGCGACCTGACTGCCCGGCTGCACTCGGAGCTCGAGGCCGCGCGGCGCCCGACGCTGCGCCGCGTGCTGAACGCGACCGGCGTGATCGTCCACACGAACCTCGGCCGGGCGCCGCTCCCCGCGGCAGCTCTCGAGCACGCGGTGGAGGCTGGGCGTGGCTACTCGAACCTGGAGTACGACCTCGCGGAAGGCGCGCGCGGCTCGCGGCAGGACCACGTCGCCGCGATCCTGCGCAGACTGACCGGCGCGGAGGCCGCGCTCGTCGTGAACAACAACGCCGCGGCGATGCTGCTCGCACTCGCGGCGCTCGCCGAAGAACGGGAGGTGATCGTCTCGCGCGGCGAGCTGATCGAGATCGGCGACGGCTTCCGCATCCCCGACGTGCTCGCGCGCTCGGGCGCGCGCCTCGTCGAGGTCGGGACGACAAACCGCACGCGGAGCGCCGACTACGAGCGCGCAGTCAACGAACAGACCGCACTGATCCTGCGCGTGCACCAGTCGAATTTCCGCGTCGTCGGGTTCGCGGAGCAGCCCGGGCTGAAAGAGCTCGCGGCGGTCGCCCGCCGCCACGAGTTGCCGCTGCTCGACGATCTCGGCTCGGGCGCGCTCGTCGACCTTGCCGATGAGCCGACCGCGCGCATGTCGCTTGCGGCCGGCGCCGATCTCGTCTGCTTCAGCGGCGACAAGCTGCTCGGCGGCCCGCAGGCGGGAATTGTCGTTGGGCGCGCCGATCTCGTCGACCGTCTGCGCCGGCATCCGTTGCACCGCGCGCTGCGCATCGACAAGCTCGGTCTCGCGGCGCTCGAAGGAACGCTGCTCATCTACCTCGAACCGGGGCGTGCGCTGCGCGAGGTTCCCGTGCTGCGGATGCTGCACGAGGACGCAGGCGCCGTGCGTGCGCGCGCCGAGCGGCTCGCCGCCGCGGTCAGCGGTGACGTCGAGGAGACGGTCGCCCGCGTCGGCGGAGGCGCGCTCCCGCTCACGGAGCTGCCCTCGTTCGCCTGCGCGGTCGAGGAGTCTCTCGCGGCCGCGCTGCGCGGGCACGCGCCGCCCGTGGTCGGGATCGTCCGCGACGGCCGCCTCCTGCTCGACTGCCGCACGCTCGACGACGCGGAGGCGGACGAGGTCGCCGCCGCGGTTCGCGCATGCCGCTGACGGTCGGCACCGCCGGCCACATCGACCACGGCAAGACGTGGCTCGTGCGTGCGCTCACCGGCAAGGACACTGATCGCCTGCCCGAAGAGAAGGCACGCGGGATCTCGATCGACCTCGGTTACGCACCGCTCGAACTCGCCGACGGGCGCCGCCTCTCGCTGGTCGACGTCCCCGGGCACGAGCGGTTCGTGCACACGATGATCGCCGGCGCGACCGGCATCGACCTGTTCCTGCTCGTGATCGACGCGCAGGAAGGCGCGCGGCCGCAGACGCACGAGCATCTCGCCGTGCTGCGCCTGCTCGGCGTCGAGCACGGCGTCGTCGCCGTGACGAAAGCGGACGCTGTGGACGCTGAGACGCTAGCGCTCGCAGTCGAAGAGGCACGCGAGCTCGTGCCGGACGCAGAGGTTGTGCCGGTGTCGGCGAAGACAGGCGCAGGACTGGACGAGCTGCGCGCGGCGCTCGCGCGCCTGCAGGTGAGTGAGCGCGACAGCGGGCGCGCGACCCGCCTCTACGTCGACCGCGTGTTCACGCTCCAGGGCGTCGGCACGATCGCGACCGGAACGCTCTGGTCGGGGACGATCGCGACAGGTGACCTGTTGCGCATCGAGCCGAGCGGCCGCGTCGTGCGCGTGCGCTCGGTGCAGGTGCACGACACGCCTGTCGACTCGGCGGAGGCGGGACAGCGCGTGGCCGTGAACTTACCGGCGGTCGAGCGGCGCGAGCTCGCGCGCGGCGACGTGCTCGTCGAGCCGGGCCACTACCCGGTCTCCTATCGGCTCGACGTCCTGCTCGAGGAGCTCGCCGAGATCCCCGCTGCGGTGACGGTGCACGTCGGCACGCAGGCGGTGCCCGCGCGGGTCGCGCGCGCCGGCCGCTACGCGCAGCTGCGCCTCGCCAAGCAGGTAGTCGCCGCGCGCGGCGACCGCGTCGTGCTGCGCACGGATGCGACCGTCGGCGGCGGGACGGTGCTCGACCCCGCGCCGCCGCGACGCCTCGAGCCGGAGCGGCTCGCGCTGCTCGAGCGTGACGACCCCGC
>DATCOE010000183.1:0-5509 GCA_036564885.1 Gaiellaceae bacterium | reverse complement strand
TAGAGGATGTGACCGCGCTCCTCGACGCCGCGCGTGATGAGCATGTTCCGGTAGATGCCGAGGAGATCCTCGCGATCGAGGCCTGCCTCTCTGACCTCGCTCAGCGAGCCGACCGGCTCGGCTTCTCTCGCAATCGCCATGAGCGGTGCGAGTCTAGCCGCTTCGCTTCGCTCGCTTCACGGGGGAAACCAGTTTCCCCCGTGGGCCCCCTTCTGGATCGCGCTCACGGCAGGCGTGGTCACTGCTGCGCGGAGGCAAGCTCCGCTCCGCGACGGCGGGCGTCAGACAGAACCGACGGACTCCCAGTCGTACGTGGCCCCGATTTCACGGAGCCGGGTGCGGGTCTCCTCGTCGCACAGGGCCCCATGGACGCCGGCCTCGTAGAAGGAGCGTGGATCCAGGCCGAATGAGGTCGCGGCCTCGTAGTCGAGGCCCAGGTCGGTGTCGAACATCGCGGGGTCGTCCGTGGAGATCGAGCAGCGGACGCCTGCGGCGACGAGGCGCGGCAGCGGGTGGTCGGCCAGGGAGGCGACGGCGCCCGTGCGGAGGTTCGAGAGCGGGCACACGTCGAGCACCGTGCCGCGGTCGGCGAGCTCGCGGACGAGACCCGGGTCCTCCTCTGCGCGGATGCCGTGCCGCACCCGGTCGGCGCCGAGCGCCTCGAGCGCGCCGCGCACCGACTCCGCGCCCGCGACCTCGCCCGCGTGCGGCACCGATCCGAGGCCGAGCGAGCGGGCAAGCGTGAAGGCGGGCTCGTACGGCTCCGGCGGGAACTCCGCCTCGAGCCCGCCGAGGCCGACGCCGACGACGCCCCGGTCGCGGTAGCGCGCGCACCACTCCACCGTCTCGCGCGCCTCCTCCTGGGAGAAGCCGCGCGGGATGTCGGGCGTCAGGCGGATCTCGACGCCGTGCAGCTCCTTCGCCTCCTGCGCGCCGTTGCAGACGCCCTCGAAGACGTCCTCCCACGTGCAGCCGTGGCGCACGCGCTCAGCCGGGCTGAAGATCCCCTCGAGGTAGACGGCGCCGTGCGACGCAGCCTCAGCCGCGTAGTCGACGACCATCTGGCGGTAGTCCTCCTCCTTCTTCAGCGCGTTCGTCGTGAGGATCCAGACCTCGATGAAGTGCCGGAAGTCGGTGAACTCGTAGAGCGCGGCGAGACTCTCGACCGTGTCGGCGGGCAAGGGGTAGTCGTTGCGGCGCGCGATCTCGAGCAGCGTGGGGGCGCGGACGGTGCCCTCGAGGTGCACGTGCAGCTCGATCTTCGGATAGGGGATCACGGTGGCGACGGTAGATGATTGACGCCGTCTAGCCGCACGCGAGGGCGTAGAAGCGGAGGTACGCCTTGACGTGGGCGCGCCAGTACGCGGTGTCGTGGCCGCCGGGCCAGACGTGCAGCGTCACGGTTCCGTGCAGCTCGTGCGCGAGGGCGATGTCCGCGGCTCTGAACGGGTCGTCGGCGCCGACGTCGAGCCACACCGGCTCCCGGTAGCTCGTCGGGTGCGCGATCAGGTCGTGTCGAGCGAAGTCGGCGGCGTCGTCGAACGCGCCCGGAGCGGTGGCGCCCGCCGTCCGCCAGAGTGCCGCGGAGTGCGCGCCGACGGCGCAGAAGCGTCCGCGCGTCGCGAGGTCGAGCGCGCCGAACCCGCCCATCGACATCCCGCCGATCGCCACGCGTGCGGCATGCGTCCGGGCGAGCCCGGCGGGGATCGCCTCGCGCAACACCATCGTCCCCCAGCGTCCGTCGCGGCGGTCGTGCCAGTAGCTGTGGTCGCCTCCGTCGAGTGAGAGCACCGCCGGCGCGCGCGGCCCCAGTGCGTGCAGCTCGTCGAAGAACGGCTGGCTCAGCCAGCTCGAGGGGCTCCCGCCCCGCCCATGCAGGAGGACGAGCAGAAACCGACCATGCCCGCCGTGTGGCAGGACGAGCAGCTCGTGGAGGTCGTGCCCGACCGCGCGACTGTGCAGCGTGAACTGCGTGAGCGCGGCGCCGTCCGTCGAGCGATAGGCCGGCGGGCTGCTCCGCTGGAGCGCGAACGCGGCGGCGGCGGCGAGCAGCAAGGAGACCCCGATGGCGGCACGCCGCATTCCCTGAGGCTAACTACACTCGCCGCGTGGGCAAGGCATCCGATTGGCTGCGCCAGGAGCGCCGCAAGGTGCTCGGCGACTGGGTCGCCGTGTGCCTCGGCTGTGGCGCAGGGCGTCGCTGGTTCGAGCAGTACGAGGACGAGATGCCGGACACGTGCCCGCAGTGCAACGGCGTCCTCTTGCGACGGTGCCCGAGCTGCGACGCGCCGTTCTCGTCGATCGCCGCCGTCGACTGCGAGGAGTGCGGCGAGCCGCTGCGCCCCGACGAGCTGTTCGGCTCGCCGATCAGGCGCGTCAAGAAGCGTTAGTACAGGTCGTTCTCGCCGCGGAAGGCCTGCGCGACCGGGCCGTTCAGGATCTGCGAGAAGCGGATCACCGTGATGACGTCCTGCTCCGAGACCTCGCGGTTGTAGAGCTGGCTCAGGAAGCGGGCCATCTCGTCGGTACGGCGGATCTCCGGGTTGTCGTGCTCGATCTCGCGCGGCGAGAGCTCGCCGAGGCTCTTGACGTCGACCTTGTCGATCACGGCCTCGAAGACGCGCTCGCGGGCGCCGAAGCGCACGCCGCAGAGCACTTGCACGACCATGCCCTTCTTGTACTTGCCCGACTTGTCCCCGAGCCGGATCGTCGCCGACTTGCGACCACTCCGAAGCTGGTCGGCCACCATCGGTGAGTAGAAGTTCAGCGCGTACATAGGCTCCTGCAGACCGCTCAAGCAGGTCGATCATAGGGGACTGCGGGCTGGACGTGGGCGTGGCCGACCTCGTCCGGGCTGGTGCAGCCGAGGAGGGCGAGCGTGAGCGCGATCTCCTCGCGGAGGAGCGTGAGCACGTGGCGGACGCCGGCCTCCCCGTTCGCTGCGAGCCCCCAGACGGGCGGCCGACCGACGAGCACCGCCCGGGCTCCGAGGGCGAGCGCCTTCACCACGTCGCCGCCGCGCCGGATGCCGCCGTCGAGCAGCACCTCCGCCCGGCCCGCGGTCGCCTCGACGACCTCGGCGAGCACGTCGAGCGTGGCGGGCGCGCCGTCGAGCTGCCGGCCGCCGTGGTTCGAGACGATGATTCCCGCCGCGCCGTGCTCGACCGCGAGTGCGGCGTCCTCTCGCGTGAGGATCCCCTTGAGCACGACGGGCAGCTTCGTCGCCGCGGCGATCCACTCGATGTCCCGCCAGGTCAGTGAGGCCGAGAAAAGCCGGATGTGCGTCGACGGGTTGTGGGGGACCTTGCCGAGCGCTGCAGCGACGTACGGCAACGGCATGTCGGCCGGAACGTTGAAGCCTGCGCGGAGGTCCCGCTCGCGGCGGCCGAGCACCGGCACGTCGACCGTGAGCACGATGGCGCTGCAGCCCGCCGCGACCGCCTCCTCGAGATGCGCGCGCGTCGCGCCCTCGTCGTTCAGGACGTAGAGCTGCGCCCACTGGGTGAGGCCCGGTGCGGCGTCCGCAATCTCGTGGTGCGAGCGCGCCGTCATCGTCGAGACGCACATCACCGTCTGCTCCGCGACCGCGGCGCGGGCGGTCACGAGCTCACCGTCGGCGTGGTAGAGGCCCAGGAAGCCGACCGGCGCGAGCAGCACCGGCAGCGAGAGCGGGTGGCCGAGCACTGTCGTCTCCGTCGTGACCACATCGACGTCCACGAGCACGCGCGGCCGGAACGTCCACCGCTGGAAGGCACCGAGGTTTGCACGGAGCGTCGACTCGCTCTCGGCGCCCCCCGCGAGATACGCCCACGGGCCGGGCTCGGTGAGGCCTTCGGCGAGCTGCTCGTACTCGTCGCAGTTCAGCGGCGCGCTCATGCGCCGAGCCTAGCGCGCGCCTTTGCGACCATCTCTCGTTCGCCGCCGAAGGCCAGCAGGCGCGGAGCCTCGTCGAGCGGGAGCCAGCGCACCTCCGCCACCTCCACGTGCATCCGCTCCTCGATCTCGCCGATCCGGCCGCGCCCGGCGCGCAGGAGGAAGAAGCTGACCACCTTGAAGACCCGCAGGCCGCCCCGGCGGGTGTAGGTGTAGCGCACGTCGCCGAGCTTCTCGACGAGCCGGCCGTGGACGCCGGTCTCCTCCCAGACCTCGCGGACGGCCGTCTCCGCCGGGGTCTCGCCGGGGTCGATGTTTCCCTTCGGCAGGGCCCACGTGCCCTCGGGCTTCCCCTGCGGCCGGATCGCCGCGACCATCGTGCGGCCCCGTACGACCCGCACCGCCACCCCGCCGGCCGAAAACTCCCGCTCCACGCAGGTGTTTGTAACAGGTTGCGGCCGAGGACCCCGTACCGATTTGCGAAGCGGCCCGGTTGCTCGTACAATGCTTCGGCACTCTCCGGGTGAGAGTGCCAGAAGGTGTCACGAACACCGCACTCTGCAGCAAGTCAGGAGGCAACTGAATGAACCTGAAGCCGCTTGGTGACCGTTTGATCGTCGAGGTCCTCGAAGAGGAGGAGCAGACTTTCAGCGGCATCGTGCTTCCGGATACGGCCAAGGAGAAGCCGCAGCGCGGCAAGGTCCTCGCCGTAGGCCCGGGCAGCCGGGACGACAACGGAAAGTTCATCGCCATGGATCTGGCAGAGGGCGACGAGATCGTCTTCTCCAAGTACGGCGGCACGGAGATCAAGGTCGGCACGGAGGAGTACCTGATCCTGCGCGAGTCCGACGTGCTCGCGAAGGTCGTCGGGGCCAAGAAGTCGGCCAAGACCCGCGAGCCGGTCGGCGCAAAGTCGTAGTACCGAGTTTCTGAGGAGGAAGAAAAACACATGGCTCACAAAGAGCTGAAGTTCAACGAGGATGCACGGCGCGCTCTCGAGCGCGGCGTGAACGTTCTCGCCGACGCGGTCAAGGTCACCCTTGGCCCGAAGGGTCGCTACGTCGTGCTCGACAAGAAGTTCGGCGCGCCGACCATCACGAACGACGGCGTCACGATCGCTCGGGAGATCGAGCTCGAGGACGTCTTCGAGAACCAGGGTGCGCAGCTCGTGCGCGAGGTCGCCACGGCGACGAACGACATCGCGGGCGACGGCACGACGACGGCGACGGTGCTCGCGCAGGCAATTGTTCGCGAGGGCCTGAAGAACGTTGCCGCCGGCGCGAACCCGATGGGGCTCAAGCGCGGCATCGAGAAGGCCGTCGAGGCGGTCGTCGAGAACCTGAAGTCGCAGTCGAAGGACGTCTCGAGCAAGGAAGACATCGCGCGCGTGGCGACCGTCTCCTCGCGCGAGCGCGAGATCGGCGACGTCATCGGCGACGCGATCGAGAAGGTCGGCAAGGACGGCGTCGTGAACGTCGAGGAGGGCCAGACGCTCGGCCTCGAGCTCGAGTTCACCGAGGGCATGCAGTTCGACAAGGGCTATCTGTCGCCGTACATGGTGACCGACGCCGAGCGCATGGAGGCCGTGCTCGACAACCCGTACATCCTGGTCGCGAACCAGAAGATCGGGGCAGTC
>DATCOE010000182.1:0-17546 GCA_036564885.1 Gaiellaceae bacterium | reverse complement strand
GCGGCGCGCCGGCCTCTACCGCAACCTGTGGCAGTCGTTCGTCGTGCTGCCCGCCATCCGCTCGGTCGGCGTGCAGGGCGACGAGCGCACGTACGGCTACCCGATCGTGATCCGCGCGGTGACGAGCGACGACGCGATGACTGCCGACTGGGCACGGCTGCCGTACGACCTGATCGAGACGATCTCCGGTCGCATCGTCAACGAGATCCCCGGTGTGAATCGTGTGGTGCTCGACGTGACGTCGAAGCCGCCCGCGACCATCGAGTGGGAGTAGCGCCCTAACCCTCGGCGTCCTCCTCGGGGATGACGACGATGTGCGTCCGGATCAACCCCGGCCGCAGCCGCTCGCCGGCGTACGGAACGAGTTTGACGACCGGAACGCCGCACCGCGCGATGACGATCTCCTCCCCGCCGGCTGTACGGGCGATGAGCTGTGACAGCACGCTTCGCGCGTCATATGTGTTGTACGCGGCGAGCCGGACCGGTCGGTCGGATCTGCCCGGTCTGCTCGGTCTGACCTGATCAGGGCGGAAGAGCTGGACAAGGCGACGTAGAAGCCACATTCCTCGACTCTGCCGCGAAGTACGTCACGGAGTCTGCGCGGCTTCGTCACGCCGGCTCCCCGATAGGCTCGATACATGGATCTCGTCGACCGGCTTGCACGCACGCGCGTCGGCGCGACGCACAATCAATACGCGCGTTCGCAGCTGCGCCGCGACCGGCTTCGTGCGTATCTCGAGGAGCGTGCGGCTGCGGAGGTCATTCTCGTCGGCGAAGCGGCGGGCTATCGCGGCGCGCGCGTCAGCGGCGTGCCCTTTACGTCGGAGCGCCAGCTGACCGGCACCGGCCCCGCGGAGGCGACCGCGACGATCGTGCATCGCGTCCTCATCGAGCTCGGGATCGAGGACGATGTCCTGCTCTGGAACGTCGTCCCGACGCATCCGGGCACGCCGCGAACGAACCGGCGCCCGACGCGCGACGAGGTGCGCGCCGCCCGCCCGTTCCTCGACGAGCTCACGCACGGGCGGCGTGTCGTCGCGGTGGGGCGGCTCGCAGCGTCGGTGCTCGACGCGCCCTACGTCCGCCATCCCTCGTACGGCGGTGCCGGAGCCTTTGCGGTGGGCCTCCGGCATATGCTCGCCGGGTGAGCGTCCCGACCGCAGCGCCCGTCAGGCGCAACGCGTTCCTGCTCGCCGGCGGGCTCGTCTGCAACTCGGGCATGTTCCAGCTCGCCGCAGCCCTCAGCTCGCTGACGCTCGTCGCCGTGACGGGGATCACGGGAATCCTCGGTCTCGGCCCCGCGATCTTCCTCGCCTCGGGCGCGGTGGCCGTCGGGCCGGCGGGCCGGCTGATGGACCGTGTCGGCCGCATGCCGGTGATCCGCGGCGGCTTCGCGGTCGGCGCGATCGGCTGCGGCGTCGTCGCTGCCGGCTGTGCAGCGTCCTCCGCAGTGCTCGTGGCGGTGGGGCTCAGTGTGCTCGGCGGAGCAGGCGCGGTCATCCAGCTCACGCGCGCTGCGGCCGCCGAGATGTTCCCGCCGGAGCGCCGCGCCCGTGGCATGTCGTTCGTACTCTTCGGCGCCGTCTCGGGTGCCGTGTGGGGGCCGGTCGTGTTCGGCCCGCTCTTCGCGCACCGGTCGATCGACGCACACGGGCTCGTCGGTCCGTGGCTCGTCGGGATCCCGTTCATGGTCGTCGGCTTCGCGATCATGCAGTTCGTGCGGCCCGATCCGAAGGAGATCGCGGCGTCGTACCCAGCGGAGCGCACCGAGCCGACGACGGCAGTCCCGCTGCGCGAGATCCTGCGTCGCCCCGGCGTGCCGGCGGCCGTCCTGGCGGTCGTGGCGAGCTTCGCGATCATGGCGAGCGTCATGAACCTCGCGGGCTATGTCGCCGTCGGGCGTGGTCACCATCAGGGCGACGTGTTCACGATGATCAGCGTCCACATCCTCGGGATGTACGGGCTGATCCTGATCGTCGGAGACGTGGTCGACCGCATCGGTGCCCGCCGGTGCCTCGTCGCCGGGCTCGCCCTGATGACAGTCTCGAACGTGGCGCTCGGCTGGTTCGGCGGGGTGGCCGGCATGAGCGTCGCCCTGCTCGGGCTCGGGCTCGGCTGGAACCTGTCGTATGTCGCCGCCACGACCGAGCTCGTGTCGCTCAGCTCCCCGTCCGAGCGCGGCCGCCTCGTCGGCTTCACCGACCTCGTTGCGAGCTTCACCGCGGCCGTGCTGGCGCTCCTGGGAGGCCTCGTCTACAGCGCCTCGGGTCCCCTGGCGCTCGCCCTCGCCGCGGCGGTCCTGGCAGGCCTCCCGGCGCTCTGGCTTGCGATCCGCTCGGTACCGCGGGTTGCGCTCTCGAACTAGCTTCGCCCCCTTTTCGCTACAATGCCGCCCCGGCGGACGCATGGACCGCCGCTTTCCTGTCTATGAAGACCTACAACGCCAAACCCGGAGAAATCGCGCGCGACTGGTACGTCGTCGACGCCGAGGGCAAGACCCTCGGCCGGCTGGCGACCCAGATCGCCGACACGCTGCGCGGCAAGCGCAAGCCGCAGTACACGCCGCACGTGGACACGGGCGATTTCGTGGTCGTCGTGAACGCCGAGAAGATCGTCGTCACGGGCAACAAGCTCGACCAGAAGCGCTATTACCGGCATTCCGGCTATCCCGGCGGGCTCAAGAGCCGTACGCTGCGTGAGCAGCTCGACCGGCGCCCGACCGAGGTCATCCGCACGGCCGTGAAGGGGATGCTTCCCAGGAACCGGCTCGCGCGGCAGCAGTTGACCAAGCTGAAGGTCTACGCTGGGCCCGAGCATCCGCACGGCCCACAGAACCCGCAACCTTTGAACCTGGAGCAGTGAGTTGAGTCAGATCGCTCAGTACCGCGGTACCGGCAAGCGCAAGACCTCGGTCGCGCGCGTCATCCTTCGGCCCGGCGACGGCACCACCTGGGTCAACGGCAGGACGATCGAGGAGTACTTCCCGCGCATCGTGTGGCAGTCGATCGCGACCTCGCCGCTTCGCACCGCCGGGCTGGAGGGCCAGTACGACCTGCGGGTGCGCGTGCACGGCGGCGGCCTCACCGGTCAGGCCGGGGCCGTGCGCCACGGGATCGCCCGCGCACTCGTCGAGGCGAACCCGGAGCTGCGCGTGCCGCTCAAGCGCGAGGGCTACCTCACGCGTGACGCTCGCCAGGTCGAGCGCAAGAAGGCCGGGCTGCACAAGGCCCGCAAGGCCCCGCAGTTCTCCAAGCGCTAACTCCCGCGCCGTGGCGCGCTCATATTTCGGCACCGATGGTGTCCGCGGGGTCGTGGGCGAGTTCCTGACGGTCGAGCTGGTCGAGAAGCTCGGCAAGGCGTCCGCGCTCTGGTCGGGCGGCGGCCGCGTCTTCGTCGGGCGTGACACGCGTGGCTCGGGCGAGGAGCTCGAGATGGCGTTCGCGCGCGGTGTCGCCTCGGCCGGCGGGTCCGCGGTGCTCGCCGGCGTCGTGCCGACTCCCGCGGTCGCGCTGCTGCGGCTCGACCTCGGCGTCGTGATCTCGGCGTCGCACAACCCGCCCGAGTACAACGGGGTCAAGTTCTTCGACCGGAGCGGACGCAAGCTGACGGACGCCGCAGAAGAGGAGATCGAGGCGCTGCTCGACGCGCCCGCGCCCGGAGGCGGCGAGATCGACCGCGTCGACATCGCGGCGGACAGCTACCGCCAGCACGTGCTCGAGCGCTTCGGCTCGGACCTGACCGGCCTTCGTATCGCGGTCGACTGCGCGAACGGCGCCTACGCGGGCCTCGCACCTGGGGCGTTCGAGGAGCTCGGCGCCGAGGTGCAGGCGATCGGCAACCACCCGGACGGCTCGAACATCAACGTCGGCTGCGGAGCGACCGACCTCGCCGCGCTGCAGGAGCTCGTCGTCAGCGGCGGCTTCGATCTCGGCGTCGCTTTCGACGGTGACGGCGACCGGATGCTCGCGGTGGACGAGCGTGGGCAGGCGCTCGACGGCGATCAGATCGTCGCGATTCTCGCGCTGTACATGGGCGTCGACGTCGTCGCAGTGACCACGATGACGAACCTCGGCTTCCATCGGCTGATGGAGGAGCGCGGTGTACGCGTCGTCACCACCGATGTCGGCGACCGCTACGTGCTGGCGGCGCTGCACCGCGAGAACGGCATCCTCGGCGGCGAGCAGTCGGGCCACCTCATTTGCCTGCGCGACCACGTGACCGGGGACGGGCTCGTATCCGCGCTGCTCCTTTGCGAGGCCGTTCGCGGCCGCACGCTGTCGGAGGCCGCAAGCGTGATGGAGCGCTTCCCGCAGGTGAAGCTGAACCTGCCCCGCGCGGGCCGCGGGGCCCTGCCGCAAACCCTGCTCGACCGGCTCGCAGAGATCAACGAAGAGCTCGACGGAGGCGGCCGCGTGCTCGTCCGCCCATCCGGCACCGAGCCCGTCGTCCGAGTGCTCGCGGAGGCCGAGACGGAGGCTGAGGCGGAGGCCCTCTGTGCTAGGATCGCCACGCTCGTGAACCAGGAGCTCGGCTGACCAAACCGCGACGGCGCGGAGAGGTGCGATAGCCGGGCTCATTGCATTTCGGCGCAGGTTTTTGGGCGTTTTGCGGGGAAGAAGGTGGGGCGAACATGTGCGGGATCATCGGATACGTAGGGTCGAGAGAGGCGAAGCCGCTGCTGCTGCAAGGGTTGCGCCGCCTCGAGTACCGGGGCTACGACTCGGCCGGGATCGCACTTTGGGAGGACGACCGCCTCGAGTACATCCGTGCCGTCGGGAACCTTCAGAATCTCGTCGACGTCGCGGCCCCGCACGGCTCCGTCTCGCGACACGGGCTCGGCCACACGCGCTGGGCGACGCACGGCGGTGTCACGGAGGAGAACGCGCACCCGCTCGCTGGTTGCGACGAGGCGAAGATTGCGATCGTCGTCAACGGCATCGTCGAGAACTACCGCGAGCTCAAGGCGCAGCTGCTCGAAGAGGGGCACACGTTCAGGTCGGAGACAGACGCAGAGGTGGTCGTCCACCTGCTCGAGCGCGAGTACGACGGCGATCTCGCGGCCGCCCTCACGCGCGTCTATCCGCTCCTCGAAGGCCACTTCACCATCGTCGTGATCCATCACGACCATCCCGACCTGCTCGTCGGGGTCCGGTGCGAGACGCCGCTCGTCGTCGGGCTCGGCGCCGGTGAGAACTTCCTCGCGTCGAACGTCGCCGCGTTCCTGAGCGAGACGCGCCGTGCAGTGTTCCCCGACGACGGCGAGGTCGTCGAGATCACACCGTCCTCCGTGCGCTTCCTCAAGGACGGCGTCGAGGGCGAGCACCACGAGGTGCAGGAGCTCGACTGGGACGACGAGGAAGCCGAGAAGGGCGGCTACGAGACCTTCATGCTGAAGGAGATCTACGAACAGCCCGAAGCGGTGCGCGAGACGATCGGAGACCGCGTCCGCGGACACCAGCTGATGCTCGAGGCGCTCGGCCTGACGGAGATGGAGGTGCGCAACCTGCGGCGCATCGTGATCGTCGCTGCGGGCACCTCGTACCACGCCGGCGTCGTCGGCCGGTACATCATCGAAGAGTGGGCGCGCGTGCCCGTCGAGCCGGACATCGCGAGCGAGTGGATCTACCGCAACCCGGTGCTCTCGAAGGACACGCTCGTGATCGGGATCTCGCAATCGGGCGAGTCGCGCGACACGGTCAACGCGGTGCGGCTTGCGCGCGAGCGCGGTGCACGAACGCTCGCGATCACGAACATGATGGGCACGCAGATCACGCGCGAAGTCGACGCGACGCTCTACACGCGCTGCGGCATCGAGATCGGCGTCGCCGCGTCGAAGACCTTCACGGCGCAGGTCGCGCTGCTCAGTCTGCTCGCCCTGCGGCTCGCCGAGATCCGCCGTACGCTGCCGCAGGAGGAGATCGAGTTCATCCTCGACCGCCTCCACGAGCTGCCGGAGAAGATGTCGCAGTTCCTCGACGGCGACCATCCGATCGACTCGATCGCACAGCGCTTCTACGATCGTCCGTTCTTCCTCTACCTCGGCCGTCACATCGGCCTGCCCGTGGCGCTCGAGGGCGCGCTGAAGCTGAAGGAGATCTCCTACATCCCGACCGATGCCTATTCGGCGGGCGAGATGAAGCACGGGCCGATCGCGATGCTCGACGAGGGCACGCCTGTGGTCGTCGTCGCGACGAACATCCACACGTACGACAAGATCGTCTCGAACATCCAGGAGACTCGCGCACGCGGAGCGCACGTGATCGCGATCGCGACCGACGGCAACGAAGACATTCAGCATCACGCCGACGACGTGATCTATGTGCCGCGCACGCCGGCCTTCCTGCAGGCCGCTCTCGCCGTGGTGCCGCTGCAGCTCCTCGCCTACCGCATCGCGCGCCTGCGCGGGCTGAACGTCGATCAGCCGCGAAATCTGGCGAAAACCGTCACCGTCGAGTAGAACCTCGGTCGTGACTATCGGAGTCGACCTGCAAGAGGAGACGCGTGCCTTCAACGAAGGGCTACGCGAGTTGATCGGGACGCTCCCGCCAATCGAGACCGTTCCCGTGGAGGCGACGCGTCGCGCGCGCTACGAGGCCGGCGGCATCTTCCCGCCGCCGGTGTTCCTCGACGAAGCGCGCTGGGTCGACGTGCCGTCGCGCGGCGGCGGGCTGCGCGCGCGGGTGTTGTCGCCGGAGGGCGAGGCCGCGGGCGTGTACGTGCACGTCCACGGCGGCGGCTGGACGATCGGCGCGGCCGACCAGCAGGACGTCCCGCTCGCGCAGCTCGCGCGCGAGACACAGCTCGTCGTCGCCAGCATCGAGTACCGCCTCGCGCCCGAGCATCCGTATCCGGCCGCGCCCGACGACTGCGGGGACGCAGCGCTGTGGCTGCTCGACGGCGGCGCGCAGGAGCTCGGCGCGCCCGCCGCGCTCTCGATCGGCGGCGAGTCGGCCGGAGCGCACCTCGCCGCTCTGACGCTGCTGCGCCTGCGCGACCGGCACGGCATCCACGACGGCTTCCGCGCCGCGAACCTCGTCTACGGCGGGTTTGACCTGAGCGGCGCGCCCAGCCGGCGGCTGCTCGCCGACCCGCTCGTGCTGACCGATTCCGGGATGCGCTGGTTCACCGACAACTTCCTGCCGGGGCTCGACCCCGAGCAGTGCCGCGACCCGGAGATCTCGCCGCTCTTTGCCGACCTCGGCGGCCTGCCTCCGGCGCTCTTCACCGTCGGCACGGCCGACCCGCTCCTCGACGACACGCTCTTCATGGCCGCCCGCTGGGAGGCCGCCGGCAACGACACCGATCTGCGCGTCTACGCCGACGGCGTACACGGGTTCAACGCGTTCCCGATCGGCATCGGCGTTGCGGCGAACGCCGCGCAGGCGGAGTTCCTCCGCAGCGCGTTCTCGTAGCTTTCCAGCGCCAGAGTCGATCGCCGGTTGGCTGGAATGCGGTCACCCCGGCTCGAACGGACACGGCTCGTGACTGTCACCAGACGTGACTGCGCTCGACGATGTCCCGCTGGGGCACGTCGCCCGCCGTCCCACTTGCGGCCCCGAGCTCTCCACCGGCAGCGTCCCGAAGGGCCACGGCTCGTGACTGTCACCAGACGTGGCTGCCGGGGGCACGCCGAACGCCGAACGCGCCGACGCTAGTCGCCCGGCGCCCGACGCAGCTTCTTCGTCGCGCTGCGGCGCTTCTTCTGCTCCAGGCGCCGCTCGCGCGCCGCCTTCGACGGCTTCGTTGCCACGCGGTGGCGCGGAACGCGCAGCGCCTCGCGCAGCGCCCCGACGAGCCGCTCGACGGCGAGCTCCTTGTTGCGCAGCTGGCTGCGCTCGTCTTGGGCGATCGCGCGCAGCACCGGCCCGGCCTTCGCGAGGACGCGCTTCTTCTGGGCCGGCGAGAGGGCAGACGACGCCTCGACGTCGAAGACCGCCTCCACCCGCGTCTCCGATTTCTGCGCGTGCTGGCCTCCCGGGCCGCTCGAGCGGGACGTGCGAAGGCGGATCTCGCCCGGGGGCACCACGACCGTGCGTGTCACACGAATAGACTCGGCACTGTCCATGGCGGCGATTCTCCTCGACGTCGACGGGGTCCTGCACGTCTCCGGCGATCCCATCCCCGGCGCCGCCGACGCGGTGCGGCGGCTCCGTGACAACGGGCACCGGCTCCGATTCGTCACCAACACGACCACCCGGTCGCGCGCCCAGCTCGTCACCGAGCTCGACGGACAGGGTATCGAGGTCGATCCCGACGAGGTGCAGACTGTCGCGGCAGCCGCGGTGAAGGCCCTCAAAGGGAAGCGCGTCCTGGCATTGACGATGCATGCCATCGTCGGCGACCTCGAGGGGATCGAGCTCGTCGGCGACGGGGCAGACGCCGTGCTGCTCGGCGGCGCCGACGAGACGCCGGAGACGAACCTCGTGTTCTCGTACATGAACCTCGCCCGCGCGTTTGCGGAGCTCGAGCTCGGCGCCGATCTCTACTGCCTCCACCGCAATCGCTGGTGGCAGACGAAGCAGGGGCCGCAGTTCGACGCCGGTGCCTACGTCGCGGGGCTCGAGTACGCAGCTGGTGTCGAGGCGGTCGTGCTCGGCAAGCCCAGCCCGTCCTACTTCGCGGCAGCGTGCGAGGCGCTCGACGCCGACCCGCACATGACGTGGATGGTCGGGGACGACCTCGAGAGCGACGTCGCGGGTGCGCAGGGCATCGGCATGAAGACCGTGCTCGTGCGCACGGGGAAGTTCCGGCCGGACGTTGTCGAGCGCGCACGCACGCAACCGGACGGCATCATCTCGTCGATCGGCAATCTGCCCGAGTGGATCGAGGAGCATCTGTGATCCACGTCGGAACCGACCTGATCGAGATCGCGCGGATCCGACGCTCGCTCGAGCGCTACCAGAGCTTCCGCGACCGCTGCTTCACGTCCGACGAGCAGGCGTACTGCGACTCGCGGCCGAACCCGGCGGAGAGCTATGCCGGCCGCTTCGCCGGCAAGGAGGCCGTCGGCAAGGCGCTCGGCATCGGCGTGGCCCGCGCATTCGCGTGGAAGGAGATCGAGATCGTCGGGAGGCCGAAGCCTTCCGTCCGTCTGTCGGGCCGCGTCGCGGCCTGGGCGAAGCGCGCCGGCGCGGGGGAGATCGATCTGTCGATGACCCACTCGCGGGAGCTCGCACAAGCGGTTGCCGTTGTCACCGATGCCTGAGCTGGAGCCGCTCTACACGGCAGATGAGCTGCGCGCCGCCGAAGCGCAGTATCCCGGCTACCCGGAGACTGCGCCCGAGCTGATGGAGCGCGCAGGCGCGCAGACGGCGCGCGCTGCGCTCGAGCTGTTCGCCGCAGCGCAGCGCTGGACCGTCGTCTGCGGCGGCGGCTCGAACGGCGGCGACGGTCGCATCGCCGCACGGCACCTCGAAGCGGCCGGGCGGGAGGTGCGCGTCGTCGACGCGACGTCCGTCGAGACCGAGCTCGGCGAGCCGGAGGTGATCGTCGACGCGCTGTTCGGCACCGGCTTCTCGGGGGAGCCGCGACCCGACGCCGCAGCGCTGATCGAGCGGATCAACGATTCGCGCGCCCACGTGCTCGCGCTCGATCTCCCGTCGGGAGTCGATGCGTCCACCGGCGAGGTCGCGGGCGCAGCGGTCCGCGCCGACGCGACGGTGACCTTCCACGGACGGAAGCTCGGTGTGGTCGTCGCTCCGGGCCGCTTCCATGCCGGTGTCGTGCTCGTCGCCGACATCGGGTTGGTGCACACGGACACGCGGCACCGGCTGGCCGGCGCCGAGCTTCTCCGTCTCGTGCCACGCCGGCGGGAGACCGACAACAAGTACACCGCCGGTCACGTGCTCGTTGTCGGCGGCTCGCGCGGACTCACCGGCGCGCCACAGCTCTCCGCGCTCGCCGCGATGCGAGCGGACGCCGGCTACGTCACCGTCGCGGCACCCGGGTCAGCGCTGCCGGTGCTCGAGCAGCGCCTGCTCGAGGCGGTCAAGCGGCCGCTGCCGGAGGCGGACGGAATCGTCTCGGAGGAAGCGGCGGACGCCGTGCTCGAGCTCGCGCAGAAGGCCACCTCGATCGCGATCGGCCCTGGGCTGGGCCGCGGGCGCGGGCCGAGGGAGCTCGTGCGCCGTGTGCTCGCCGAGGTGGAGCTGCCCATCGTCGTCGACGCGGACGCGCTCTACGAGCTCGAGCCGGGCGACTGGCCGGCGCCGCGCGTGCTGACGCCGCACGAGGGCGAGCTCGCACGACTGCTCGGGCGTGAGTCGAAGGACGTCGCCGCGCATCGCATCGCCTCCGTGCGTGAGGCGTCGGAGCGGTTCGGGTGCGTCGTGCTGCTCAAGGGCCCCGACACGCTCGTCGCCGCGCAGGAGCGCGGGCTGCTCGTGTGCGCCCTCGGCCTGCCGTCGCTCGCCACCGCGGGCACCGGCGACGTGCTCACGGGGATCGTCGCCGCGTTCCTCGCGAAGGGGATGGAAGCGCAGGTCGCCGCCGCGGCGGCGGCTGTGGCGCACCAGCTCGCGTCGGTCGAGGCGACCCAGCGCGCAGGCCTCATCGCAAGCGATCTCATCGACGCGCTGCCGCGCGTGCTCGCCTGATGCACCGCTCCGAGCTGACCGTCGACCTCGCAGCGCTGCGGCGCAACGTCCGCACGCTGCTGCACGCGCTCGAAGGCTCGGAGCTGTGGGCGGTCGTCAAGGCCGACGCCTACGGCCACGGCGCGTCCGACGTCGCCGGCGCCGCACTCGGTGCCGGCGCGACGGTGCTCTGCGTCGCCACCGTGCCGGAGGCGCTCGCGCTGCGACGCGAGTTCTCGACGACGCGCATCCTCGTCATGGGCCCGGCGGGGAATCTCGAGGTCGGGCAGGCGCGGGACGCGCGGCTCGAGCTCGTCGTCTCGCCGGAGGACATTCCCGGCGGCCTGCGCGTCCATCTGAAGCTCGATACCGGCATGGGACGCTGGGGTCTCTCGGAGCTGGTCGCGCCGCCCATCGACGTGGTCGGCCTGATGAGCCATCTCGCCACTGCGGACACCGACGCCGCCTACACCGAGTGGCAGATCGAGCGCTTCCGCTCGGCGACGCTGCCGTACTCGCACCTGACCCGGCACATCGCGAACAGTGCGGCGGCGCTGCGCTATCCGAGCGCGCGCTTCGACGCTGCCCGCTGCGGCATCGCGCTCTACGGTCTCTCGCCGTTCGGAGCCGACCCCGCTGAGGACGGGCTCGAGCCCGTCCTCAGCTGGACGAGTCACATCGCGCAGACCCGCTTGCTCCGCACCGGCGAGAGCACGGGGTACGGCAGGCGCTTCGTCGCCGCTCGCGAGACGTGGATCGGGATCGTGCCGGTCGGGTACGCCGACGGCTTCCGGCGCGACCTGACGGGGACCACCGTCCGCGTGGCCGGCGAGCCGCGCCGCGTCGTCGGGACCGTGTCCATGGACGCGTTCGCCGTCGAGCTCGACCGCGACCTCCCCGTGGGGACGCCCGTCGTGCTCCTCGGGCGGGGCATCCTCGCGGAGGAGCACGCCCGCGTTGCGGGCACGATCAACTACGAGCTCGTGTGCGGCATCTCGAGCTCGCCACAGCGGGCGCGGCGGATGGTCGTCGATGGCTGACCGGTTCGCCCGTACGGCCGACCGTGTGGCCGCGAGGCAAGACGCGGCCGCGGCCGTGCTCGCCGAGCGCGTGCGTGAGTTCGTGCTCCCACGTGGCGACGAGCGCGCGCTCGACGTCGGCACCGGCGCGGGGGCGCTGGCGCTCGCACTCGCACCGCTCGTGCGTGAGGTGGTCGGCGTCGACCGCGTTCCCGAGCTGCTTGCGCTCGCACTGGAGCGGGCGACTGCGTTCGGGAACGTCGAGTTCGTCGAAGGCGACGCGACCGTGCTGCCCTTTCCGGCGTCGTCGTTCGACCTGGCGGCGACGATGCGCACGCTGCACCACGTCGCGCGGCCCGAGCTCGCGCTCGCCGAGCTCACCAGGGTGACCCGGCCCGGAGGGCGCGTGCTCGTCGTCGACCAGCTGGCCCACGTCGATCCGCTCGAGGCGCTCGACGTCGATCGCTTCGAGCGCGCCCGCGATCCGTCTCACACGCGGCTCCTGCCCGAGGTCGACCTGCGCCAGCTCTTCGAGGCGAACGGGCTCGTGCTGCTCCGGGAGCGCTACGACGACGAGCGCCGCGAGCTGGACGCCTACCTCGACCTCGCGGGCTGCGAAGGGCCCGGCAGGGAGGCGGCTCTCGACCTCGCTCCGCACGGCCGGGAGTTCTACGCCGCCCGTCTCGGCTGGTATCTCTTGGAGCGCCGGTGACCACCAGAAAGGGTCTAGCGGCTATGGCTTGCAACGGATACAACGTCCCCGTGCGTCCCTTCCGCAGGTTTCTCCTGGCCGTCGCGGCCTGCCTCTGCTTCGTCGTGCTCCCGCTCGGCGGCGGCGCGCTGGGCGCAACCAGCTCGGGAGCGAACGGCGACATCGTCTTTGTCCGGGGCGGATCGATCCTGCGGCTCGTCAACCCGAGTACGGCGAATACCCTCACGACGGGTGTGACCCCGTCCTTCTCTCCTGACGGGACGAAGCTCGCGTTCACGACGGCGAGCCCGGGCACGCTCGAGACGTGTTTCGCCACCGCAACTACCTGTCCGCCGGCGGCCGTCTCTGGGGCCGCCGCCCCGGCGAGCAATCCGGCCTGGTCGCCGGACGGCACGAAGATCGCCTACGACGGCGGGGGCAGCATTCACATCATCTCGGCGAGTGGTGGGTCCGATTCGACGCTGATCACCGGAACCGACCCGAGCTGGTCTCCGGATGGCACAGAGCTTGTCTTTTCGAACGCAGGCCCGATCTTCACCTGCACCGTCTCATCATGCGCCGGCACGACGAATCAGGTCGTTGTGAGCGGAAGCCAGCCCGCCTGGTCGCCGGATGGGACGACGATCGCCTTCCAAGCCGGTGGCAACGTCAACGTCATCCCGGTGGGCGGCACCGCCCTGGACGTGGACATCGTCTCCGCCGGTAGCTCGCCCAGTTGGTCACCCGACAGCGACTCGATCGCGTTCGTGAACGGCAGCGGCCAGATTGCGGTAGCCCAGCAAACGGGCAGCTCGTGGTCGTCGACCGCGCGCACTGCAGGCCCGGCGGACTCGGCACCCGACTGGCAGACCATCGCGCCCGTTGCGGTCGTCGCTCCCTCGATCTTCGGTACGGCGCAGACCGGCCTACTGCTCTCGACGTCCAACGGCACCTGGAACGGTGCCGTCTCGTTTGCGTATCAGTGGAGGCGCTGTGACTCGGCCGGCAACAACTGCGCGAACATCGTTGGCGCGACGAGCTCGAGCTACGCCGTCGCTTCAGCCGACGTTGGGGTCCGCCTCCGCGTCGTGGTCACCGCGTCCAATGCAGCCGGCTCGACGTCGTCGTCTCAGTCGAACGCCACCACCGTCGTCACGCAGGCCGGCGTCGTCAACCCGCCGGTGAACACCGCGTATCCCGTCATCAGCTTCGGCTTCGACCAGACCGTTCCGCTTGTCGGCTCGTTCATCAGCGCCACTACCGGCACGTGGAGCGGCTCCTTCCCGATCACGTTCAAATACCAGTGGAAGTGGTGCGACTCGGCGACGTCGAGCTGCTTCGACATCATCGGTGCGACCTCGAGCTTCTATACCGTCCCGGTCACGTACTACGGCAAGGTGTTGCGCGTCCAGGTCACCGCGACGAACGGCGCCGCCTCCGTTTCGCAGAACTCGGAGGCGACGCCGGCCGTGAGCGCGATCGCACCGAAGCTGCGCGTCACGCCGGCAGTCTTCGGCCAGAATGTCGTCGACCAGACGCTCTCCCTCGGGACGGGCACATGGGACGGATCGCCTGCCCCGACCTTCACCTACTCCTGGCGGCGCTGCAACCCCGCAGGCGACTTCGCATCGTGCGCACAGATCGCCGGCGCGACGCTCTCGACCTACACTCCGGCGGTCGCCGATATCGGCTTCACGATCCGCGTGTGGATCACCGGCACCAACCCGGCCGGGTCTGATCTCGGCATCACGAACCACACGTTCCCGATCGTCGACAAGCAGCATTTCTCGCCCTCGACGGTCGCCGCGCCGACGATCACCGGCACGATGTTGGTCGGCCGCCAGCTCACCGCGTCGATCGGCTCCTTCGACGGCGACGATCCGATCGCGACGACGTTCGTGTGGCAGCGCTGCGATGCGACCGGCGCGGCCTGCCGTTCCATCCGGGGTGCGACCAAGGTGGTCTACCACCCGACCGTGAACGACCTCGGCGCGACGCTGCGGCTCGCGGTGACCGCGAAGAACGCTTACGGCACGCTCGTCTCGATGTCCGATCCGTCTGAGCCCGTGCTCGCGTCGCCGCCGCACCGGCGCGGCCGCCACATCGTCGGCACGAAGCGCGGCGACTACCTCGCGGGCGGCGGCTTCGACGACGTCATCCTCGGCATGGGCGGCAACGACACGCTGCTCGGCGGCGCGGGAGACGATCGTCTCGACGGTGGGCCCGGAAACGACGTGTTGACGGGCGGGGCCGGCGCCGACCGGATCCTCGGCGGCCCCGGCTCGGACACGATCTATGCGGCCGACGGCGAGCGCGACGTGATCGACTGCGGCGACGGGGCCGACCGTGCGATCGTCGACTCGGTCGACATCGTGAAGAACTGCGAGGTCGTGCAGCTGGCGACGAGCCCGAGCGCGAACCCGCCCGGGACACAGACGCCCAACCCTGGTTCGAGCGGCACGCCCTAGAGGAGCCTCTAGATCGTTGAGTCGTCGAAGTGCGCGAACGCATCGCGCAGCTGTGCACGCTCGGCGGAGAGCTCGGTGAACGATTGCATGAGGCGCCGGTCGCCCTCGGGCGTGAGGCGGAGGTGTGCAACGCGCGCATCGTCCTGCGACTGCTCGCGCGTCACAAGCCCGGTCTCCTCGGCGCGCCGCACGAGCTCCGTCACGGTGCTCTGCGCCAGCTGAAGGCGGTCGGCGAGCTGGGTCACGGTCGACTGCTCCCTGCCGTCGGCTGCGCCCTTGATCATCAGAAGCAGCAGATAGCGCTGCGGCGTCAGGCCGTACTGCCGTGCGACGCGCTCGCTCCGTCGAAGGAACCGGCGTAGCGCGGTGCGGAACTCGGCGACGGCGACGACGTCTTCGACCTGGAAGGTCGTCCGGCTCATCGGAAGTCGATTCTATCCCCGGTGTGCCGAGCGGGCCAATACGCGGGTGAAGAGGTTCGGGACGAGCGCCTGTAGCACGCTCGCGACCCTGTAGTAGCGGGGCACGGTCGTCTCGCCGCGGTTGTGCTCGAGCGAGCCGAGCACGTGGCTGACGATGCGCTCGGGCCCGATCACGAGGCGCCGTGCGGGGGCGGGAAGCCAAGCCTGTGGGAAGCCCTCCGTCTCGACGTACCCCGGCTTCACGGTGTGCACGCGGATGCCGCGCGCCCGGAGCTGCGCCGCCGTCGCCCGCGAAAAGGCGAGCTGCGCGAACTTCGACGCGGCGTACGGGCCGGACTGCGGGACGGCGACGGTGCCTGCGACCGAGACGATGTTGACGACGTCGGAGGGGGCCGCGGCTTCGAGACCGGGCAGGAACGCCCGGAGGCACCACACACTGCCAAGGTAGTTCGTCCGCACGACGTCCTCGATCCCCTGTGGGTCGCCGGTGAGGAAGTCGCCCCGGCGGGTGAAGCCTGCGTTGTTGACGAGCAGGTGGATCCGCGGATGTCGTTCGAGGATGCGCGCCGCGACTGCGTCCACGGCGGCGCGATCGGAGACGTCGCAGAGCTCGAACTCGCCGCCGATCTCTTCGGCGAGAGGGCGCAGGCGCTCCTCGCGGCGCGCGAGCAGCACGCAGTGCCAGCCGCGCCGCGCGAGAGCGTGCGCCAGCTCTGCACCGATGCCGGAGGACGCTCCGGTGACGACGGCGACGCGGTTCGCTATCTGGGGCACGTTCGCACGATACGCCGCGCGGACACGGCGCCGCCTGTTGCACCGGTCGTCACTGCGACGAGCGTGTGCTTCCCCACCGCCGTCTTCGCGGTCGACGCCTGCGCCGCCCACAGCCCACCCGCGTGCCGCGCGATCGCGATCTGCCTACCGTCGAGCAGGAAGCGCACTCCCGTGACCCCGCCCCGCGTCGAGCTCACGGCCACGCCGAGTGTCTGCTGCTTCGTGAGGCAGGCCCCCGCCGACGGCAGGACCCAGTCGACGACCGTTCCCGTGACGATGCGGATGCTCACCTTCGTCGAGCGGGTGTTCGGCATGAGAGCCGGTCCCACCGTGTCGATGTTCTTCGCCTCCTGGAAGTCGGATGCGACGAGACGCAACTCGCGCGTCCCACCGACGAGCGCGGGCACCGCGCTGGGCAGCGGGAACACCGCGATGCCGTTGGTCGGGTCGTACTCCGTGGCTCCGACGAGCACGCCCCGGTAGCCGATCGTCATCGACAAGGGTTCGACGCCCGATTGCGAGTCGCGCACCCGGAGCACGAGCGTGGGGCGCCCGGCCGCAACGCGCATCGTCAACATCTGAATCGAGGGCGGCGACACATCGTCGATCCAGGAGCGCAGGACGTAGTGGCCGGCTGTGCTGCGCCCGTTGAAGCGGTCGCGGCCGGAATCGACCGCGACGAAGAAGCGCTGCTGGCGGGGGAACGCGGCGCCGGCTGCGCCCACGGGGAGGAGGTACCCCGAGGTCAGCGCGTTGACGTTGATGGGCGTGCCCGCAAAGCCCTGGACCGTGTTCTCGTCGCGCGCTCCGAGGTAGAACGGGTCGATACGGGCGCCTTGCGTCTCGAGGATCACGGACACCCCGGCGTTCACCGCCGGCCGGTCGACGAACGTCTCGTAGATCGTCTCGGCGCCGTCCTCGACCATCGGCGGCGTGTCGGGTGAGTTGCCAAACGGCGCAACGGGATACCGGTATGCGTCCACGTGGTTGGTGCCGGCGCGCGTGTCGCCCGACTGCTGACGCTTCAGCGCGAGCACGGGCGCGTCCGCGAGCGCCGGGCGGTCGACCAGGAAGAAGTATGGGATGCGGCGCGTCACGTCGCCTTTCCGCAGCACGACGAACCCGTAGTCCTCGCCTTGCGGAGCGTCGGCGGCCGCGCGCGCGACGACGGCGACGTCGGCCTCGCCGCCCGGCGGAACCGCGATCGCTCCGGGGACGTCGATCGACGCGCCGGCGGTTGCGGCCTGCGGCGCCAGCCCGACCTGCCAGGTGCCCGCGCCGTCACCGGCGTTGGTGAGACGCACGAGGAGGGCTCGGCTCGCGGCGCCGCGCGTGACGACGAGGTCTTCGAACGAGAGTGAGACCGGGTCGGTGAAGAGCTGTGGGTCGGTCGCGTGCGGGAGCGACACGAGGCCGCCGCCCTCGAGCGTCACCGGCGCCTCCTGCGTCCGCGCGGTGTCGCCCCAGGCGGCTCCCGCGGTGGAGACAAGTGCGGACTTCACCTGGGCGGGCGTCCAGCCGGGATGCAGCTCGAGGAGCAGCGCGGCAGCCCCGGTCACGTGCGGCGTCGCCATCGACGTGCCGTCGAAGACCGCGAA
>DATCOE010000181.1:0-4147 GCA_036564885.1 Gaiellaceae bacterium | reverse complement strand
GCCGTAGTCGGTCACGTCGGCGACCATCTGCTGCTCGTCCGTCAGGTTCGGGTCGCGGGCCAGATCGACGCTGACCACGTCGTACCCGTGCTCGAGCAGGTCGCGAACGACCGCGCGGCCTGCCTTGCCGGCGCCCCCGGTGACGACGACGCGGCTGACGGCGACGCGGCTCATCACTGCCCGACCCCGGTGAAGATGTTGAAGACGGCCATCGTTCAGTCCTGCACCTTATGGCATTCGAGGCCGAGCACTGACCTCGCATCCCCACACCACGTACGCCGAGAATCGCGGCGCTCCGGAGGGCTACGCCATCAGGGTGCGTCGGAGCCGCCAGGTGGCGACGGTGAGGGCGACGGCGGCGAAGGCGAGCAGGACACCGACCTGGGGAAGCACGCTCGCGCGGGCGCGACACCAACCATCTAGCAGATGCGCGGCAGGGGGTCGCCGACCAGCATGTCGACGATGCGGCTGCCGCCGAGACTCGTGTCGAGCAGGACGAGACCCTCGGGCTCGGCGCGAACCTCACCGACGATTGCCGCGCCGGCGCCGAGCGGGTGCGACTGCAGCGCCGCGAGAGCGGCGTCGCAGGCTTCGGCGGCCACGACTGCCACGAGCCTGCCCTCGCTCGCGACGTAGAGCGGGTCGATACCGAGGATCTCGCACGTACCGACGACTGCAGGCCGGAGCGGCAGCGCCGTCTCGTCGAGGACGACGGCAACGTCTGCTGCCTGCGCGAGCTCGTTGAGCGTGGTGGCGAGGCCGCCGCGGGTCGGGTCTCGCATCCAGCGAACCGCGCCGCCGAGCTCGAGCAGTGCGAGCGCGAGCGCGAGCACCGATGCCGTGTCGCTCTCCAGGTCGACCTCCAGCTCGAGCTCGCCGCGGGCGACCATGACGGCGATGCCGTGGTCGCCGATCGTGCCCGAGACGAGCACGCGATCGCCCGGCCGGACACGCTCCGGCCCGAGCTCGACCTCCGGCGGAACAACGCCGATCCCGGCCGTCGTCACGTACAGCCCGTCTGCGTTGCCGCGCTCGACGACCTTCGTGTCGCCTGTCGCGACCGGCACGCCGGCCGCGGCCGCAGCGCGGCCCATCGAGGCGGCGATGCGGCGCAGGTCGGCGACGGCGAACCCCTCCTCGATGACGAAGCCGGCCGAAAGCGCGACCGGCCGGGCGCCCGCGACGGCGAGGTCGTTGACGGTGCCGTTGACGGCCAGCTCGCCGATGTCCCCGCCGGGGAAGAAGATCGGCTTGACCACATACGAGTCGGTTGTGAAGGCGAGACGCGCCCCGTTCAGCTCGAGCAGGGCCGAGTCGGAGAGCGGCGCGAGCAGCGGGTTGTCGAGCTCCTCGAGGAACAGGCCCTCGACGAGGGCCCGCGTCGCCTTGCCGCCCGCACCGTGGGCGAGCGTGATGAGCTCGTCGCGAAGCTTCGGCCGCCGCGGCCTCACGCAGGCACGCGGTCCCGCCGCCGCTGGAGCCGCCCGTAGTTGTAGTAGGCGGCACAGGCGCCTTCGCTCGACACCATGCAGGTGCCGATCGGACGCTCCGGCGTGCAGGCCGTCCCGAAGACCTTGCACTCCCACGGCTTGATCGCGCCGATCAGCACCTCGCCGCACTGGCAGACCTTCGGGTCGTCGATCCGCGTGCCCGGCAGCTCGAAGCGTGCCTCGGCGTCCCAGTCGGCGAGCTCGGGCCGCAGCTTGAGCGCGCTCTGCTCGATCCAGCCGAGGCCGCGCCACTCGAAGGTGTCACGCAGCTCCATCGTCTCCTCCAGCGCGGCGAGGGCGCGCGGGTTGCCGTCGCGGCGAACGACGCGCGTGTACTGGTTCTCCACCTCGCAGCGTCCCTCGCGAAGCTGACGGACGAGCATGACCGTCGCGTGCAGGATGTCGATCGGCTCGAAGGCGGTGACGACGACCGGCTTGGCGTAGTCACGGACGATGAAGTCGTAGGGCCGCGTGCCGATCACGGTCGAGACGTGGCCGGGCGCGATGAACGCGTCGAGCTGCAGCCCGGGTGAGTCGAGGATCGCCTTGAGCGGCGGGCCGATCGTCACGTGGTTGCAGAAGGCCGAGAAGTTGCGGATGCCCTCCTTGCGGGCGCGGAGCAGCGTGACCGCCGTCGCCGGCGCGGTCGTCTCGAAGCCGATCGCAAAGAAGATCACCTCGCGTTCCGGGTTGCGGCGGGCGAGCTCGAGCGCGTCGAGCGGCGAGTAGACCATGCGCACGTCGGCGCCGCGGGCCTTCGCCTCGAGCAGCGAGCCGCGGCCGCCGGGCACGCGCATCATGTCGCCGAAGGTCGTGAAGATCACCTCCGGCCGCTCGGCGAGCGCGATCGCGTCGTCGACTCGACCCATCGGGATCACGCAGACGGGGCAGCCTGGGCCGTGGACGTAGTCGATCTCCGGCGGCACGAGGTCCTCGATGCCGTGCTTGTAGATCGCGTGCGTGTGGCCGCCGCACACCTCCATGATCTTCAGCGTCCGGCCGGGCTCGACGAGCGTCGCCAGCTCGTGCACGAGCTTCTGCGCGAGCTCGCCGGAGCGGAACTCGTCGACGAACCTCACGGGGCGTCCGCCACCTTCTCGAGCGCGACGCCGGCGTGGCAGAGGAGCAGCTCGCCGACGACCACCGGCTCGACGAGCTCGATCGCGACCTGCTCGCGCGTGCCGTCGACGTCGACCGTCGCCGTGGCGCCGTCCACCTGGACGACCGTCGCGGTCACGGCTGTGTCGCCGCACGTGATGCAGTGCCCTGCGTCGAGCGTCATCCGGCGGCGCTCTCCCGGATCTCGCGCAGCTCCTGCTCATAGACCTCGCCCATCTGCTCGAGCAGCTCGAGCGTCTCGCGGGCCTGCTGCTCGTCGATCCTGTCCAGGGCGAAGCCGACGTGGACGAGCACCCAGTCGCCGACCTCGGCCTCGGGGCAGAGCGCGATCGAGACCGCACGGCGGACACCGGAGATCTCGGCCTTGGCGAGGCCTCCCTCGGTGTCGACGAGCTCGACGATCTGCGCCGGGATCCCTAGGCACATGAAGCAATCCTCCTCGCTGCGACTGCAGCCTGGCCGTAGCTTATGCCCCCGTCGTTCGGCGGGACGAGGCGGTGAGAGAGCACGCGAAAGCCGAGCGTCTCGAGCCGGCCGCGCGTCGAATCCAGCAGCCGCAGGTTCTGGAAGCTGCCGCCGGAGAGGACGACCGTCCCCGGCCCGCCTACCTCCGCGCAGGCGGTGGCCGCGCCGGCGGCGACGGTCTCGTGGAAGCGGGCGGCGATCTCCTCCACCGCGCGTCCGGCGCGAAGCTCGGCGTGACAGGTCGACACGAGTCCGGTCGTGTCGCCGAACCGCCACGGGTAGGGCTCAGCCCTCGCGGTGCCGGCAAGCTGCTCGAGCTCGACGGCCGCCTGCCCCTCGTAGGTCACGCGATCCCGCACGCCGAGGACCGCGGCCACGGCGTCGAACAGCCGCCCCATCCCGGACGAGAGCGGCGGCGCGAGCTTCAGGCTCTCACGCACGAGCTCCCAGCGCGGCCAGGGCACCGCCACGCCCGCCCGCTCGAGGTGCAACGCCGCCATGCGCCACGGCTCGCGGATCGCCGCCTCACCGCCGGGGAGCGGCACAGGGTCGAGGTGCGCCAGGCGCTCGAAGCCTGCGAGGTCGCAGCGCAGCAGCTCGCCGCCCCAGAGCGTCCCGTCGGTGCCGTAGCCGGTGCCGTCGAAGACGAGCGCCAGCGCAGGGCCCTGCTCACCGTGCTCGGCCAGGCACGCCGCGGCGTGCGCGTGGTGGTGCTGGACGCCGACGAGCTCGGCGTCCTGCTCGAGCGCCCACTTCGTCGAGAGGTACTCGGGATGAAGGTCGTGGGCGACGACGTCGAGCTCCACGTCGAGCATCGCGAGGTAGAGCGCGAGATCGGTGCGGAACGCTCGATAGGCCGGCTCGGAGTCGAGGTCGCCGAGATGCGGCGAGAGGAAGGCCTCCCCGCCGCGCGTGACGCAGAACGTGCTCTTGAGCTCGGCGCCTGCGGCGACGATCGAACGGCCCTCTGCTGCGAACGGTGGGGCCGCAAGCGGCAGGGAGCCCGGCGCGTAGCCGCGCGAGCGGCGGATCGGGAAGGCGGCGCGCACGACCGAGTCCTCGCAGCGGCGGTG
>DATCOE010000180.1:0-6745 GCA_036564885.1 Gaiellaceae bacterium | reverse complement strand
CGCGGGCGCATCGCGCGGCGGAACTCGATCAGCTTCGCCGCCGCCTTCGGCCCGTGCTTGCGCGCGAGCGTCAGGACCTGCTTGCGCTGCTTCGGCGGCAGCCTGCGCCACACGTCGTACAGCGTGATCGCGATTCCGACGGGGCCGGGGCGGAGCTTGCCGAGGCGAGGCATCGCCTCACTCTAATGGGATCCGTGGCCCGCCGCGTCGCCGTGCCAGTTGCCGTGCCCGTGGTCGTTGCCGTGCCCGTCGTCGTGCCCGTAGTCGTTGCCGTGCCCGGAGTCGTTGTGCGCGTAGTCGTGGCCGCCGGAGTCGGCGGGCGTCACGTCGACGGACGGCGGATCGACCGACGGCAGAGGCGGAGTCACGACCGGCGTCGGCGTGAGGGTGGCGGTCGGGACCGCGCTCGACACAGGCGCAGCCGACACCGGCGTGCTCAGCACGGTGGGGCCGTGGTCGCCGCCGGCGTTCCCGTTGCCGTCGCTCCGGCCGCCGCCGCGCTTGTCGTGCCCGTCGTTGCCGTGATGCTTTTCGTGATCGATCTGGTGGTTGCCCGCGCCGCTCGCGACCGGACCGGCCGCGGCAGTGACGGCGGCGGCGACGGCGACCGCGACGGGCGCGGCCGTGGCGAGCACCCGAGCGACCGGGGTGGGCGTCGGGGCGGGCGCGGCGACGGCGACAGCAGCGGGCTGGGCAGCGGCGGGCTGGGCAGCGGCCGGCTGAGCCGCCGGTTGCGTCGCGGCGGGCGCCTGCGCAGGCGGCTCGGGGGCGACTTGCGCGCTCGTCGTGGGCAGGGGCGCGCTCGGCGCGGTCGAAGGGGCGTGGATGCCCGAGATGAAGATCGGCCGCGCGGCCGCGGGCGCCGGCGCGGGAAGGAACCCATGGACGGCGGGCGGGACGACGTGCACGTGCGCGGCGGGCCGCTCGGGGCTCCACGGGGCGGCCTGGACGATCAGGGGGGAACCGGGCGCCGGCGGCAGCGCCGTGATCCCGAACGGCCCCGGAGCAGGCTCGCTCGCGAGGAGATGGGCGAATGCCGCCGCCCCCGCCACCGCACCGGCGAGCAGAATCGCTGCGACTACCCTTCTGATACCACTCATGCTCTACCCCCCGGGTGCCGACAACATCACTCGAACGAGGTATCGGCGGATGGGCCCCCGACCTTGAGCATTGACCAAAATGAGGGATATCGCGGTGGGTAGCTTCAAGTTCAAGCTGGTGATCTACTTCCTGCTGCTCTCGCTCCTGCCGATTGCAGCGGCCTTCTGGGGATTCGCCTCGGTTGCGGGCCAGAGCGAGACGCGACGCGTCGACGCGCGCCTCCAGGCGGGGCTGCGCGCGTCTCTTGCCGACTACCAGGAGGAGGTGGACGCCGCGCAGACCACGGCCCAGACGCTTGCGCGCGACCGCGCGTTCCAGGTCGACCTCCAGAGTCACAACTTCACGGCGCTGACCGCGACGCTGCGCGAGGCGTCCAACGTGTACGTCGTCGCATCCGGTGACGCCCTGCACGTCGGGCGGCCGCCCGGGTTCGCGGCGCAGCGGCAGGTGGCGGTCTTCGGGCGGCGGGGCTTCGCCGGAACCGTCACCGCGTTCGTTCCCTTCGACACGGCACTCGTGACTGCCGTCCGCGCCCGGTCCGGTCTCGCAGCCGTCGACGCGCTCGTGCTCGTGCACAACGCGCGCATCGTCGCCTCGTCCCCCGACGTGACCGGAGACCTCCCGCTCGGAGCCGGACGCACGAAGACGGTCTCCGTGTCCGGCGTGCGCTACCGCGCGCTCGTCGGTCCGCCCGTGGGCGAGATCCCCGGCGTTCGCTTCGCGGTCCTCAGCCCGGCGTCGCTGATCGACGCCGCCAACGCTACGTCGCGCAACCGTTTGCTTCTCGGCCTGCTCGCCTCGCTCGCGCTCGTCTCGCTCGTCGCGTACTTCGAGGGGCGCTCGATCGTGCGCACCCTGCGCGGCCTCGCCGAGGCGGCCCACGCCATTGCTCGCGGCAGCCTGTCGGAGCGCGTGCCGGTACGCGGGAAGGACGAGTTCGCGCTGCTCGGCTCGGCGTTCAACGACATGGCGAACCAGCTCCAGGCGCGGCTCGCCGAGCTCGACAACGAGCGCGGCCGCCTTCGCGACGCGATCACCCGCTTCGGTGAGGGCCTGGCGGCCTCGCACGACGTCGCGCAGCTGCTGCGGGTGATCGTCGAGGCGGCGGTCGAGGCCACCGGAGCGACCGGCGCAAGCCTTGCAGCCGACGGCGGCGAGGTGTTCGTGAACGGCGACCCGAGCGCGGCGGGCGAGCGGCTCGAGCTGCCGATCACCGCCGGCCGCGAGACCTTCGGAACGCTCACCCTCGTCGGCACGGCCTTCACGCCCGAGCAGCGGATGACTGCGTCGTCGCTCGCGTCGCACGCCGCGATCGCGCTCGAGAACGCGCGGCTGCACCGCATCGTCGAGCGCCAGGCGCTCGTCGACGGGCTGACCGGCATCGCGAACCGCCGCCAGTGCGAGGAGGCGCTCACCTCCGAGATCGCGCGCGCCGACCGTCTCGGGACGCCGCTCACTCTCGTGCTCGCCGACCTCGACGACTTCAAGTCGATCAACGACGTCCACGGCCACGCGACGGGCGACGACGTCCTGCGCGAGTTCGCCGCGGTGTTGCGCGCGACCGTCCGCGACTCCGACCTCGGGGGCCGCTGGGGCGGCGAGGAGTTCCTCCTGCTGCTCCCCGGCGCGGACGCCGTCGGCGGCGCCCAGCTTGCCGACCGCGTCCGTTCGTCACTGAACGAGCGGTCGTTCGTCGGCCACGAGGGGGCCGTCGTCTCGGTCACCTGCAGCTTCGGCGTGGCCCAGCACACCCCCGGATCGGACGAGCGGGAGCTGTTTGCCGCAGCCGATCGGGCCCTCTACCGGGCCAAGCGGGAGGGCAAGAACCGGGTCGAACTGGACACCCCCGTCCGGAGCTTTTCGTAGTCTCGAATGGGAATCCAGACCGAAACCCGGACCAAACGGGCTACTATGCTCAACCGAGGAGCACGTTGGCACGTCCCCGATCGGGAGGAAGGCTATGCCGGTAGAGACACCGTCGTTGTTCGCTGAGGTGATCAAGGATCACCTCGCCTTGAAGGAGCAGAACTCCACGCTCGACCGGCACATGCCGATCGACCGCTACAAGGCCGAGGATCCGTTCCAGAACCACCCGCTGTTCAAGACCGAGGAGCAGGCCCGCCTCGAGGAGACGATGGACGGTGCGCCGGACTTCGTCGGTCACGGGGTCGACACGAGCCTGCCCTGGCCCGGCGAGGAGCCCGCGGAGACCGCGGCGCCTCCCGCGGCTGAGATCGAGGACTCAGGCTTCTGGGCCGTCGACCGCGCCCGGGACTTCGACTGGGGCGACTAGCAGGTCCCCGGCGGCGCTGACGCGCTGCCGCGCACGGACCGCCTTTTTCGGGCGGCGGCCACCCGGTCGCCGCCCTCTTTGTCTTCCCGCAGGAAGCAGGGCACGGTGCTTGACGGCGACAGCCATGTGCGATCAGAGCAACGGCGGCGGAATCGGCCATGCCGCCCCGACGTACCGTCGGGCCGATTCGTCACCTGCTCCCTCGGGTGGGGGATAGGAACCGCTCGAACTGCGGCAATGCTGGAGGTGTTCGCCTCGAGTGCAAGGAGCTTGATCCTGCTGCAGGTGCAGCGCAAGTCGATCGGTGGAGCGTGGTAGGGCGCCCCGAGCAACACCTCCGGTTGCTGCCGGAGGAGCTCGGTGTGCCGGCGGAGGCGGCGGTCGTCGAGTCGTACCGGCGGCTGGCCGACGTGTTCCACGAGGTGCTCGCCGAGCAGAGCCTCGACGCGCTCCTCGTGCGCATCGCGGACACGCTCGCCGACCTCATCCCGCTCGACGCGCTCACCATCTACGAGGCCGACGAAGCGCAGGGCCTGCTCATCCCGATGATCGTCCGCGACGAGTACGCGGACGAGATCATGGGGTCGCGCATCAGCTTCGACGAGGGCGTGACCGGCTGGGCGGCCAGCCACCGAGAGGCCGTTCTCGTCAACCAGGCGCACCTCGATCCGCGGGTCACCGTCGTGCCGGGGACGCCGATCGACCCCGAGGCGCTCATCTCGATTCCGCTCATCGCCCGTGCGCAGATCAAGGGCGTGCTCAACATCTACCGCCTCGGCGAGCAGGGCGTGTTCAGCCAGGCGGAGTTCGAGCTGGCGAAGCGTTTCGCGGACGCCGCTGCGCTCGCGCTCGACAATGCGCAGATCCGCGCGCGGCTCGAGCACCAGGCGCAGACCGACTCGCTGACCGGCCTCTTCAACCACCGCGCATTCCACGAGCGGCTCTTGAACGCGCTGCAGGAGGCGAGCCGCACCCATCGCCCGGTTGCCGTCCTCATGCTCGACATCGACAACTTCAAGCGGGTCAACGACGTGCACGGGCACGGCGTGGGCGATGAGATGCTGCAGCAGCTCGCCGAGACGTTGCGCACGTGTGTCCGGCCGCAGGACATCGTCTGCCGCCTCGGCGGCGAAGAGTTCGGTGTGATCATGGGCGCGTGCGACGGCGTCGACGCCGTCCGCGTCGCGGAGCGCATCGTCGCGCGCGCCGGCGCGGTCGAGATGCCGGGGGTCGGTTCCGTGACCGTGTCGGTCGGTCTCGCGCGCGGCCCCGAGCACGCGATGAACCCGCGCGAGCTCACGGCGTGTGCGGAGGCGGCGATGATGACCGCGAAGGCGCAGGGCAAGAACCGCATCGTCCTCTACGACGACGAGGGCGCGGAGCGCCCGGATGAGCCGTCGAAGGCGCGCGACGTGCGCTCGATCGCGCACCTGAAGATGCTGCAGAGCTTGAGCGGGAAGCTCAACCGGCTGAACGACGTCCGCCAGATCGGCGACGAGATCGCCGGCGAGCTCCGCTCGTTGATCGACTACCACAACTGCCGTGTGTCGGTCGTCGACGGCGACGATGTCGTTCCGGTCGCGTTCCGCGGTGAGCTCGCGGCCGAGACCGTGTCGCTGCCGCTCGAGTTGCTCCGCGCGAAGGTCGGCGTCGGCATCACGGGCCGCTGCGCGGAGACCGGCGAGTCGCTCCTGATCGGCGACGCGGCGAACTGCGAGTTCGCCACCCGCATTCCCGGCACGCCGGTGATCGAGGAGTCGCTGCTGGCGGTTCCGCTCCGGTACGGCTCGCGTGTCGTCGGCGTCATCGTCATCTCGAAGCTCGGGCTCGATCAGTTCGACGAGGACGACGTGCGCCTCCTCGAGGTGCTCGCCGGTCACGCCGCCGTCGCGGTCGAGAATGCAAGCCTGTACGAGTCGGCGCGGCGCGAGGCGGAGAGCGCGACCTCGCTCCTCGAGTTCGGCCGCGAGCTTGCCACCGCAGCAAGCCTCGACGACATCCTCCAGCGCGTCGTCGAGTTGAGCGCGGACCTGCTCGAGTCGCCGCGCACCTCGATCTGGCTCGAGAACGCCGACGGCCGGCTCACACCGTGCAAGCTGCACGGCTACACGGACGAGGAGCGCGCGAGCGTGGAGCTGCGCCGGTTCGACGCCGCCAAGGCGCGCGAGAGCCTCACCGCAAGGGCCGACCCGTTCGTGCTCGGTCCGGCGGAGTGGGCGCGGATCGAGAACGACCCGCTCGAGGCCGACGCCTCGTACGCGATCGCGCCGATCGAGGTCGACGGCCGCGTCGGCTGCATCGTCGCCGCGCTTCCCTCCGAGGACTTCGGCGAGCGCGAGCTGCGCCTTCTCGGCGGCCTGGCCCATCAGGCCAAGCTGGCGATAGCGAACGCGAGCAACTACGAAGGGCTGGAGCAGACGTTCGTCTCGACGGTCGAGGCGCTCGCGAACGCGCTCGAGGCAAACGACGAGTACACGTCGCGTCACGCGCGCTGGATCACCGATCTGTCGCTGCGTGTCGGTCGCGAGCTCGGCCTCGACGACCGCGCCTTGAAGCACCTGGAGCTGGCCGCGCTGCTCCACGACATCGGCAAGATCGGGATCCCGAGCAATGTCCTGTCGAAGCCGGGGAGGCTCACCGCCGAGGAGCGTCGCCTCATCGAGACGCACCCCACGCTCGGCGAGGGGATCATCGCGCCGATCGACCGGCTCCAGGCGGTGCGGCCGATCGTGCGCCACTGCCACGAGCGCTGGGACGGCCGCGGCTATCCCGACGGCATCGCCGGCGACCAGATCCCGCTCGAGTCGCGCATCATCTTCGTCTGCGACGCGTACCATGCGATGACGACCGACCGCCCCTACCGCAAGCGGCTCAGCCACCCCGAAGCCGTGCGCCGTCTCAACGACGGCGCGGGATCGCAGTTCGATCCGCGCGTCGTCGAGGTCTGCCGCGGCGTGCTCAGCGACCTCCGCGCGCGCTAGCCGATCCCTCCTACTACCCGGCTGCGGAGCGCACGCCCGTGCCGCCCGTCAGGTCGTGGGCGAGGCGGCGGAACGGGCCGTCCTCGGCGAGCAGCTCGCGCTCCGTACCGCGCTGCACGATGTGCCCGTGCTCGACGACGACGATCTCGTCGGCTCGTCGCACGGTGGAAAGACGATGCGCGATGATGATCGACGTCCGTCCGCGCAAAAGCCGGTCGAGCGCCCGCTCGATCAGCACCTCGGTGGGCCGGTCGATGTTCGACGTCGCTTCGTCGAGGATCAGGATGCGCGGGTCGGCGAGCAGCGCGCGCGCGATCGAGATCAGCTGGCGCTCACCGGCCGAGAGGCCCGAGCCGCCCTCCCGCACCGC
>DATCOE010000179.1:0-11246 GCA_036564885.1 Gaiellaceae bacterium | reverse complement strand
GGCATCGCGCCGACGGCCGAGGCCTTCGGCTGTCCGCCTTCGAAGAGGACCATGTTCGGGATCGACTGGATCCCGTAGCGCGTCGCCAGATCCTGGTTCTCGTCGATGTTGACCTTGACGAGCTTCAGGTTCCGCTCCTCGGCGATCTTCTCGAGCACGGGGGCGACTGCGTGACAGGGGCCGCACCACTCCGCCCAGAAATCGACGAGCACGGGCTCGCCGCTCTGGAGGACTTCGTTCTCGAACGTCGCGTCGGTGACGTCAGTAGCCATTCGCTTCCTTTCGTTTGGTACAGGGAGATCGATACCCGATCCCCCGTAGGAGAGAACGCTGCTCTCTACACTTCCCTTCCCGATGGCCGAGCCAGTCTTTCACCCGCTGCCGAAGGAGCCCGACCACGCCGCCCTCGAAGAGGAGGTCCTGGCCTGGTGGGAGGCCCAGGGTATCTTCGAAAAGCTCCGCGAGCGCAACCGCGGCGGTCCGACATTCTCATTCTTCGACGGCCCGGTCACCGCGAACAAGACTCTCGCCGTCCACACGGCCTGGGGCCGGACGCTGAAGGACGTCTTCCAGCGCTACAAGGCGCTGCAGGGCTTCGACCAGCGCTACCAGAACGGTTTCGACTGCCAGGGGCTCTGGATCGAGGTCGGGGTCGAGCACGAGCTCGGGCTGAACTCGAAGCACGAGATCGAGGAGTACGGGCTCGAGGCGTTCGCCCGCAAGTGCCGCGACGTGGTCGTCTGGTCGGCGCAGGAGATCACGCGCGGCTCGAAGCGCCTCGGCCAGTGGATGGACTGGGGCAACGACTACTTCACCTTCAGCGACACGAACATCGAGTACGTCTGGCGGATGCTCAAGAAGGTGCACGAGGAGGACTGGCTCTACAAGGGTCACCGCTCGACCGAATGGTGCCCGCGCTGCGGCACCTCGATCTCGGCGCACGAGCTGGTCGGCTCCTACGTCGATCGCGCTGACCCGTCCCTGTTCGTTCGCCTCCCGCTGCGGGAACGGCGGGGCGAGTCGCTCGTGATCTGGACGACGACGCCGTGGACGCTGCCCGCGAACGTCGCCGCAGCGGTCAACCCGACGGCCGAGTACGGCCTGAGGAGCAACGGAGAGTGGGTCGCGACGGCGCGCTATCCGGACGAAGAGCTCAGCGACCGCAGGCCCGGCGCGCAGCTGGTCGGCTGGACGTATGAAGGCCCATTCGACGAGCTCGTCGGCGCGGAGCATCGCGTCATCCCCTGGGACGACGTCTCGCTCGAGGAGGGAACGGGGATCGTCCACATCGCGCCGGGCTGCGGCTCCGAGGACTTCGAGCTCGCGCAGGCGCACCAGCTCGAGGTGCTGACGCCCGTCGACGAGTCGGGTCGTTTCTACGACGACTACGGCTGGCTGCACGGCATGTCGACCGTCGAGGCCGCAGAGCAGATCATCGGCGCGCTCGAGGAGAAGGGCCGGCTCGTCGAGGCCGGGCTGCACGAGCACCGGTATCCCGAGTGCTGGCGCTGCCACACGCCGCTCATCTTCCGCATCGCAGACGACTGGTTCATCTCCGTGCGCGACCTGCGGCAGCCGATGCGCGCTGCGAATACCGAAATCGAGTGGACGCCCGAGTACATGGGCAAGCGCATGGACGACTGGCTCGTGAACATGGGCGACTGGAACATCTCGCGGAGCCGCTACTACGGGCTGCCGCTGCCGTTCTACCCCTGCGCGTGCGGGAACCTGAACGTGATCGGGTCGAAGGCGGAGCTCGAGGAACGCGCGGTCGAGGGCCTCGACCAGCTCGAGGAGCTGCGCCGCCCGTGGATCGACCGCGTGCCCGTGCGGTGCGAGCAGTGCGGCGAGCCGGTCGAGCGCGTGAAGGAGGTCGGCGACGTCTGGCTCGACGCCGGCATGGTCCCGTTCTCGACGCTCGGCTGGCAGAACCCGGAGTGGATCCCGGAGGGCTACGCGACGGGCGCCGCCCGCGGCCTGACGAAGGCCGATCTGCCGGATCACGCCTACTGGGAGAAGTGGTTTCCGGCCGACTGGGTCACGGAGATGCGCGAGCAGATCCGACTGTGGTTCTACTCGCAGCTCTTCATGTCGGTGGTGCTGACGGGGCGTGCGCCGTTCCGGAAGGTGCTCGGCTACGAGAAGATGCTCGACGAGACGGGGCGGGAGATGCACGGCTCGTGGGGAAACACGATCACGGCGGAGGATGCGTTTGCGCGCATGGGCGCGGACGTGATGCGCTGGCAGTACTGCGCGCAGCCGCCCGACCGCAACCTGCTGTTCGGCTTCGGGCCCGCGGAAGAGATCCGGCGCGAGCTGCGGACGTTCTGGCACTCGGTCTCGTTCTTCGTCTTGTACGCCAACATCGAGGAGTTCCGCCCGTCGTGGCCGGAGCTCGAGCCGTCGGGCGACCTGAAGCCGCTCGACCGGTGGCTCGTCGAGCGCACCCGCGCGTTCGTCGCCGACGCGACCGCGGCGTTCGAGCGTTTCCGCGCCGACGAGGTGATCCGGTTGTACGAGGTGTACGCCGACGATCTGTCGAACTGGTACATCCGCCGCTCGCGTCCGCGCTTCTGGGCCGGGGACGAGGCAGCGCTGCGGACGCTGTGGTACGCGCTCGTGCAGACGCTGCGTGTGCTCGCGCCGGTGATGCCGTTTCTCACGGAGCACCTGTGGCGGAACCTCGTGCTCGACGGGCCCGAGTCGGTGCACCTCGCCGAGTGGCCTGACGTGCCCGCGCCGGATCGGGCGCTGCTCGATGAGATGGCGGACGTGCGCCGGGTCGTCACGCTCGCGCATCAGGCGCGTTCGGCGGCGGAGCTCAAGCTGCGGCAGCCTGTGCGCACGCTCGTCGTCGAGGGTGCCTCGGGGGCGCGCACGCACGCACAGGAGATCGCGGATGAGGTTCGCGTGAAGGACGTCCTCTTCGACAACGTCGACGCGGAGCTGCGCGTCAAGCCGAACCTGCCGGCGCTCGGCCCCCGGCTCGGCAAGGAGCTGCGCACGGTGCAGCAGGCGCTGCAGGCGGGAGACTTCGAGGAGCTCGGCGGCGGTCGCTTTCGCGCCGCGGGGCACGAGCTCGAGCCCGACGAAGTGCTCGTCGAGCGCGGCGGCCGCGAGGGCTGGTCGGTCGCCGCCGCTGAGGGCGTGACGGTCGCGCTCGACATGTCGCTCGACGACGAGCTGCTACTCGAGGGCCGCGTCTACGAACTGATCCACCGCGTGAACTCCATGCGCAAGGACGAGGGTCTGGAGGTGACCGACCGTATCGTCCTGACGTTGCCGGCGACGGAGTCGGAGCTCGTCGCGCAGCACGGCGACTGGATCAAGGATGAGGTGCTTGCCGTCGAGATCCGCGTCGACGGCGCGTCCGGCCTTTCGATTGCGAAGGCGCAGAATCGGGAATAGATTGAGCCTGTGACCGCGTGCGTCGGGTGCGGAAGGGAGAGCGAGGCGAGATTCCGCTTCTGCCCCTGGTGCGGCGCGGCTCAGCGACGGAAGATCGTCGAGTTCTTCCGGGCGCATCCGAACAGCAGCGGCCGAGCGCTGCGCGTGTCGCGCTACTACGGCGACGAGCCGCAGGTGCGCTTCAGCGTGTGGGACGACGGAACCGCGCAGGCGGCCGTGTCGCTCGACGAAGACGAGAGTCGCCGCCTCGCCGAGTTCATCGTGGCCACGGAGCCGCGCCGCAGGCGCGGGCTGCTCGAGCACCTGCGCGTCCACTAGCCGCCGGCAGGCCTCGTAACAGACTGTTACAAGGCACGCTCTGGGTTGGTGACGTCGGTTTCGGGCCTTGCAACAGACTGTTACAAGGTTCCGGCGGCGCGCAAGCCTTCGGCGAGGCGCTCGATACCGAGGTCGAGCCGGTCGTCCGGCGTCGCGAGCGAGAGGCGTGCCCACCCGGCGCCGTGTGTGCCGAAGCCCTCACCCGGAGCGAGTGCGACGCGCTGCTCCTCCAGCAGGCGCTCGCACGTGGCGCCCTCCGGCAGGCGGAGCCACACGAAGAACGTGCCCTCGCAGCGCGCGTCCACCCACGTGAGCGCGGCGAGCACCCGGTCGCGTCGCGCCTCGTACACCGCGCGCCGTTCCTCGACCGTCTCCTGCGGGCCGGTCAGCGCTGCGATACCCGCCTGTTGCACCGGCATGAAGACGCCGGCGAAGACGTGGTTCTGCAGGTCCTCGATGCGCGCCACGAGCTCCGCGTTCCCGATCGCGAATCCGAGCCGCCAGCCCGCCATGCCGTACGACTTCGACATCGAGAAGAGCTCGAGACCCACCTCGCGCGCACCGTCCGTCGCGAGGAAGCTCCGGGGCTTTCGTCCGTCGAAGACGAGATCCCCGTACGCGAAGTCGTGCAGCACCCACGTGCCCGTGCGCTGCGCCCACGCGACCGCCTCCTCGAACACGCCGTCCGGTGCGCACGCCGCCACCGGGTTCGACGGATAGTTGAGATACAACGCGGCGGCTCCGTCCGGCGCCGCGTCCCAGTCTGGCCGCCCGTCGGCGAGCAGCGGGAGCGTGACGTGCCGAGCGGCCGCCATCGCGACCGCCGACCGGTAGTCGGGGTACCCGGGGTCGGGCAGGAGGACCGGTGCACCGCGCTCCGCGACTACCTGCGCGAACTCGATCAACCCCGTCTTCGATCCGGGCAGCACCGCGACCTCTCGCTCGGGGTCGACGGCGACGCCGTACACGTCGCGGTAGCGCGCGGCGATCGCCTCCTTCAGCGCGGGCAGCCCGGCGAACGGCGCGTACCCGTGCGTGTCCCCGCGGGCCGCCGACTCGGCGAGCGCCGCCACCACGTGTGCAGGCGGCGGGATGTCGGGATTCCCGCGGCCGAGATCCACGAGCGGCTCGCCGCTCGCCGCTGCAGCGGCGACGCGCGCGAGCAGGCGCGTGAAGTACTGCTCCGGAAGTCGCTCGAGCCTCTCGGGGCGCGGCCGCATGGCCGCGACTCTACGCCGCGGAACGCTCGGCCCGGCGAAGCTCGACCGGGAGGCGGAACACGACGTCCTCGAACGCGGAGCTGAACGCACTGATGTCGTCCACTCCGCGCGCGCGGAACCAGTCGCAGACGCCGTCCACGAGGTGCTCGGGCGCGGACGCTCCAGAGGTCACGCCCACGACGCTGACTCCCTCGAGCCACGAGTCATCGATCTCCGATGCGTCGTCGACGAGATACGCGGCGACTCCCGCGGCGCTCGCGACGTCGACGAGCCGAACGGAGTTGGACGAGTTGCGCGAGCCGACGACGAGCAGCAGCTCGATTTCGCCGAGCATCTCCTTCACCGCCCACTGGCGGTTCGAAGTCGCGTAGCAGATGTCTTCCTTCGCGGGCCCTTCGATGCGCGGGAATCGCCGCCGTAGGACGTCGACGATCTCGCGTGTCTCGTCGACGGAGAGTGTCGTCTGCGTGATGTACCCGAGGGGTGTGTAGTCGGGCAGCGAGATCGCCTCTGCATCGGCGATGGACTCGACGAGCACGATCGCGTCCGGCGCCTCGCCCGTCGTGCCATCCACCTCCTCGTGACCGGCGTGGCCGATGAGCACGATGGTGTACCCGCGCTGTGCGTACCGGCGAGCCTGCGTGTGCACCTTCGTCACGAGCGGGCACGTCGCGTCGATCGACGTCAGGTCGCGCGCGTCCGCAGCCTCGCGGACAGCCGGCGCGACGCCGTGTGCGGAGAAGACGACGGGCGCGCCCTTCGGGACCGCCTCGACGGAGTCCACGAAGATCGCGCCAAGCTCCTCGAGCTCGCGCACGACGTGCGAGTTGTGGACGATCTGCTTCCGGACGTAGACGGGCTTCCCGTAGAGCGCGAGTGCTCGCTCGACCGTTTCGACGGCCCGCTCGACGCCGGCGCAATAGCCGCGTGGTGAGGCCAGGAGGACCCGCTTTACCAAAGCGCGGCCAGGATAGCCGCGGCGGCTGAGGCCCCGTGTTAGCGCTCTGGGAACATGAGAAAGCCCGTCGCTCGGGGGGTCGTTGCGACGGGCTTTCTCAAGTGCTCACCACGGAGCAAGGCCAGGTACGCGCACCGCGGTTCGCATCGCCCAGTAGCAGGACGGTATCGGGCCTCTCGGGCGTGGACAATGGGCCGGATGGCCCATCTTTGCAACGCGGAGGAATCGGCCGGGACCGCCGGAACCATGACCTTGTGACGCCGGGCTCTGGCCCCGGGTGCCGCCGCTCCGTATCATCCTCTCGCCCAGCATGTCCCCAATCGAGTCGTCCGTCTTCGGCCTGAACGGCCTCGCGCTCGCGTGGGAGAGCGTGGTGGCTGTCCTCGGCGCGCTCGCGATCGGCCTGGTCGTCGGCGCTGCGGTTCGCTTGCGCCCGGGCACCGCGAGAAAGGCTGCCGCCGAGAACCGCGGGCGGGAGCGCGAGGTCGAGAGCCTGCGCCGGATCGCCGGGGAGCTCGCGCGCACGCCGGACGTCGAGGGCGTCGTGCGAGCCCTGCTCGACGAGATCGCTGGGCTCTTCCGCGTGGGCTTCGTCGCGCTCGCCTTCGTCTCCGACGACGCCGCCGAGGCGTGGGGCTTCATCGCCCGCTCGGAGGGCCGCGACCTGGACTGGTGGCGGGACGTGCACCTGGACCTCGGACGGGAGCCGTCGGGCATTGCGAGCGCGGTGTCCGAAGCGTCCGGCTTCGCGGTCTACGACGCGACGGCCTCGACGCGGGTCAGCGCCCGGCTCGTCACGGAGGTCGGGGCCAAGTCCGCCGCGTTCGTGCCGCTGATCAACGAGGATCGGGTGATCGCGGTGATCTCGGTCGCGACGACCGACGAGCATCGCGTGTTCTCCTCCGAAGACCTCGCGGCGATGCAGGCCCTCGCGTCGGAAGCGACGATCGCGCTCGAGCGCACGCGGTCGGCGATCGCGCTCGCCGAGGCGCTCGAGCGGGAGCGGCTCGTCGCGTCGATCGGCAGGCGTATTCGCAGTGAGCTCGATCTCGAGGCGGCGCTTCAGACGACGGTTGCGGAGACAGCGCACGCACTCGGCGCGTCCCGCTGCTTCATCCGCCTCGGAGACGACCTCGGCGATCTGCCCGTCGTCGCCCAGTGGACGGCGCCGGATGCGGTGCCGCTCGGCGCAGACACGACGAAGCTCGCGATCTCGAATCTCGCGGTGCAGGAGGCGCGCACGGTCGCGATCTCCGACGTCGAGGGGGCGCCCGAGCTGGCCGAGCCGTTCGTCGGCGGCCTCGGGCAGCTCCGCGAGCTCGGCGCGCGCGGCGGCGCCTCGACGCCCATCGTCGTGCAGGACCGGCTGATCGGCGTTCTCACCGCGCACCGCGACACGCCGCGCGCGTGGAACCAGGGAGAGCTCGCACTGCTCGAGGCTGTCGCCGCCGAGGCCGGGCTCGCGATCCGGCTCGGCCGCCTGCTCGAGGAGAACCGCGACCGGCTCGGACAACAGACCGCGCTGCTGCGCGCCGCGCAGGTGCTGAGTGGGGAGCTCGAGCTCGAGACCGTCCTCCAGCGGCTGGCAGACGAGCTCGCCGCGCTCCTGCAGGCAGACGCCTCCGATTGCTACCTCTACGATCGGGAGCGCAACGTCCTGCGCTGCGTCGCGGTGCACGGGCTCGACGAATCGCTCGTCGGCGTCGAGTTCCCGGCGGACGCGGGCCTCGCCGGCCAAGCGATCCGAGAGGGCCGCCCGCTCGTCGCCGCCGACTATGCGCAGCTTGCGGCCCAGATCCCGCATCGGGCCTACGGCGACTTCACCGACGCGATCGTCGCCCCGATGCGTTGGAGCGACGAGGTGCAGGGCGTGCTCGGGGTGGGCCGTCGCGGGCCGAGGCCGTTCGACGCGAGCGAGGCCGACGTGCTCGAGGCGTTCGCAGGTCTCGCGTCGCTCGCGCTGCGCAATGCGGAGACGTTCGCGCACAGCTCGCGGCAGGCGCGTGTGCAGCGAGGCTTCTACCGCATCGCTTCCGTTCTCGGGCAGTCGCTCTCGCGTGCGGCGACGCTCGACGCGGTCGCACAGGCTGCGGCCGAGGCGCTCGGCGCCGCGTCATCGGCCGTGCTGATGCCGCACGGAGGCCGGCTTGAGTTGGCTGGCTCGCACGACCTGCCGAAGGCACTCACCGAGGTGCTGGACGCCGGGATCGGACAGGAGGACGGGCCGCTCGGGCGCGCCGCGTCACAGGCACGCGTGATCGCGGCACCGACGCTGGCCGAGGACGACCGCCTGCCCGAGGAATGGCGGAGCGTCGCTGCGCAGGCCGGTTTCCGGTCGCTGCTCTCGGTGCCCGTCGACGCCCCGCGCCACGACTCCGGCGGGCTCGTGGTCGCCTTCTTCGCGGAGAAGCGGACGTTCAGCGACGACGATGTCGAGCTTGCCCACCACCTTGCAGACGCGACGCACGGGGCGCTGGAGCGCAGCGAGCTGTTCGAGGCGGAGCGCAGTGCCCGCGCGCTCGCCCAGCAGCTCGCACGCACCGGCCGGCTGCTCACGACCGAGCTCGACCCGGCCGCCGTGCTCGACGAGGTGGTGCAGCAGGCGCCGGAGCTCGTGCACGCCGACGCGTGCGCGATCAGGGTGCTCGAGAACGACGAGCTCGTGGTCAGCGCGGCGGAGGGTCGCGGGGCCGATGAGGCGCTCGGCAGCCGCAGCCCTGCGAACGCGTGGCTCTCCGGTGACGTCGTGCAGTCCCGCTCGCCGGTCGTGCTCGAGAACGCAGGAGCCGACCCGCGCCTGCGGGAGCTCGACCCGATGCTGAGCGGCGGTAACGCCGCCTACCTCGGTGTGCCGCTCACCGGGCCGGAGGGCGCGCCGCTCGGCGTCCTCGCGGTCTACGCAGCCGAGCCGCGTCCGTGGCGCGACGACGAGGTCGAGGCGATGCTCGCGCTCGCGGCGAGCGCCTCGGCGGCGCTGTCGAACGCCGAGCTGTATCAGCGCGTCGCACTCGAGAAGGAGCGCAGCTTCGCGATCCTCGCGAACATCGCCGACGGCATCGTCGCCGTCGACCGCGAAGGCGAGGTTGTGCTGTGGAATGACGCCGCGGAGAAGATCACCGGCGTCCCGGCGGAGGACGCGCTCGGCCGTACTCCCGTGCAGGTGCTCCAGCGCACGCTCGAGTCCGAGACCGACACGCCGCAGGGTGATCGGCTCGTGCCGATCATGCGCGGCCGCGAGGAGGTGCTTCTCTCGGTGACGGAGGCGGTGATGCGCGATCCGGCGGGCGTGGTCGCCGGCCGGATCTTCGCTTTCCGCGACATCTCCGCCGACCGGCTCGTCGAGCAGATGAAGTCGGACTTCGTCTCCACGGTGTCGCACGAGCTGCGCACGCCGCTCACGTCGATTTACGGCTTTGCCGAGACGCTGTTGCGCCGCGACGTCATGTTCGGCGACGAGGAGCGGCTCACGTTCCTCGGGTACATCGCGTCGGAGTCTCAGCGCCTCACCGGGATCGTCGACGCGCTGCTCAACGTCGCGCGGCTCGACACCGGAGACCTGAAGGTGCACCTCGCGCCGACCGACGTGCGCGACGTCGTCGGCCAGGTCGTGCAGAGCGCACAGGAGGCGGGAGCGAACGGGCACAGCTTCGTCGTCGACCTGCCGTCCGAGCCGCTCGCAGCGAACGCGGATCCGGACAAGCTCCGCCAGGTGTTCTCGATCCTGCTCGACAATGCTCTCAAGTACTCGCCGGTGGGCGGCACCGTCACGGTCGGCGCGGAGCGCAAGCGCGAGACCGTCGAGGTCAGCGTCGCCGATGAGGGAGTTGGCATCCCGCAGGCCGACCAGGATCAGATCTTCCGCAAGTTCTACCGCGGCACCGACGCCGAGTCGCGCGTGGGCGCGGGCGGTACCGGGCTCGGGCTCTTCATCGCCCGCGGTCTCGTGACCGCGATGGGCGGCAGGATCTGGGTCGACTCCCGTGAAGGGGAGGGCTCGACGTTCGCGTTCGAGCTGCCGCTCGCGGCGACGCGAGAGCGAGGCAGGAGTGGCGCGAGCTCGGGCGGGGTATAGCCGGTCATGGGAGACGATTCGATGACGCGCGTGCTGGTGATCGACGACGAGGCGCCGATCCGGCTCCTCTGCCGCGTCAACCTCGAGGCCGAGGGCATGAAGGTGATCGAGGCCGCCGACGGGCCCAGCGGGCTCGAGCAGGCGCGCGAGCATACGCCCGACGTCGTGCTCCTCGACGTGATGATGCCCGGCCTCGACGGCTGGCGTGTCGCCGAGCATCTGCTCGAGGACGAGCGCACGAACGAGATCCCCATCATCTTCCTCACCGCCCGCGCCGAGTTCCGCGACCGCGCGCGGGGCCTGGACATCGGCGGCGTCGACTACGTGACGAAGCCGTTCAACCCGCTCGAGCTCGCCCCGCTCGTCCGGGAGCTGCTCGCCCGCATCGAGCGCGGTGAGCGCGACGAGCTGCGCGGCGAGAAGCTCGCCGCGCTGCGCTCGCTCATGGACATGGATTAGGGGTCAGTTGCCGGCGGGATCCCCTCCGGCCCCCTCACCGGGCGGTCTGGGCGAGCAGGATCGCCACGAGCACGACCCCCGCCCCGGCTAGCTGCACGGGCGCGAGCGTCTCCCGGAGCCAGGCCCAGGCGACGACCGTCGCCACGACCGGCTCGAGCATCGCGGCGATCCCGACCCGGGTCGCGCTCACGTGCCGGAGCGCCGCGACGATGAGCGAGAAGGGGACGATCGAGCCGAGCACGACGACCCAGAGCACGAGCGCCCAGACCGGCAGGTGCCAGCCGGCGAGGCGGCCCTGCAACGAGACGGTCTCCGCCACGCGGCCCGCCGGAAAGCTCCACCACGGCTGCGCGACCGTCCAGAAGACCGTCGCGAAGAAGAAGCCCCAGGCCATCAAGGAGATCGAGTCCCGACGGCCGACCTCGTATTCGGCGAGCAGGAGGTACGCCGCGAAGATCACGGCCGCGATCAGCGCGAAGACGACGCCGAGCCCGTCCAGCGCGACGCCCTTCCAGAGCTCCACCATCAGCGCGAGCCCGGTGAGCGAGAGCGCGAGCGCAGCCCAGATCCGCCGGCGGACGCGCTCGTGGCCGAACGTACGCGCGTAGATGGCGACGAGCAGCGGCCCGAGGTACTGGATCAGGAGCGCGATCCCGATCGCGAGCCGGTGGATCGCGAGGAAGTAGAAGAGCTGCACGAGCGCGACGCCGCAGACGCCGAAGACCGCGAGGCGCAGCACCTCGTGACGGCGGATCCGAAGCGTCGACGGCGAGCGGACGAGCCCGATCAGCATCAAGCCGACGCAGGCGCC
>DATCOE010000178.1:0-2482 GCA_036564885.1 Gaiellaceae bacterium | reverse complement strand
GGGACATCCTGCGCGGGATCGACCTCGAGCTCGAAGAGGGGACGATCACGTGCCTCGTCGGGCCGAACGGCGCCGGGAAGTCGACCGTGCTGAAGACGCTGAGCGGCCTGCTGCGGCCGCGAGCGGGGAGGATCGTCTTCGCCGGCGAGGAGGTCTCGCACTGCTCTCCCGCCGACCTGCTCGCGCGCGGCATCGTGCACGTCGCCCAGGAGCGAAGCCTCTTCCCGCTGATGACGGTGTGGGACAACCTCCTCATGGGCGGTCACATCCTGCGCGACCGCCCGCTCGTTCGACGCCGTGCCGAGGCGATCGCCGAACGGTTCGCTCTCGTGCAGGAACGTCGCGACGAGCGGGCCGGCGCGCTCTCAGGCGGCCAGCAGAAGCTCGTCGAGATCGCGCGGGCGCTCATGCTCGAGCCGCGGCTGATCCTGATGGACGAGCCGACGATGGGCCTCGACCCGAGGGCGCGCCATCTGATGTTCGAGATGGTGGGCGAGCTGAACGCGGAGGGGCGGACGATGCTCCTCGTCGAGCAGAACGCGCGCGCAGGCCTCGCGATCGCCCATCACGGCGCGGTGCTCGACAACGGCTGCGTGGCGTTGACCGGGCCCGGCAAGAGCCTGCTCGACGACCCGCGCGTCGCCGAGCTGTATCTCGGCGGCGCCCCCGCCGCGGCCTAGGCTTCCGCCGCGCCCGCCCCGATCGCCTCCGCCTCCGGCGGAATCGACTCTCGGCGCACGATGAGCGCGACGCAGGCGAGCACGAGCGCGGCGCCCGCGACGATCGTCCACGTGATCGATTCGTGCAGCACGATCGCGCCGAGGGCGATCGCCACAACGGGGTTCACGTACGCGTAGGTCGACACGGTGCCGATCGGCGCATTGTCGAGTAGCCAGACGTACGCGGTGTAGCCGACGATGGAGCCGAAGCCGACGAGGTAGACCCACCCGCCGATCGAGCGACCGGAGAACTGCGAGAAGTGCGGGTGCGTCGTCACGAGGCCGATCGGGAGCAGGATCAGGCCGCCGAAGAGCATCTCGTACGACGTCGCGGCGAAGGAGTCGCGCGGCAACCGCACCCGCGCGGACAGGAACGAGCCGGTCGCCCACATCACCGCGGACAGCACGACGAGCAGCAGCGACCAGAGCGGCGCGCCCCCACTCGGCCGCACGAGCAGCGCGAGCCCGCCGAAGCCGACGCCGACGCCGGCAAGCGACGCAAACGGAGGACGGTCGCGCGTCAGCGTCCGCAGGAACACGACCCACAGCGGCACGGAGCCGATGATCAGCGAGGCGAGCCCGGTCGGCACGTGCCGCTCTGCGATGAAGAGGAGGGCGTTGGCGCACGGAAGCAGCGTGCCGACGAGCGCGCACGACGCGAGCTCGGGGCGGCTGACGCGCAGAACGCCCGGCCCCCGCCGCCACGCAGTGAACGCGAGCATCAGGAGAGCGGCCGCGACGAAGCGTGTCCCGACGGCGAACAGCGGCGGGATCGTCTCCCCGGCGAGCTCGATGCCGAGGTACGTCGAGCCCCAGATGACGTACACCGTCCAGAGGGCGACCCAGACACGCGCGCGATGGCTCACCCGGCAACACTGCCCGTTCCCGCGGAGGCTGTGGCGCAGGTGCGTCGAACCTGGGGAGGTGGACGCCTACACGGCCGCCGCACGCTTTCTCGACTCGCCTGCCCTCTCGGAGGGCACTCGGCGCGCATACCGCGTCGACGTCGGCGAGTTCTGCCGCTGGCTCGACGCCCGCGGCACCGCGCTGGAAGACGTCGACGTGCTCGCGTTCGTCGAATACGCCTCCCAGCTCGGTGCGGCGCGGCCCGGGCGCCGCCCGAGCCGGCTGGCGCCGGCGACGATCTCCCGCAAGCTCGCCGCGGTGCGCGCGTTTCTGCGCCACGCTCTCGGCGCGGCGCGCGTGCCCGACGCGCGGGTCGCGCCCCGGCGCGGCCGCCGGCTTCCCGAGGCGACGCGCGGCGCCGATCTCGACAAGGAGCTCCTGGCGCTCGAGGGAGAGGGGCCGCTCCCGCTGCGCAACCGCGCCCTGGTCGAGCTCGTCTACTCGGCCGGCCTCCGCAGCTCCGAGGCCGTCGGGCTCGATCTCGCCGACGTCGACTTCGAGCAGGAGCTCGTCCACGTGCACCACGGCAAAGGCGGCAAGGACCGTGTGGTGCCGCTCGGCGAGGAGGCGGCCCACTGGGTCTCGCGCTATCTCCACGAAGCGCGGCCTGCACTCACCGGCGCGAAGAACGACGCACTGTCCCTCTCGGCCCTGTTCCTCTCAATTCGCGGCCGGCGGCTCGACACGAGCACGCTGCGCAGGCTCGCTCCCCACCCTCACCGCCTGCGCCATGCGTTCGCCACCCATCTCCTCGAGGGCGGGGCCGACCTGAGGACGATCCAGGAGCTGCTCGGCCACAGCTCGCTCTCGACGACGCAGATCTACAGCCATGTCGACGCACGCCACCTGCGCAAGGT
>DATCOE010000177.1:0-14625 GCA_036564885.1 Gaiellaceae bacterium | reverse complement strand
AGCCGTTCGGCGGCGACCCGCGCCACGTGCTGCGCCTGGCGCTCGAGCGGATGCAGTCGATGGGCTTCGACACGTTCAACGTCGGGCCCGAGGCGGAGTACTTCCTCTTCAAGGACGACAAGGGCACGGAGACCCTCGACGAGGGCGGCTACTTCGCCCAGACGACGATGGACGCGGCCACCACGATCCGCCGCGACACGATCCGGGCGCTCGAGCAGATGGGCATCCCGGTCGAGTACCACCATCACGAGGTCGGCCCGTCGCAGCACGAGATCGACATCCGCTTCACGAACGCGGCCGACATGGCGGACTACATGCTCACGTACCGCCTCATCGTGAAGGAGGTCGCGAAGCAGCACGGCTTCCACGCGACCTTCATGCCGAAGCCGCTCTTCGGCGAGAACGGGTCGGGCATGCACACGCACCAGTCGCTCTTCACCGACGGCCGCAACAATTTCTACGACGCCGACGACAAGTGGCACCTCTCGGCGACGGGCAAGGCGTTCATCGCCGGCCAGCTCCGGCACGCGCGCGAGATCACCGCGGTGTTCGCGCAGTGGGTGAACTCGTACAAGCGGCTCGTGCCCGGCTTCGAGGCCCCGGTCTACGTCGCCTGGTCGCAGCGCAACCGCTCGGCGCTCATCCGGATCCCGCTCTACAAGCCCGGCTCCGAGAATGCGACCCGCGCGGAGCTCCGCTGCCCGGACCCGGCGTGCAACCCCTATCTCACCTTCGCCTGCCTGCTCCACGCCGGCCTCGAGGGGATCGAGCAGGGCTACGAGCTGCGCGAGCCGATGGAGACCAACCTCTACCACCTCACCCCGGAGCAGCGGCGGGAGCAGGGCATCGTCTCCCTGCCCGAGACGTTGGGCGAGGCGATCGACGAGCTCTCCCGCTCCGAGCTCGCCCGCAAGGCGCTCGGCCCGCACATCTTCGACCGCTACATCGAGCTGAAGCGCAAGGAGTGGGACGAGTACCGCGTCCAGCTCACCGACTGGGAGATGAAGAAGTACCTCCCGGTCCTCTAGGAAATACGACTCACTACCACTACCGTTTCGGCCCTCGGGCTGGCACAATTGCCGTCGGCTCGTCCCCTGCGGAGACGAGCCCAACTGACGGCCGACCGCGGGGTGCCCACTGGCACCCTGTGGTCGTTCAGGGGCCAACGGCCGCAACCTGGTCTTGACTCGACCGCGTACTTGCTCACTCGCTTCCGAGGGCAGCTTGGCGCGGTCGCGACCAGGTAGCTGATGGAATGGGTCGCTACGCGACCCGCTGGTTTACAGGAAGCTGCGGATGCTCTCGCGGTCGACCCGGAGGCCGATCACGCCGCTCGAACCGTCGATCTGGTCGATCGTGTCCGCGGGAACCATGCGGCGGCGGCGCGAGAAGAGCCCGGACTTGACCGAGAGGGCGTCCGGGACGTCGGGAGCGGTGCCGTACATGGGGCACTCGACCTTGCCGACGAGGCGGCCCTGCCGGTCGGAGACGATGTAGCCGGCAGTCCGGCGGAGGTCGATGGCGAGGGCGCTCATGTCAAAGACGCTATCCCCGCTCTGCAAAGAAATAAGCGGGTTGCGGTAAAAGGTTTGTTAAACCGGCCGGAAATCCTGCTCCGGCGGTCTCAATTGGGCCGCCACACCATGAGCACCACCACGGCGACGATGAGGAGGCCGCTGACGTTGCTCGCCCAGAGTGACGGCCGATGGGCGACGAGCGAGCGCAGCTCCGCCGACGGCTTGTCGCCTTCCGCCGCAAGCTTCTTCGCGAGGTAGCGGGCGTGCCTGGCGGTCCGGCCGCCGACGGCGCCGAGCGCGACGCTCGCGACCCAGAGCCCGATCGCCGCCTGGATCCACGCCGGCGCCAGCCCGTAGCCGAGGTGCTCCGCGAGCGCGATCCCGAAGCCGAGCGTCGCCGCCGCCCCGACCAGGACGAGCACGACGCCGACCCGGGTCAGCCCCAGCAGCGTGGCGATCTCGCTCGGACGTTCGCGCCGGATCGCGGCGAGCTGAAGCGTCCCCGCGACGGCGGCTCCCGCCACGAGGCAGAAGGCCCCGCACAGATGGAGGAAGAGCAGCCAGTGGTACGTGGTCATCGCCTCCTACGATACGGCGATGGAAGCGACCGAGCGGCACCTCCGCCTCCTGACCGAGACCACGGCGGCGGTCAATTCGACTCTCGATCTCGAAGAGGTGCTCAACCTCGTCGCGACGAAGGTCGCGGACGCCCTCCACGCGGATGCGTGCTTCGTGTACCTCTACGACGAGCGAACTGACGAACTCGTCCTCCGGGCGACGCACGGGACGAACATCGAGGACATGACGCGAAGGCCGCGGATGCGGACGGGCGAGGGCATCACCGGCACCGCGGCAGCGGAGCGGTCGCCCGTGATGATCCCGGCCCAGGCCCACCTCGATCCGCGTTTCAAGCAGTTCGCGAACCTGCCCGAGTCGCAGTACGAGTCGATCCTGGCCGTCCCGATCCTCGTCCGCGGCGAGACGCTCGAAGGCGCGCTCAACGTCCGCACGCGGGCACCGCGCGTCTACGACGAGGCGGAGATCGAGCTGCTCGTGTCGATCGCGGACCAGGTCGCGCAGTCGATCATGCACGCGCAGCTGTACTCGCAGGCGCAGAGGCGGGTCGCCGAGCTCGAGGCTCTCGCGCATATCTCCGAGGCCGTCTCCGAGTCGCTCTATCTCGAGGAATCGCTCGAGGCGATCGTCAAGACCACGATGGGCGCCGTGTCGGCGACGGGCGCTGCGCTCGTGCTCGAGGACGGGCGGATCGCCTGGCCGGAGGGCCGCTCCGGCAAGTACGCCGTGCGCACCCCCCTGCGCTGGAAGCGGCGCGTGATCGGCGAGCTCGTCGCCGACCGCGACTCGCCGTTCTCGGACGACGACCGCGCGCTGCTCGAGGCGATCGCGCACCACGCCGCCGTCGCGCTCGAGCACGGTCGTGCAGTGATGCGCGGCGTGCTCGCGCAAGAGATCCACCATCGCGTGAAGAACAACCTCCAGACCGTCGCCTCCCTGTTGCGCCTGCAGTCACGGAGGGAGGGCGTCGACCCGAAGGAGGCGCTCGAGCATTCGGTGAACCGCATCCTCGCGATCGCCGCCGTGCACGAGGTGCTCACCGAGCAGCGCGACGAGGACGTCGAGCTCGCCGAGTTGATCGACCGCCTGCGGGCGATGCTCGTCCAGGGGCTCGCCGCCGGGCGCGCGGTCGAGGCGAACCTCGAGCAGGTCTCGCTCGCCGGCGTCCGCGCGACGGCGCTCGCGCTCGTCTTCAGCGAGCTCCTCCAGAACGCGCTCGAGCACGGCTCCGGCCTGGTCAGGATCGAGCTCGCCCGGCGCGACGGCGACGTCGTGCTCGCGATCGCCGACGAGGGCGCCGGTCCCGGCGATGCGGCGGAGGGCACGGGGCTCTCGATCGTCAGCGCGCTCGTGCGTGACGAGCTGCATGGGAGCTTCGCGTTGACCGACGACCGCGGCACGCGGGCTGAGGTGGTGTTCCCGGCATGAGGATCCTGATCGCCGAAGACGAGACGATCATCCGGCTCGACCTGCGCGACATGCTCGTCCGCGCCGGCTTCGAGGTCTGTGCCGAGGCCCGCGACGGCGAAGAGGCCGTCGAGCTCGCGCGCTCCGAGCAGCCGGACCTCGCGATCATGGACGTGAAGATGCCGAAGCTCGACGGCATCGACGCGGCGCGGCGCATCCTCGAGGAGCGGCCGATCCCGATCGTGATGCTGACGGCGTACGGCCAGGCGGAGATCGTCTCGCGTGCGGTCGAGGCCGGGGTCTACGGCTACCTCGTCAAGCCGTTCCGCGAACAAGATCTGCTGCCGGCCATCCAGTCGGCCCGAGCCCGCCATGACGAGCTGCAGGCGCTGCGCGAGGAGGCGGAGTCCCTCGCGGAGGCGCTCGCCGCGCGGAAGGCGATCGAGCGCGCGAAGGGGCTCCTGATGGAGAAGGAAGGGCTGACGGAGTCCGACGCGTTCGCACGTCTGCGCAAGGCGAGCCAGGTCTCGGGCCGGCCGCTCAAGGTGATCGCAGAGGCCGTCGTCGCGACGCTCGGGACGGACGTGTGACCGAGGAGCATCCGAACGCCGCGCTCATGCACCGGCTGTTCGAAGCCTTCGGCCGCCGCGACGGTGCGGCGCTCGCGGGGATGTTCGGTCACGACGTCGTCTGGCGCGTCGGCGGCGACACGCCGATGTCGGGCGAATACCGCGGCTGGCGGGACGTCGTCATGTTTCTGCGTGGAACGACGAGCGAGACCGACGGGACGTATCGCAGCTCGCTCGTCTGGGCGCTTGGAGGCGACGGCCACGCCGCGGCTGTGTATCGGGCGCGCGGCGCGCGGCAGGGCCGCGAGCTCGACATCGAGCAATTGCTGCTCTGCGACGTCCGGGACGACCGCATCGTCACGGCCACCGCGATCCCGTTCGACGCCGACACGTTCACGAGGTTCTGGGCGTGAGCGCGCGTCCCGCAGATTTCATCGGACGGGTCGGGGAGCACTGTGTGTGGACCGTCGCGGGCGCGAGCGGCCTGGCGGGGACGTACGCCGGCCGCGAAGCGATCCTGGATTTCTTTCGTCGCACGCAGGAGTTGACCGACGGGACATACGCGGTCGAGCTCAACTGGGAGCTCGACGACGGCGACCGGCAGGTGACGTACTACCGCGCTCGCGGCCGGCGGCCGGATGGGCGCGAGCTCGAGCTCGACCAGGCGCTCGTCTGCCGGCTCGACGCGGACCGACGCTGGCTCGAGGTGCGGGCGGTGCCGTACGACCAGGCGGTCTTCGATGCTTTCTGGGCCTGAGCCGGTGCTTCGCGAAGCGCCGCCGGCGTAACTATCTGCGCCGGCGGAGTCGGTCCAGCCGGCTACTTCCCGCTTGTGGTCGTGTTCGCCTTGCCGAACAGGTCGGTCGTGTTGACGATCGCATTCGACGGCACGAGTGCGGTCTGGATCGTCGGGGCGAGCTTCTGCACGAGCGTGTAGTTGATGATCATCTGCGTCAACGATCGGTCGATCAGCTTGTTCGCCTCCGCCTGGCCCTTCGCGCGCGCGATCACCTGCTCGGCCTCGAACTCCGCGCGCTTCACGTTCTGCTGCTCGCGCAACGCGTTCTGCGTCGCCACCTGCTTCTGGACGATCGCATTCTTGAACGCGACCGGGAAGTCGATGTTGTCGATCAGCAGGTCATCGACCTGGATGCTCGACGACGCGAGCTCGGACTTCAGCTTCTTTCGCACCTGCTCGCGGATCGTGTCGCGGTTCGGCGCGATCTCGACCGACCGAAACTTCACGGTCTCGTCCTTGAAGAACTGGTTGACGCGCGGGACGATCAGCTTCTCGAAGTAGTCGGGGCCGACCGTGCGATACAGCCGCTGGATGTCACCGGGCGAGACCTCGTAGTTGAGGGTCGCGGTGATGTAGACGTCCTGCGTCTCCTGCGAGAACGAGTCGAGCCGGTCGAACGTGTGTCGCTGGACCTGGACGCTCGCCTCGCGCATCGACTGCCAAGGCCACGTCGTCTGGAAGCCGTCGGTCTTCTGCCCGACGATGCCGCCGAACTGGTAGACGATCCCGACGTGACCGGCCGTGACGGAGTGGAACGAACGCACGGCACCCCAGCCGACGACGAGCACGACCCACGCGAGGGCGGCGCCGGCGATCCACATCGTCGCCTGGTCGACCTGGCCCTTGCGCCGGAGGCCGATTCCGTTCGCCACCGCCGCCACGGCGAGCAGCGTCGCGAACACGCCGATGATCACCCAGCCCATGCCTACCCCTTTCCACGCTTGAGGTCCTGCTCGGCAGTTCGACGTGCGCCGTCGATCTCCGCCTGGAGGCGCGCGAGCTCCTGCTCCGCCTCGTGGCGGACGAGCTCGGTATGGCGCTGCATGCGCGTGCCGGTGCGCAGGTTTCGATAGGCGCGGACGAAGAGGACGAACAGGACGACCGAGGCGGCGACGACGCCGATGATCACGTCGATCCTGATCACGCCTGCGCCTCCTCGAACAGCTCCTCCCAGCGCTCGAGGAGCGCCTGGAGCGCGTCGCGCGATCGCTTGTGCGCCGCCATGGCGTCGACGTTCGACCAGTCCTCCGCGAGCTTCGCCTCGAGCTCCGCCACCTCCGCCTCCCGCGTCGCGATCTCGGCCTCCACGCGCTGCAGCTCGCTCGGACGCACCTTCGGCGCGCGCTGCGGCTTTGCCTTCTGCTGCTTCTCCTGCCTGGGCTCCGGTGTCGGTGCCCGCGCGGCGCGCTCCTCGCGCCGCCGCAGCATCTCGGCCCAACCCCCGTCGTAGGCGTGCAGCTCCCCGTCCTCGATCGCGAGCGTCCGCTCCGCGATCCCGTCGAGCAGGGCCCGGTCGTGCGAGACGAGCAGCAGAGTTCCAGGAAACGCGTCGAGCGCGGCTTCGAGCGCTTCGCGACTCTCGAGGTCGAGATGGTTCGTCGGCTCGTCGAGCACGAGAAAGTTCGCGCCGGACGCAACGGTGACTGCGAGCGCGAGCCGGCGGCGCTCTCCGCCTGAGAGCACGGACACCGGCTTCTCGACCTCGTCCCAGCCGGAGAAGAGGAACCGTCCGAGCAGCGACATCGCGTCGGGGCGCGCGAGGTTCGTCATCGTCTGCACGCACTGGAGCACGGAGCCGCGCATGTCGAGCTCGGCCTCCTGCTGTGAGAAGTATGCGGGCACGACGCCGTGGCCGAGCTGGATCTTGCCCTTCGCCGCCTTGCGCCGGCCGAGCAGCGTCTCGAGCAGCGTCGTCTTGCCGGAGCCGTTCGGCCCGACGAGCGCGACGTGCTCGCCGCGCTCGAGCGCGAACGACGCGCCGCGCAGGAGCTGCCGCTCGCCGATGCGCACGTCGACGCCCTCGACCTCGACCACCGTGCGCCCGCTGCGCGCAGGCTTCAGGAACTCGAAGCCGAGCGTGCGCGTGCGCCGTGAGAGCAGCGCGACCTCGTCGGCCGCCTGCTTTCGCTCGCTCTGCAGCCGCTGGATCTGCGTCACCTTCGCCTGCGCCTGCTTCGCCTTGTCCTTCTTCGCGCGGAATCGCTCGACGAAGCGCTCGAGCCGCTCGATGTCACCGGAGATGCGCTGCGTCTCCTTCTGCGCGTGCAGCGCGCGCGCCGCCTTCTCCCGCCGCCATGCGTGCCACGGGCCGGGGAAGAACGTGCCGCGGCCGGCGACGATTTCCATCGTCGCCGTCGTCACGGCCTCGAGAAACCAGCGGTCGTGCGCGACGAGGATCACGGCCGCGTCGAGTGACTGCAGCTCGCGCTCGAGCCACTCGAGGCTCGCGACGTCCAGATGATTCGTCGGCTCGTCGAGCAACAGGAGGTCGGGGTCGCCGCCGAGGGCGCGCGCGAGCGACGCGCGCGTCAGCTCGCCGCCCGAGAAGGTGCGCAGCGGGCGGTCGAGGTGCTCGTCGGCGAAGCCGAGGCCGCGCACCACGGAGGTCGCGTGGTCGCGCCAGCCGTAGCCGCCGGCGTGCTCGAGGCGCGCCTGCGCCGTGGAGTAGCGGTTCATCGTCGCCTGGTCGTGGACGCCGCGCGCCATCGCCTGCTCGAGCTCCGTGAGCTCTTCCTCGAGCCGGACGAGATCGCGGGCGCCCGAGAGCACGTACTCGCGCAGCGTGATGTCCCGCTCGACCGGAGGGCGCTGGTCGTGCAGCGCGACGCGCGTGCCCTTCTCGAACGCGAGCTCGCCGCCGTGCTTCTCGGTCTCGCCGGCGAGGATCCGCAGCAGCGTCGTCTTCCCGGCGCCGTTCGGGCCGGAGAGCGCGACGCGGTCGCGGCGCTCGACGCTGAACGAGACCCCGTCGAAGAGGAGGTTCCCGGAGATCTCCTTACGGAGATTGGAGGCGATGACGACTGCCACGATTGGACCAGAGTAGATTCGACCGGTGCCGTCTGTGCTCGCCCTCGACGTCGGCTCGTCCTCGGTGCGCGCCCAGCGCTTCGGCGAGCGCGCCGACCCGCTGGACGATCTGCAGCAGGAACGCTACGACGGTCGTGACCCCGACGAGATCGTCGGGCTCGTCCGGAAGGTCGTCGGCGGGCGGGACGAGGACGTCGACGCGGTCGGCGCCTCGTGCTTCGGGCACAGCCTCATCGCGCTCGACGAGGCGGGCCGGCCGCTCACGCCGGTGCTCGGGTGGCGCGACACCCGCTCGGCGGGCGCGGCGGAGTGGCTCCGCAGGCGGGTGTCCGACGCGGCCGCCGTCCACGCCCGGACGGGGGCGCCGCTGCACCCCTCCTTCTGGCCGGCGAAGCTCGCCTGGCTCGCGGAGGCCGAGCCGGAGATCTTCCGCCGGTCCGCGCGCTTCGTCTCCTTCTGCGACTACCTCTATGCGGAGCTCCTCGGCGTCGAGCCCGCAGCGAGCCTCTCGATTGCGTCGGGAACCGGCCTCGTCGACCTCGCGGCGACCGGGTGGGACGCGGAGCTCCTGGAGATCCTCGGCGTCGGCGAGGAGCGCCTGCCGCGCATCTCCGACGAGCCGCACGGCTCCTGGTACCCGGCCCTCATCGACGGCGCGTGCTCGAACCTCGGCGCAGGCTGCCTGGGGAGGCAGCGTGCGGCGCTGATGGTCGGCACCTCCGGCGCCCTGCGGCTGCTGTACGAGACGGAGCGCCCGCAGCCGCGGCCCGGCCTCTTCCTCTACCGCCTCGACGAGCGGCGGGTGGTCGAGGGCGGCGCGCTCTCGGACGGCGGCAACCTCTACGCCTGGCTCGCAAAGACGCTCGCCGGTACCGAGGGCTCGCTGCTCGATCGTGGCCCCGACGAGCACGGCCTCACGTTCCTGCCCTTCCTCGGCGGCGAGCGCTCGACGGGCTGGGACCCGGACGCTACCGGGGCGATCGCCGGGCTGACCTTCGACACGACTCCCCTCGACATCCGCCAGGCGGCCCTCGAGGGGGTCGCCTTCCGCTTCGCCGCGATCGCCGACCTGCTGCCCGAGATCGAGGAGGTCGTGGCCACCGGCGGCGGGCTCCTCGCCGACCCCGAGTGGATCCAGCTGATGGCCGACGCGCTCGCCCGGCCGGTCACGGCGTCGACGGTCGAAGAGGCGTCGCTCCGCGGGGCCGCCGTCGCGACGCTCGAGCGGCTCGGCTGCGAGACGGGCGAGGCGCCGCTCGGCGAGATGTTCCATCCACGGGAGGCACGGGCAGACGCATATCGTTCGGCCCGGGAACGGCAACAGCGTCTCTACGAGGAGCTTCGTGGCGAAGAAGACTGACATCGAACAGCGCTCGATTGACACCATCCGCACGCTGGCGATGGACGCCGTCCAGCAAGCGAACGCCGGCCACCCCGGCACCGCGATGGCCCTCGCGCCGCTCGCCTACCTCCTCTACACGGAGGTGATGGAGCACAACCCTGCGAGTCCGCACTGGCGCGACCGTGACCGCTTCATCCTCTCCGCCGGGCACGCCTGCGTGCTCCAGTACGTGACGCTGCACCTCGCGGGCTACAACCTCTCGCTCGAGGAGCTCAAGCGCTTCCGGCAGTGGGAGTCGCTCACCCCCGGCCACCCGGAAGTGCACCACACTGCCGGGGTCGAGGCGACGACGGGGCCGCTCGGCCAGGGCTTTGCGAACGGCGTCGGCTTCGCGATCGCGGAGCGCTTCCTCGCCGAGCGCTACAACCGGCCGTACGACGAGATCGTCGATCACCGCGTCTACTGCATCTGCTCCGACGGCGACATGATGGAAGGCATTTCGAATGAAGCCGCGTCGATCGCCGGCACGCTCGGCCTCGGCAAGCTCGTCTACTTCTACGACGACAACCACATCACGATCGACGGCACGGCGTCGATCTCGTTCACCGAGGACCGCAACGCGCGCTTCGTGGCGCTGGGCTGGCACGTGCAGCAGGTCGACGACGTGAATGACCTCGGCGCGCTGCGCAACGCGATCGCTGCCGCGCAGGCGGAGACCGACCGGCCGTCGATGATCGTGGTCCGCTCGCACATCGGCTTCGGCGCCCCGCACGCCGTCGACACCGCCGGCGCGCACGGCGCGCCGCTCGGCGAGGAAGAGGTACGCGCGACGAAGGTCGCGCTCGGCTGGGATCCCGACCAGCACTTCGTCGTCCCCGATGAGGTGCGCGAGCACATGAACGGTGTCGAGCGCGGGATCGCCTTCGAGGAGGCGTGGCAGCAGAAAGCCGCTGCGTGGTCGGCGCGCTACCCCGGCCTGCGCGAGGACTGGGACCAGGTGCACACCGGCAAGCCGCGGCCCGGCTGGGTCGAAGCGCTGCCGGAGTTCGAGGCCGGAGAGAGCCTCGCGACCCGCGACGTCGGCGCGAAGGTGATGGAGGCGTTCAAGCAGTACACGCCGACGATGATCGGCGGCGCCGCCGACCTCGTCGAGTCGACGAAGACCGAATTCAAGGGCGGCGGCGTCTTCTCGGCGACGCACGCCGGTCGCAACATCGCCTTTGGCATCCGCGAGCACGCGATGGGCGCGATCGTCAACGGCATCTCGCTGCACGACGGGATGCTGAAGCCGTACGGCTCCACGTTTCTCATCTTCTCCGACTACATGCGGCCCTCCGTGCGCATCTCGGCGCTCTCGAAATTGCCGGTGGTGTGGGTGTGGACGCACGACTCCGTGGCGCTCGGCGAGGACGGGCCGACGCATCAGCCCGTCGAGCACTACGCGGCGCTGCGTGCGATCCCGAACTTCTGGTTCGTCCGTCCCGCGGACGCGACCGAGACCGTCGGCGCGTGGAAGGTCGCGCTCGAACGCGAGGACGGCCCGGTCGGGCTCGCGCTCTCCCGCCAGAAGCTGCCGACGCTCGAGGGCACCCGGCGGGACGGCGTCGCCCGCGGCGCCTACGTCGTCTGGGAGGCCGAGGAGTCGAACGGGCTGCCCGACCTGATCCTCATCGCATCCGGTTCCGAAGTCGCGCTCTCGATCGACGCGGCGAAGCAGCTCGGCGAGCAGGGCGTCCAGGCGCGCGTCGTGTCGATGCCGTGCTGGGAGCTCTTCGAGGCTCAGCCCGCCGGCTACCGCGACGAGGTGCTGCCCCGCGACGTGAAGCCGCGCCTCTCGGTCGAGGCGGGCGTCGCGCTCGGATGGAAGCAATGGGTCGGCGACGACGGCGACTCGATCTCGATCGAGCACTTCGGCGCCTCGGCTCCCGGCAACACGGTGCTCGAGAAGTTCGGCTACACGGTCGACAACGTCGTCGCGCGGGCGCTTGCGCTCCGCGCGCGCGTGGCCTAGATGGTTGATGCCGTGAACGTCGCCGTCGCCTTCGACCACCGCGGCGTTCGCCTCCGCGACGCGGTCCTAGAGACCCTCAAGAGCGATGGGCATGCGATCGTCGACCTCGGCACGGACACCGACGCGCATCGCGTCGACTACCCCGACAAGGCGAAAGAGCTCGGCGAGGCCATCAATGACCGCCGGGCTGAGCGGGGCATCCTCGTCTGCGGCTCGGGTGTGGGCGCGTCGGTCGCCGCCTGCAAGATCGCCGGGATCCGCGCCGCGATCTGCCACGACACGTACTCCGCGCATCAGGGCGTCGAGCACGACGACATGAACGTCCTCTGTCTCGGCTCCGAAGTGATCGGGCCGAGCCTCGCCGCGGAGCTTGTGCGCGCGTTCCTCGGGGCACGGTTCGACGGCGGCGAGCGTTACGTACAGCGGTTGGAAAAAGTTGCCGCGATGGAAAGAGAGATGACACATGGCTAAATCGAACCTGCACACGCTGAGCGCGAGGGGCCAGTCCGTGTGGATCGACTCCCTGTCGCGGCACATGCTCGAGTCCGGCGAGTTGAAGCGCCTCCTGAAGGAAGACGCCGTTGTCGGCGAGACGACGAACCCGACCATCTTCCAGAAGGCGATCTCCCAGGGCGACGCGTATGACGAGCAGCTGAAAGAGCTCCTGAAGGAGGAGAGCGACCCGAAGGAGATCTTCCTCCAGCTCTCCGCGCGCGACGTGGAGGCGGCGCTCGACCTGTTCTCGGCCGTGCACGAGCGCAACCCGCAGGACGGCTACGTGTCATGGGAGGTCGACCCGACGCTCGCGTACGACGCCGAGGGGACCTTCGACGAGGCGATGCGCCTCCATGCGTGGATTCCGAAGCCGAATCTCTACGTGAAGATCCCTGCGACGAAGCCGGGCCTCGGCGCGATCGAGGAGTGCGTCGCGCACGGCAAGAACATCAACGTGACGCTGATCTTCTCGCTGGAGCGCTACGGCGAGGTCGTCGAGGCCTATCTGCGCGGGCTCGAGCGGCTCGTCGCGCGCGGCGGCGATCCAAAGGGCGTGCACTCCGTCGCGAGCTTCTTCGTCTCCCGCGTCGACTCCGAGGCCGACAAGCGTCTCGAGGCCGTCGGCTCGAAGGAGGCGCTTGCGCTGCGCGGCAAGCTCGCGATCGCGAACGCGCGGCTTGCGTACGAGCACTACGAGCAGGTGTTCTCGGGTGAGCGCTGGGAGTTCCTCGCGGGCAAGGGCGCGAACACCCAGCGGCCCCTCTGGGCCTCGACGTCGACGAAGAACCCCGAGTACCGCGACGTCATGTACGTCGAGGAGCTCATCGGCCCGAACACCGTGAACACGATGCCCCAGGAGACGATCAGCGCGTTCCAGGATCACGGCGAGGTGCGCGGCGACACCGTCACCAAAGGCGTGGCCAAGGCGCACGCGCTGCTCGAGCAGCTGGCCAAGGTCGGCGTCGACTACGCCGACGTCACGGAGACGCTCGAGCTCGAAGGCGTCCAGAAGTTCGCCGACTCGTTCGAGGAGCTGCTCGACGGCGTGCGGTCCAAGCGCGGAGCGCTCGCTGCCGCCTGAGATGGTACGGGCGGAGCTCATCGACCGGATCTGGGAGCGGGACGCGACCGTCTGGACCGGCGCCGACGAAGCGAAGTGGCTCGGCTGGCTCGACGAGCCGGGCCGGATGCGCGAGCGTGTGCCCGAGCTCGTCGCATTCGCGGACGAGGTCGCCGACGACGGGCTCGATGCGATCGTCCTCCTCGGCATGGGCGGGTCGAGCCTCGCGCCGGAAGTGCTGCGCCGCACGTTTCGCAGCGAGGCGTTCCACGTACTGGATACGACGCATCCCAAAGCAATTCACAGCCTCGAGGCGAGGATCGATCTCGAGCGCACGCTCTTCATCTCGGCATCAAAGTCGGGCACGACGCTCGAGACGCGCTCGCACACCGACTACTTCTGGGAGCGCACCGGCAAGCGGGGCGCATGCTTCGTCGCAATCACCGATCCGGGCTCCGCGCTCGAGCGGACGGCCGGCGAGCGAGGCTTTCGCCGCGTGTTCGCGGGCGAGCCCACGATTGGCGGCCGCTACTCGGCGCTCTCGCCCTTCGGCATCGTCCCCGCGGCGCTGATGGGCATCGACATCGACCGGCTGCTCGCCAATGCCGAGCGGATGACGGAGCTCTGCCGGCAGGACAGCGGCAACCCGGGCTACGAGCTCGGCCGCGAGCTCGGCACCGGCTGGCAGCAGGGACGCGACAAGGTGTGCATCGCTCACACCGACGGCAGCTTCGGTCTCTGGGCCGAGCAGCTGATCGCGGAGTCCACCGGCAAGCAGGGCAAGGGGCTCGTGCCTGCCCCGGGCGAGTCGCCGGACGGTCCGGACCGCCAGGCTGCGACGCCGCAGATCGCCGACCCGTACGCCGTCGCGGGCGAGTTCTTCCGCTGGGAGTTCGCGGTCGCGGTCGCGGGCTCGTACCTCGAGATCAACCCCTTCGACCAGCCGGACGTGCAGGCGGCGAAGGACAAGACGAACGAGGTGCTCGCCGCCGGCGACGAGCCGGAGGTCGAGCTCGAAGGCTCGATCGACACCCTGCTCGCACAGGCGAGCGAGGGCGACTACGTCTGCGTGCAGGCGTTCGTCGAGCCGAGCGAGGAGAACGACCGCCGCATCGGCGATCTCGTCCGTAAGCTGCGCCGGCGGAGTGGCCTCGTCGTGACGCACGGCTACGGTCCGCGCTACCTGCACTCGACCGGCCAGCTGCACAAGGGCGGCCCGAACACAGGGCTCTTCCTCCAGGTCGTCGACGACCCGGGCGAGGAGCTCGCGATTCCCGGCCAGCCGTTCGGCTTCCGCCGGTTGATCCGCGCGCAGGCCGCCGGCGACTACGCATCGCTCAAAGAACGCGGCCGTCGCGTCGCCCGCATCCACATCGAAGACAGCTAGACCACAGAGCGAAGGAGCACAGCATGCAACTCGGGATGATCGGCCTCGGCCGGATGGGCAACGGGATGACCGAGCGCCTGCGCAAGAAGGGCGGGCATGACGTCAAGACGTACGACCCGAAGGTTGAGTCGCGCACCGCTGCGTCGCTCGAGGAGCTGAAGGCGCAGCTCGACGCGCCGCGCGCCTTCTGGATGATGGTGCCGTCCGGCGAGGTCACCGAAGGCGTCTTCCAGGACCTCCTGAAGCTCGGCGACAAGGGCGACACGATCGTTGACGGCGGCAACTCGAACTTCCGCGACTCGCAGCGCCGGAACAAGGCGGCGCAGGAGCGCGGCCTGCACTTCGTCGACGCCGGCGTCTCGGGCGGCATCTGGGGCCTCGAAGTCGGCTTCTGCCTGATGGTGGGCGGCGACGACGAGCCCGTGAAGCGGCTCG
>DATCOE010000176.1:0-25999 GCA_036564885.1 Gaiellaceae bacterium | reverse complement strand
GCCCAAGGTGCCGACCGCGGATCCGCCACCGATCCCGCAGGGTCAGGGCGCAGCCGTCGAAGGCTCAGTCCTCTACGTGCGCTACGGCTGCATCAACTGCCACGGGCCCAACGGCCTGGGCGGCGTGCCGAACCCGCAGTCGCCGGACAAGACGATCCCGCCGCTCTCGGGCGCCGGCTTCCATACCGACTTCGGCACGGACCAGAAGATCATCGACATGATCCGCACGGGCAGCGTGCTCGGCCGCGCGCCGATCGTCAGCATGCCGCACTGGGGCGGGATCATCCCGAAGGACCAGCTCCTGGCCCTCACCGCCTACCTGAACACGCTCAAGACGAGCTAGAACGCGCTCTCGCCGGTGAGGGCGCGCCCGATCAGGAGCTTCTGGATCTGGCTCGTGCCCTGATAGAGCGTCAGCACGCGCGCGTCGCGCAGGTAGCGCGCGACCGGGAACTCGTCGACGTAGCCGTAGCCGCCGTGCACCTGGAGCGCCGCGTTCGCCGCACGCACCGCGACCTCGCTCGCGTAGTACTTCGCCTGCGACGCGGCCAGCGTGTACGACTCGCCGCTGTCGGCGAGCGCTGCAGCCCGCCACGCCAGCATCCGTGCTGCCTCCGTCTCGACGGCCATGTCGGCGATCAGCTCCTGAATCAGCTGGAACTGCGCGAGGTGCTTACCGAACTGCGTCCGCTCGGAGGCGTACGCGACCGACGCGTCGACGCAGCCCTGCGCGACGCCCACCGCTCCTGCGGCAAGCGAGATGCGCCCGTTGTCGAGCGCCGACATCGCGACCTTGAAGCCCGCACCCTCGTCGCCGAGCCGCGCTGAGTCGGGCACGCGCACGCCGTCGAAGAAGAGCTCCGCCGTGTCCTGCGCGCGCAGTCCGAGCTTGCCGTCGATCTTGCGCGCGCTGAATCCCGGCGAATCGGTCGGCATGAGGAAGCACGTGATGCCGCGCGGCCCGTTCTCCCCCGTCCTCGCAAATACGAGCGCGACGCCGGCCCAGGAGCCGAGCGTGATGAAGATCTTCGAGCCGTCGATCACCCAGTCGCCGCCCTCGCGGGTCGCGCGGGTCACGAGTGACGCTGGATCGGACCCCGAGCCGGGCTCCGTCAGGCCGTAGCACCCGAGCGCTTCTCCGGAGGAGAGCTTCGGCAGCCACTGCTGCTTCTGCTCGTCGGTCCCCCACTTCGCGATCGTCTTGCCGGCCAGGCCGTTGTTCACCGAGACGATTCCCCGCACCGACGAGTCGGCGCGCCCGAGCTCCTCCATCACGAGGCAGTACGAGATCGTGTCGAGGCCCATGCCGCCGAGCTCCTCGGGCAGCGCGCAGCCGAGGAACCCGATCTCGGCCAGCTTGGGGACGATCGCCTCGTCCATGCGCTCGCTCCGGTCCCAGTCGCGAGCGTTCGGGACGATCTCCCGGTCGCAGAACTCGCGGGCGGACCGGCGGATCAACTCCTGTTCGGGCGTGAGTGTGAAGTCCATGCGCGTATCCTCCCTCATATGCCAAATCTCACAGGGAAGGTCGCGATCGTCACCGGTGCCGGACGCGGAATCGGGCGCGAGCACGCGCTCGCCCTCGCCCGAGCCGGGGCAAAGCTCGTCGTCAACGACCTCGGCGGCTCGCTCGCCGGCGAGGGGAACGACCTCACGCCCGCCCAGCAGGTCGTCCAGGAGATCGAGGCCGCCGGCGGCGAGGCGAAAGCGAACGGCGCCAACGTCGCCGACTTCGCGCAGGCGGGCGAGCTGGTGCAAACCGCGCTCGAGACGTTCGGGCGGCTCGACATCCTCGTCAACAACGCGGGGATCCTCCGTGACCGGATGCTCGTGAACATGACCGAGGAGGAGTGGGACAGCGTCATCGCCGTCCACCTCAAGGGCCACTTCGCGCCGACACGACACGCCGCCGCCTACTGGCGCGAGCGTTCGAAGGCCGGCGAGGAAGTGCGCGGCCGCGTGATCAACACGTCGAGCCCGTCAGGCGTCTTCGGGAACATCGGCCAGGCGAACTACGGTGCCGCGAAGGCCGGCATCGCCGGGTTTACGCTCATCGCCGCGCAGGAGCTCCAGCGCTACGGCGCGACGGTCAACTGCCTCGCTCCGAATGCGCGCACGCGCATGACGGAAGAGACGTTCGACATGGGCGCACCGTCGGAGGGCTTCGACCCGCTCGACCCGTCGAACATGTCGCCGCTCGTCGTCGCGCTCAGCGCCGACGAGGCGCAGCACATCACCGGCCAGGTCTTCCACGTCTGGGGCGGCGCGATCAACGCGCTTCAGGGCTGGACGGCCGGCGAGCTGTTCGAGAGCGACGACCGCTGGGACGCCGACGCGCTGCTCGGCGAGCTCGTTGCCCGCTTCCCGGACGGCGCCGCACCGGCCGGGATGATGGCGGGCATGCAGGCTGCAGGCGGTCGCTCGCTCAAGGCCCAGTGACCGCGACTGCCCGCCGCCGCATCTACCTGATGCGGCACGCGCAGGTGCGCTACTTCGAAGGGCTCGACCCCGAGCAGGTGGTGCTCACCGAGGAGGGCCGCCGCCAGGCGTTGGCCGTAGCACAGGCGCTGCGTGGCGTCAGCTTCGACCGCGTCGTGACGAGCGGTCTCGCGCGGACACTCGAGACCGCGAGCATCGTCGCGCCGGGGATCGAGCCCGAGGCCCGCTACGCGCTGCGCGAGATCGTCAGCGGCGAGATCCGAGGCGTATCGCCGGACGACGTACAGGAGATGATGGCCACCGCCTTCCGCGGCGTCGTGCCGCTCGAGACGCGCTTCCTCGGGGGCGAGAGCATCGGCGAGCTGTTCGATCGCGTCCTCCCGGAGCTCGACGCGCTGCTCGCCGACGACAGCTGGGACCTCCTGCTGCTCGTCCTGCACGGCGGCGTCAACCGCGCGATCCTCAGCCACGCGCTCACCCGCGACCGCCTCTTCCTCGGCGGCTTCGAGCAGTCCCCCGCCTGCATCAACGTCCTCGACGTCGCCGCCGACAGCTCCTGGATCGTCCGCGCCGTGAACCACACGGCGTACGACCCTGCGCACGTCGAGGCGTTGCGGGCGACGACGATGGAGCACCTGTGGGACGAGTACGTCGCCGCGCGGAGCCGCAGTGCATCGCTCTAGCGCGGGCACCCTTTCACCGCTGTTGCGGATTCCGTAGGGTTACGGCTGTCCGGATGGGTCTTCTTTCTCTTGAGCAGGCTTCCCTGCGGTTCGGCGGCATCGTCGCGCTCGACGACGTGTCGCTCGACGTGGCAGAAGGCACGATCGCCGGGCTGATCGGGCCGAACGGCGCCGGCAAGACAACCGCGTTCAACGTGATCACACGGCTCTATCGCGTCGACTCCGGCGACATCGTCTTCGACGGCCACTCGCTGATGCACACGCCGCCGAGCCGCGTGATCAAGCTCGGGATCGCGCGGACGTTCCAGAACGTCGAGCTCTTCCCGAACATGACGGTGCTCGAGAACGTCCTCGTCGGCGCCCACACGGTCTCGCGTTTCCAGCCGGAACGCGCGATGCGCGGGCGCGCGCTCGAGACGCTCGAGCTGGTGGGGATCGCCCAGCACGCGCGCAAGCCTGCAGCCGGCCTGCCCTTCGGGACGCTCAAGCGCGTCGAGCTCGCGCGCGCACTCGTCTCGAAGCCGCGCCTGCTGCTCCTCGACGAGCCCGCCGGAGGGCTGAGCCACGAGGAGGTCGAGGAGCTCGGCGCCTTCATCAAGCGCCTCCGTGACGAGCTGAAGCTCACCATCCTGCTCGTCGAGCACCACATGAACCTCGTGATGAGGATCTCCGACCACGTGCACGTGCTGAACTTCGGCCGCACGATCGCGAGCGGCCCGCCGGAGAGCGTCCAGCGTGACCCCGCCGTGATCGAGGCCTATCTCGGCGGCGAGCTGGAGGCGACGGCGTAGTGGCGGCGCTGCTGGAGCTCGAGGACGTCCATGCGCGCTACGGGCCCGTGCACGCGCTGCACGGGGTGTCGCTCACGGTGGACGAGGGCCAGATCGTCGCCGTCCTGGGCGCAAACGGCGCGGGGAAGACGACGACGCTGCGCGCGATCTCCAACACCGTCCGCCGCGAGGGCGGCATCCGCTTCGCGGGCAAGCCGGTGGGCCGCGGCGGGCCCGACGACGTGGCACGGCTCGGCATCGCGCATGTGCCCGACGGCCGCGGCACGTTCGCCGAGCTCAGCGTCTGGGAGAACCTGCGGCTCGGTGCGTACACCCGGCGCGGCTCGCTCAAGGACGACCTCGCACGGGTGTCGGCGTACTTCCCGTGGATCGACGAGCGCCGGAACCAGCAAGCCGGCACGCTCAGCGGCGGCGAACAGCAGATGCTCGCGCTCGCACGCGCGTTCATGCAGCGCCCGCGGCTGCTCCTGCTCGACGAGCCGTCGCTCGGCCTCGCGCCACGGCTCGTGACGGAGATCTTCCGCATCGTCAAGAGCCTGAACGACGCCGAGGGCCTCACCGTGCTCGTGGTCGAGCAGAATGCGCGCATCGCGCTCCAGCTCGCACAGACGGCGTACGTGCTCGAGGTCGGTCGCGTCGCGCTGTCGGGACCGAGCGCCGAGCTGCAGGAGCACGAATCCGTCCGCCGGAGCTACCTGGGGTACTGATGAGCGCCCTTGCCCGCAAGCTCGGAGCCGTCACGCTGACGCGCAAGAGCACCGTCAGTACCGGCGCGTCGCTCCCCGTCATGGCGGCGCTCGCCGGCATCGCCGTCTTCCTCGTCGTCGGCTCGCTCTCGAGCAGCATCTTCGCCCAGCAGACCGTGGCGGGCCTCGCGCAGGGCGCCGTCTTCGGGAGCCTCGCGCTCGCGCTCGTGCTCATCTACCGCGCGACGGAGGTGATCAACTTCGCCCAGGGCGAGATGGCGATGGCGATGACCTACGTCGGCTATCAGCTGACTCTCTGGGGGCTCTCGTACTGGGCGGCGTTCGCGTTGACCCTCGTGATCGCGTTCGTGTTCGGCGTCGTCGTGCAGCTGGTCGTGATCCGCCCGGTGCAGCATCACTCGGTGATCGCAGTCGTGATCGTGACGGTCGGCCTCTTCATCCTCATCGACGGCCTCGTCGCCTGGAAGTGGGGCGCCGACCTCAAGTTCATGGCTGCGCCCTTCGGCAACTCGGTCTACCACGTCGGCAGCGTCGTCTTCGCACGCCAGGATCTCGGCGTCCTGCTCGTCGCGATCCTCTCCGTGCTCCTGCTCTGGGTGCTCTTCCAGTTCACGAAGGTCGGGCTCGCGATGCGCGCCGCCGCGCTGCGTCCCGCCGCCGCGTCGCTCGTCGGCGTCCGGGTGAACTGGATGCTCGCGATCGGCTGGGGGCTCGCCTCCGTGCTCGGCGCGGTCGCGGGCCTGATGACGGAGCCGACGCAGTTCCTCCAGCCGACGATGATGCAGGCGATCCTGATCTACGCCTTCGCCGCCGCGGTGCTCGGCGGGCTCGAGAGCCCCGCAGGCGCGGTGATCGGCGGCCTCATGCTCGGCGTCTTCCTCAACCTCGTCGGCCAGTACGTGGGCTTCGTGAGCTCGGAGCTGCGCCTGCCGGTCGCGTTCGCGGTCCTGCTCGTCGTCCTCGTCGTCAAGCCAACCGGGCTGCTCGGCCGGAGGCAGGTGCGGCGGGTATGAGAGCGGCGCTCCAACCCCGGTTCCTCGTCATCGCCGCTGCGGTGGTCGTGGTCGCCCTCCTGCCGTCGACGCTCAGCGGCTACCACCAGGGTCTGGCCGCGCGCGTCGCCATCTACTTCATCGCGATCCTCGGCCTGAACATCCTGACGGGCTACACCGGTCAGATCTCGATCGGGCACGGTGCGTTCATGGCGATCGGCGGCTACACGACCGCCATCCTCTCGCACGACCACCACATGAACCTGCTCGCGACGCTGCCGATCGCGTGCGCGATCAGCTTCGCGGTCGGACTCCTTGTCGGCCTGCCGGCGCTCCGGCTCTCGGGTGTGTATCTCGCGCTCGCGACGTTCGCGTTCGCCGTCTCGGTGCCGCAGCTCGCTCTCAAGTTCTCCAAGTTCACGGGCGGGAGCAACGGCATCCAGGCCGCCGGGTCGTTCAGCCACCTGAGGCTCTACGTCGTGAGCTGGACGTGCGCCGCGATCAGCTTCGTGCTCGCGTGGCTGCTACTCCGCGGGAGGATCGGACGCGCCTTCCGATCGATTCGCGACAGCCCCGTCGCCGCGGCGTCCTCGGGCGTCTCTCTCCCGATCTACAAGACCCTCGCGTTCGGCGTCTCGGCGGCGTTTGCCGGGGTCGCGGGCTCGCTCTTCGTGATGGCGACGAACGGCTACGCCCAGCCGCAGGAGTTCGGGGTCCTCCTCTCGCTCCAGATCCTGATCGGCGCCGCAGTCGCCGGCATGGGCGCCCTCTGGGGCGTCCTGGCGGGCGCGGCCTTCGTCGGCCTCCTGCCCACCGTCTCCGCCGACGCGCCGCTCATCGGTTCCGCGCACGGCCAGGACGTCGTTTTCGGGCTGATCGTGATCCTGATCATGCTCCTGCTCCCGAACGGCGTCGTGGGCGTCCTCGCCCGGCTAGCCCAGCGCCGGCAGGCCCGAACTTGACTCTCCGTTCAATTCCAACTATCTAATCGGATCCGAGAGCGTCATAATCCTCAACCTCGGACCTTCTTGATCCGGGGTCAATCCCAACGTCATGGAGGGTCGGATGGGTATGAAGGGCAGAATTCTGGCGATTGCTGCCGGGGCTGCGATCGTCGCCAGCATTGCGGTCACGGCCGCCTCTGGCGCGCAGCGGTTGGATCCAGGCGTCACCTCGTCGTCGATCAAGATCGGCGGAACGTTCCCGCTGACAGGGCCGGCGTCGCTCTACAAGACAATCCCGGCAGCCGAGAAGGCGTATTTCGACTACGTCAACGACCACGGCGGCGTCAGCGGGCGGAAGATCGACTTCTCGATCCTCGACGACGCGTACGACCCGTCGAAGACGGTGCCGCTCGCGCAGCAGCTCGTCGAGCAGGCCAAGGTCTTTGCCGTCTTCGGGAGCCTCGGCACCGCGCCTGGCCTCGCGACCTGGGGATACCTGAACCAGCAAAAGGTCCCGCAGGTCCTGCTCGCTACGGGCGACTCCTACTGGGGCTTCTCCACCAAGAAGTACCCGTGGACGACCGGATGGCAGCCTGACTACCCGGGCGAGGCGAAGGCCTACGGCAGGTACATCGTGGCGAATATGCCGAACGCGAAGATCGGCGTCCTCTACCAGAACGACGCCTACGGCAAGAACTACTTCGCCGGCCTGCGGGTCGGTCTGGGCGCGAAGAAGAGCCAGATCGTGAGCTCACAGCCGTTTGACCTGTCGGCGGGGAACGTGACGTCTCAGGTGCTGGCGCTCAAGGCATCGGGCGCGGACACGTTCGTGCTCTTCTCGACGCCGACGCCGACCATCCAGGGTCTCGTCACCGCGACGAAGGTCGGCTGGACCCCCGCTGCGACGTTCATCAACAACGTCTCGGCAAACCGGCTGTTCCTGCTGTCCGCCGCGGCGGCCGGCGCAAACGTCGAAGGCGTGCTTTCGACGTCATACGTCGAGAGCTCGACGAAGCAGACGGACCTGCCGGGCATCAAGCTCGCCAGCCAGATCATCAGCCAGTACGCGCCGTCGCTCCTGCCCAGCTTCCAGCGAGGCGACGGGAACATCGTGTTCGGGTTCGGCGCTGCGTGGACCTTCGTCTACGCGCTCCAGCACGCGGGCAAGACCCCCACGCGGGTGGGCCTCTTGAAGGCGTTGCACAGCCTCAACACATCGGGCAACCCGTTCCTCTACCCCGGGATCAAGATGCAGACGTCGGCGAAGGACAACTTCCCGATCGAGCAGGAGATCATGATCAAATGGGGCGGCGGCGCGACCGGCGACTGGGCGCCCTTCGGGAAGCTCATCAACAAGGTCCGCTAGGACAACGACTCGTGGGTCAAAGGGGGGCTTCGGCCCCCCTTCGTCCTTCGAGCCTCTAGCTCGGCCAGCCGTGACTTGCCGGACGGAGGTCGTACTTGCCCCCGTCGCGGCACTCGGCCGACCAGTACGTGGGCGTCTGCGTCCGCCGGGTCGGGTACATCCTCGTTGCGTAGAGAGAGCCCAGCGCCTGCGCCTCGGCAACCGACGCACCGAGCTTGTTCGCCACGTACCAGATCGACTGCATGCCGTAGCACTCGACCTGCGCCTCGTTGCTGTAGCCGAGCACGTGGTACGACTCGTGCGCGACGACCGCGAGCGCCATGGCGACGTCACCGACGCGAGCGCAGTCGTCTCCCGTGCAGCTACGTGGATCCCAGCGGGCGGGAGCCTGGCGGAACCAAGCGAGATAGGTGCACTCTGCCGGGCGCATGAGGAAGTAGTCGAACGACAGCCGGTTGAGGAGCGGGGTCACCCCGAGGACGCGCGGGTCCGATATTCCGAGCGCGCCGCAGCGCACCGATGCCTTGTGGCCCGTGAGGCGGTCGGTGACCTGCTCCGCGATCTTCTCCTCGTAGGTCGCCGGGCGGGCCAGAAGCGTGCGATCCTGCGCCGTCACCGGGCGTGCTGTGGCATGGGCCGACGCTGCAAAGAACGCAGCGGCGAGAGCCGCACCGACGAGCATCCCCAGACGCATCTCTCTCCCATCGGCAGAAGGGGCCAGCCTCTAGAGCAGATCCGGCTCCGTGACCGGTGCGCGGCAGGCGAAGCGTTCGCACACGTAGACGGCCGGCAGGCCGTCGACGAGGGTCTTGCCCGCAAGGAGCGGAACGTCGTCCCCCGGGCCGAAGGCGACGACGGCGTTCGCGTCGAGGCCGCGCAGCGCGGCCCGGGCGACCTCGCTGTCGGGGCCGCCCACGATCGCAAGCTCCCTCGGAGGCGATAGGTGCAGGTCGAGCGCGCAGAGCGCCCACCCGAACGCCGAGGGAGCGCGCGGGATCACGTCGCGGACGAGCCGCAACACGCCGACCGCTCGCTGCTCGAGCTCGTCATCCCCCCAGATCCGTGCGAGACGCAGCAGCACGAACGCGAGCATCGAGTTGCCCGACGGCGTCGGGTTGTCGTCGAGATCCTTCTGGCGCGCGACGAGCACCTCGCCGTCGGAGGGTGTGAGAAAGAAGCCGCCGAGCTCCTCGTCGCCGAACAGCTCGACCGCGAGCCGCGCGAGCCGGTGCGCCTCGTGCAGCCAGCGCAGCTCTCCCGTCGCCACGTGTAGCTCATACAAGCCCTGCGCGACGTTCGCGTAGTCCTCGAGGTAGCCGGTTCCCTTGGCGACGCCGTTCCGCCACGTCCGGTGCAGCCGCCCGCCGTCCGAGAGAGGGCCGAGCAGGAACTCGGCGAGCTCGCGGGCGGCGTCCAGCCAGTCGGCACGCTCGAGCCGCCGGCCGGACTCGGCCAGAGCTGCGAGCATCAGTCCGTTCCACGCGGCGATCGCCTTGTCGTCGCGCAGGGGCTTCGGGCGCCGCTCGCGGAGCTCGCGGAGCGTCGCCCGCTCAGCCGCAGTCAACCGGCCGCGCAGGATCGAGCGGCCGTGCTCGAAGGGCTGGAGCAGCTCCTCGCGGCCCGGGCCGATCGCCGCGACGAGCTCCTCTGCCGTCCACGTGAAGGTCAGCCCCTCGACGCCGTCGGTGTCGGCGTCCTGCGCCGACGCGAAGCCGCCGCCGTCGAGACGCAGCTCGCGCAGAACGTACTCGATCGTCTCCTCGACGATGCTGCGGTAGCTCGCCTCTCCCGTCAGCACCCACGCGTGCAGGTAGGCGGGGACGAGCAGCGCGTTGTCGTAGAGCATCTTCTCGAAATGCGGTACGAGCCACTCGGCGTCAACCGAGTAGCGGTGGAAGCCGCCGCCGACGAGGTCGTACATGCCGCCGGCGCGCATGCCGTCGAGCGTGCCGAGCGCGAGGTCGAAGACGCCGCGGCGCAGAAGAAACTCGATCGTCGACGCCTGCGGAAACTTCGGCGCGCGGCTGAAGCCGCCCCACCGCGCGTCGTACTGCGCGCGCAGCACGCGCTCGGCCTCGGCGAAGAGCCCGCCGGTGAGCGGCTCTCCCGACGGCGTCGTGCGCCCGCTGCGCTGCAGCCCGTCGACCAGGCTCGCGGCCTGCTTCGCGACGTCGTCGCGACGGTCGCGATAGGCCTCGCCGACCGCCTCGAGCAGCTGCCGGAACGACGGCAGGCCGTGGCGCGGCTCCGGGGGGTAGTACGTGCCACCGAAGAACGGCTCGCCGTCCGGCGTCACGAAGACGGTCATCGGCCAGCCGCCCTGACCGGTCAGGGCCTGCACCGCCTCCATGTAGACGGCGTCGACGTCCGGGCGCTCCTCGCGGTCGACCTTGACGTTCACGAAGAGCTCGTTCATGAGCTCCGCCGTTGTCTCGTCCTCGAAGGACTCGCGCTCCATCACATGGCACCAGTGGCACGCGGCGTAGCCGATCGAGAGCAGGATCGGCTTGTCTTCGGCGCGGGCGCGCGCGAACGCCTCGTCTCCCCATGCGTACCAGTCGACCGGGTTCTCCGAGTGCTGGAGGAGGTACGGGCTCGTCTCCTGCGCGAGTCGGTTCACAGACGGCGACGGTAGCGGCTAGGTTCGTGGCTATGCGTGGGTACGCCGAGCGCGATGCAGCTCGAGACTGAGCGACTCCTGCTGCGCAAGCCGCGGGTCGAGGATGCCGCGGCGCTTCTGAACTTCTTCGGCGACCTCGAGGTGATGCGTTGGATCGGCTCGGAGCCCGGCGGCCTCGCCGTCGCGACGGAGCACCTCGAGCGCTGGCTCGGGCGCTGGGAGGCGAACGGCATGGGCCCCTTCGTCGTCGTGCTCAGGGAGGACGGATGCCTTCTGGGGCGTGTGGGCCCGCTCGTGTGGAACGCACGGACGTGGGAGACCGCGTCGCTTGCGGAGGCCGGCGACGATGCGCAGGTCGAGCTTGGCTGGGCGCTCGCACAAGCGCACTGGGGCCGCGGCTATGCGACCGAGGCCGCGCGGGCCGTGCGAGAGTGGACGTATGACGCGCACGGACTCGAGCGCCTGATCTCGCTCATCGACCCTGAGAACGCCCGGTCGGCCCGCGTCGCAGAGCGGCTCGGCGCCGAGCCGACCGAAACGGTGCGGACGGTCGGCGGCCTCGCGACCGTATGGGTGCACCCGCGATGAGCTTCGAGCCGCTGAAGGGGATCCAGGTCGTCGACGTGACGGCGTCGCTCGCCGGCCCGTCGTGCACGCAACTCCTTGCAGCGCTCGGCGCCGACGTCGTCAAGATCGAGCCGCGCGAGGGCGACCACGCACGCGCCTGGGGGCCGCCGTTCGTCGGTGGCGACGGCACGCTCTTCTTCGCGGCGAACGCGGGTAAGCGGTCGCTCGCACTCGATCTCAAGGACAACCTCGACACCGTGCTGGCGCTCGTCGACGAGGCCGACGTGTTCGTGCAGAGCCTGCGGCCCGGGCTCGCCGAGGCGCGCGGGCTCGGCGCCGAGGCGCTGCGCGCCCGCAACTCGCGGCTCGTGTACTGCACGATCGGCGCGTACGGCGCGACGGGCCCGCTCGCCGACCGGCCGGGCTACGACCCGCTGATGCAGGCCGCAAGCGGCCTCATGAGCGTGACCGGCGAGCCCGACGGGCCGCCGGCGCGCGTCGGCGTCTCGCTGATCGACTTCGCGACCGGCCAGTGGGCGGCGATCGGCATCCTCGCCGCGCTGCTCGAACGGCAGCAGACCGGCGCCGGCCGCACGATCGACACGTCGCTCTACGAGAGTGCGCTCTCGCTGCTCTCCGCGCAGCTCGTGGCCTACGCCGCGACGGGTGAGGTACCGGGACGGCACGGATCGGCGTTCGCGCCGATCGCGCCGTACGAGGTCTTCCCGACGAGCGACGGCGCCCTGATGATCGTCGCCGGGAGCGACGCGCTCTGGGAACGGCTCCGCGATGCGGTCGGCCTGCCGGACGACGAGCGCTTCCGCACGAATCCCGACCGTGTGCGGAACCGCGCGGAGCTCGGCGCGCTGCTTTCCGAACGACTGCGCACGCGCACGAGCGCCGAATGGGAGACCGAGCTCACGGCTGCCGGCGTGCCCGTCTCCCCGCTCCGAGACGTCGGTGAGACGTTCGAGCACGAGCAGACGCGCGCGCTCGGGATCCTCCAGCAACTCGGCGAGGGCACGACGGTCTCACCCCCGTTCTCCGTCGACGGCGAGCGCATCAGGCACCGCACACCGCCCCCGCGCCTCGGCGACTACGACGAAGACGACGGCCAGGGCCCCGAGCGGTAGACGTAGCCCTCGAGCGTGCGCCCGAGGAGCTCTTCGAGCCACGCGGAGACGCCGATGAGCGCGTCGAGGTCGACCCCTGTCTCGACCCCTTCGCCCTCGAGGAGGTAGACGAGGTCTTCGGTCGCGACGTTGCCCGTCGCGCGCGGCGCGTACGGGCAGCCGCCGAGCCCGCCGACGGACGCGTCGAGCACGCGTGCGCCCGCCTCGAGCGCGGCGAGACAGTTCGCGTAGCCCGTGTTGCGCGTGTTGTGACCGTGGAAGCCCTCGGCGCCCGTGCGCTCGACGAGCGCACGCACCTTCGAGGGAGTCGCGACTCCGATCGTGTCCGCGAGCACGACCTCCGCGCGACCCGTGAAGCGTGCCGCAAGCTCGGCGACGCGCCCCGGGTCGACAGGGCCCTCGAACGGGCAGCCAAAGCACACGGAGATCGTGACCGTCGCCGGGACGTCGGCGACGGCGAGGATCGCCTCGACGCGCGCCACCGCCTCGTCGAGCGAGACGTTGCCATTCGCCCGGTTGAAGCCCTCGGTCGCAGCGAACGTGACGTTGACGCGGTCGAGCGCGGCGGCCCGGCAGCGCTCGTAGCCGCGCTCGTTCAGCACGAGCCCGGAATACTCGACGCCGTCGCGCCGCTCGATCGCGGCGACGACCTCCTCCGCGCCCGCCATCTGCGGCACGCGCTCGTCGCGTACGAAGCTCACCGCCTCGATCCGCCGCAGGCCGGCAGCGGCGAGCCGGTCGACCAGCTCGGCCCGCACACCGGGAGCGAGCGTCTCGGGCTCGTTCTGCAGGCCGTCCCGCGGCCCGACGTCGCACAGCGTCACCTCCACGCGCAGAGCGTAGTCGGATAGATGGCTGATGCCACACCCATGCACGCCCGGCTGGTGGCTCAAACGCACGCGGGCGCGGCATCAACCATCTAGCGGGTCCCGAGCTCCAGGCCCAGGAGCCGCGGCAGTGCGGCGCCGGCACGGGCGGCGAGCGGCGGACGGCGTCCGTGCTCCTCGGCCGCCTCACACGCCATGATCGCCGCGCGCACGAGGCCGCCGCCGATGCGGCGCAGCGGCTCCGGCGGCAGCGCGGGCACCCGGCGCGTCACGAGCGGGAGCCTCGTCCACTCGTCGTCGGCCCCGAGTGCGAGCGAGGCGAGGATCCGCCCGCCGAGCCAGCTTGGGCCGACGCCGTGCCCCGAGTAGCCGGCGCCGTAGTGGATCCGCGTGCCCGGCTTCGTCCCGAAGAAGGGCAGGTGGTCGGACGAGACGTCGATCGGCCCGCCCCACGCACGCGCGACGCGCACGCCGGCGAGCCCCGGGAGCAGCCGCCGCAGTCCCGCCTCGGCGCGCGCCGCAGTCGGGCCGTCGAGGCTGAAGCGGTCGTCGACCCTGCCTGCGAACCCGATCGGCCCCGAGCCGCTGCCCATGAGGACGCGCCCGTCGCTCGTCGTGCGGAAGTAGTGCAGGAACATGCGCCCGTCGACGATCGCCTCGCCGCCCGTCCAGCCGATCGCCTCGAGCGCGTCCGGCGCAGGCTCCGTGAGCACGACGTACGAGCCGAAGTTCGTGAGGCTGCGCGATGCCGGGCGCCACGCGCTCAGCGCGGCATTCGTCGCGAGCACGACCTCGGGCGCACGCAGAACGCCGCCGGGCGTCGCCAGTTCCTGCCCGCGCACACGTGTCACGGGTGTGCGCTCGTGCACGGTGACGCCCGCGTCGAGCGCCGCCCTGCGCAGCGCGCGCACGAGCAGGCCCGGCTCGACGGTCGCGCCGTCCCGGAAGAAGACTCCGTGCCGGAACGCCCGCGACGCGCAGCGGGCCGCCACCTCCTCACGGGAGAGCGGGACCGCCTCCTCGGGATGCCCGACTGCGGCGGCGGCCTCGACGGCGTGGTCGACGGCAGCGTCCTGCGCAGGTGCCGCGGAAACCATCAGCATGCCGGCCTGACGGAGCCGCACGTCCTCGCTCCGCCCCTCGGCGAACGACCGGACGGCGGGGACGATCGCCTCTGCCGCACGCGCCAGCCGCACGGCGTCCTCATCGCCGAGCACGCCGCGTGTCGCTGCGAGCGACGCCCAGTAGCCGTGCAGAAAGCCGCCGTTGCGGCCGCTCGGGCCCGCGCCGCAGATCTCGGCCTCGAGCAAGGTCACGCGCAGGCTCGGATCGCGTTCCCGCAGCGCGAGCGCCGTCCAGAGACCGGTGTACCCGCCGCCGACGATCGCGACGTCGGCGGTCTGCGGTCCCACCAAAGGCGGCGCGGGCTCTGCGTCGTCTTCGGCGGCGAGCGCCTGCTCGAGCCACCACGCCGGCAGGCGCGGCTCGACCGAGGGCTTCATGCGCTGCGACGCGCGCGACGGTTCTGCAACAGCACGTTCGCGAGCATCCCCCCCACCGCGACGGCGAAGATCGCCGTGCCGACGACGTTGATCTGCGGCGGGACTGCGACGCGTGCAGCCCCCCAGACGAACAACGGGAACGTGGTGGTCGTGCCCGCGTTGAAGTACGTGATCACGAAATCGTCGATCGAGAGCGCGAAAGCCAGCAGGCTCGCAGCGAGGATCCCCGGCGCGATCAGCGGCAGGGTGACGCGGAAGAACGTCACGACCTCGTTCGCGCCGAGATCCATTGCCGCTTCCTCGAGATGCCGGTCGAAGCCGACCAGGCGGGCGCGCACGGTCACGACGACGTACGAGATGTTGAAGGCGACGTGCGCGATCAGGATCGTCCCGAACCCCTGCGGGATCTTCCAGTTCAGGAACAGCGTCAGCAGCGACGCGCCCATCACGATCTCCGGCGTCGTCATCGGCACGAAGATGAGGAGGTTGGTCGTGCTCGACCCGCGGAAGCGGTACCGGACGAGCGCGAGCGCGATCAACGTTCCGAACAGGGTCGCCACGAGGCTCGAGAGGAGCGCGATCTCGATGCTGACGCGGAGCGCGCCGGAGAGCCCGGGATAGTCGAGCGGATTCGCCCAGTTGCGGAACGTGAAACCCTGCCACGTGTAGTTGAACCGGCCGAGTGGGTTGTTGAACGAGAATGCGATCACGACCGAGATCGGCAGGAACAGATACGTGAGCGCGAGGAGCGCGTACACGTCGAGCAGGTGCCGACGCACCCACGCGAACGCGCGCTGCGGGCTGTGCGTCCGTGCGAGCCCGACGGCCGGCGTCGCGGCGCTCACGCGCCGGCCCCCGTGAGCCGATCGGTTCCGAGCGACCGGGCGAAGATCATCACCAGCACGAGAATCGCGCCCATCAGGACGAACGAGAGGGCCGCTGCGGTCGGGTAGTTGCGCAGCGAGAGGAACTGCGACTGGATGACGTTGCCGATCATGTACTGCCTCGGCGTGCCCAGGAGTTGCGCGTTGATGAAGTCACCCGCAGCCGGGATGAACGTCAGCAGCACCCCCGCGAACACCCCCGGCAGCGAGAGCGGCAGCGTGACGCGCGCGAACGACAACGCCCGGTTCGCGTAGAGGTCGGACGCCGCTTCGATCAGCCTCGGATCGACCTGCTCGAGGCTGACGTACAGCGGCAGCACCATGAACGGCAGGAAGTTGTAGATGATGCCTGCGACGACCGCCGCCGACGTCGCGAGCAGACGCCCGTCGGCGCCGAGGATGTGGAGGTTGCGCAGGATGCCGACGACGACACCGTCGTCGGCCAGGATCGTCTCCCACGCCAGCGTGCGGATCAGGTACGTCACGAAGAACGGCGCGATCACGAGCAGCAGAAACAGGTTCTTCCAGCGTCCGCCGCGGAAGGCGATCCAGTACGCGAGCGGGTAGCTGATGGCGAGCGCGATCACGGTTGCGACGCCCGCGTACTCGATCGAGCGAACGAACTGCGGGCGGTACGTCGATACCGCTTCGCTGAAGTTGCTCCACGCCCAGCTGAAGCTGAACAGCGGGAAGAGCCCCTGCTCGAGGGACATCTTCGCCAGGTAGACCATCGGCACGACGAAGAACAGCAGGAGCCAGCCCATGCCCGGCGTGAGCAGGGCATACGGCGTCAGCCAGCGCCGGCGATGCAGGAACGCGCCCAGCTCCTACGCCCCGATCAGCTTCTGGAACCGCTGCTTGTACTTCGGGTCGTTGACGGCCTTCGCGTCGATCTGGTGCACGTTCGCGAGCATCTCCTTCGTCGGGAAGATGAGCGGGTTGTTCGCGACGGCCGGATCCTTCTTCTCGAGCACCTTGTCCGCACCGACGACCGGCGAGAGGTAGTTCACGTAGTCCTCGACCTCGGCCATGATCTGCGGCCGGTAGTACCAGTTCATCAGCACCGAGGCCCCGTAGACGTTGCCGCCCTTCGGGATCAGCATGTTGTCGGTCCAGATCATCCCGCCGGTCTTCGGCAGCACCCACTTCAGGCCGGGATGGTCGGCCTGAAGCTGCACCATGTCGCCCGACCACGCGAAGCAGGCCCAGATGTCGCCCTTCGCGAGCAGCGGCGCATAGTCGTTCCCCGTGAACTGGCGCACCTGGCCCGAGTCGACCGCTTTCTTGATCATCTTCTCGGCACGGTCGAACGCCGCCGGGGTGACCTTCGACGGGTCGTCCCCGTTCGCGGCCATGACGAGCCCCATCGTGTCCCCGAACTCCGTCAGGAGCGTGACCTTGCCCTTCAGCTTCGGGTTCGTGAGCAACTCGGTGACCGAGTTGATCTCGCCGCCGACCTTCGCCGGGTCGTAGCCGATCCCGGTCATGCCCGACTGCCACGGCAGGCTGTAATCGCGGTTGGGGTCCCAGCCCGGGTGCAGCTGGACCGGCTGGAGGTTCTTCATGTTCGGGATCGCGCTCTTGTCGAGCTTCTCGAGCCACCCGAGCTCGATCATGCGGGCGGGAAGGCCCGACGCATCGGTGAGCACGACGATGTCGCGACCGACCGACTGGCCCTGCGACAGTGGGCCCTCGATCTTTCCGAAGAACGAGTCGTTGTCGTTGATGTCCTCGATGTAGCGGACGTTGACGCCGAATTTCTTCTCGAACTGGGCGAGCGACGGGTGCGACTTCGTCTTGTCGTTCACGTCGATGTACAGCGGCCAGTTCGACCAGATGATCGTCTTCGGCAGCGTCCGCGCGGCTCCGGCGGTCGTGGCGGCCGTCTTGCTGCCGCCGCCGCACGCGGCGAGCAGGCCGGGGACGGTGAGGATCGAGCCTCCGGCCGCGGCGCGGCGGAGAAAGTCTCCGCGAGTGATGTGTTCGGACATCAGGGTGCCTCCTGGGCGTCGACGACGAAGGTGCAGTCCGGGCTCCAGCTGAGCGTGAGTCGGCTTCCGGGCGAGATCGCCTGCGCGCCCGGGCGGTCGTTCTGGACGTAGGCGGTGACGGCGCCCGCCGGCGTGTCGACGATGTACTGCGTCGAGACGCCGATGTACGCGCTCTCCGCGACCGTGCCGTCGAGCGAGTTGGGCTCGCTGCCGTCGAGACGGAGCTTCTCCGGCCGGACCCCGATCTGCACGGCGCCCGTGCGGCCCCCGAGCGCGTCGCGCTGCACGCGGACCTCCGTGCCGTCCTGCAGCCGCACACGGTCGTCGGCGGCCACGGTTCCCGGCAGCAGGTTCGAGACGCCGAGGAAGCTCGCAACGAACGCCGTCCGCGGCTGTTCGTAGAGCTCGCTCGGGGTTCCGAGCTGCTCGATCCGCCCGTGATTCATGATCACGATCCGGTCGGCCATCGTCATGGCCTCCTCCTGGTCGTGCGTCACGTGCACGAACGTGATCCCGACCTCGTGCTGGATGCCCTTCAGCTCGAGTTGCATCTCCTTGCGCAGCTTGAGGTCGAGCGCACCGAGCGGCTCGTCGAGCAGCAGGACACGCGGCCGGTTGACGAGCGCGCGGGCAAGCGCGATGCGCTGCTGCTGGCCACCCGAGAGCTGCCGCGGCTTGCGGCGCTCGAGGCCGCCGAGCCCGACGAGCTCGAGCGATTCGACGACGCGACGGCGGAGATCGTCGCCCCGCACTTTGCGGCGCCGCAGGCCGAACGCGACGTTCTCGAAGATCGTGAGGTGCGGGAAGAGCGCGTACGACTGGAAGACCGTGTTCACGTCCCGCTTGTAAGGCGGCAGCCCGCTCACGTCGTTGCCGCCGAGCTCGATGCGGCCGGACGTCGGCTCCTCGAAGCCGCCGATCATCCGCAGCGTCGTCGTCTTGCCGCAGCCGGACGGGCCGAGCAGCGCGACGAAGCGTCCACGCTCGATCTCGAGCGAGAGCGCGTCGACCGCGATCACGTCGTCGAACCGCTTGCAGAGCTCGATGAGCTGGATGTCGACATCGGCCGCTTCGCCGCGGGCGAGCACGTCGGAAGCCTGACCGACGACCGTCACGTGATGCGTTCCCACGCCTCGGAGAGGACCTCGCCGATCGTGCCGGCGATGATGTCGAACTCTTTCTGCGTCGCAATCAGGGGCGGTGAGATCTGGATCACGGGGTCGCCGCGGTCGTCCGCCCGGCAGATGAGACCCTTCTCGAAGAGCTGCGGCGAAAGGAATTCGCGCAGCAGCGTCTCGCACTCCTCCGCGCTGAACGTCTCGCGCGTCTCCTTGTCCTTCACGAGCTCGAGCGCGTAGAAGAAGCCGGTGCCGCGGAGGTCGCCGACGATCGGCAGGTCGAGCAGCTGCGCGAGCGTCGCGCGGAACACGTCGCCGTTCTCGTGGACATTCTCGACGATGCGTTCGCGCTTCATGATCTCGAGGTTCTTGAGCGCGATCGCACACGCCACGGGATGCCCGCCGAACGTGACGCCGTGCGCATACATCGAGGTGTCGTCGAGGAACGGCTCGACGACGCGATCGGATGCGACGACTGCGCCGATCGACGCGTACGCGGACGAGAGCCCTTTCGCGCACGTGATCATGTCCGGCTTGATGTCGTAGTGCTCCGAGCCGAACCAGGAGCCCAGGCGGCCGAAGCCGGTGATCACCTCGTCGGCGCAGAGCAAGACCCCGTAGCGGTCGCAGATCTCGCGCACGCCCTGCCAGTACCCCGCAGGCGGCGTGAACGAGCCGCCTGCGTTCTGCACGGGCTCCATCAGGACCATCGCCACGGTCTCCGGCCCCGCCTGTTCGATCGCCGAGTCGAGATCCTCGAGCAGGAAGGCCGTGAACTCCGCTTCGGTCTCCTGCGGCGGCCGGTGGTAGCGGTTGGTGTTCCGCACGTGGATCGTGTCGGGGACGAGCGGCTCGAACGGCGCGCGGATGGCGGCGATGCCGTTGATCGAGAGCGCACCCATCGTCGTGCCGTGGTAGGCGAGGCGGCGCCCGACGGCCTTCCAGCGCCGCTCGCCGCGCGCCTGGTGGTACTGGCGCGCGAGCTTCCACGCCGACTCGACCGCCTCCGAGCCGCCGGAGACGAAGAAGACGCGGTTGAGATCGCCGGGCGTCAGCTGCGCGATCTCGTGCGCGAGCTCGATCGCGCGCGGATGCGCGTACGACCAGTTCGTGTAGAAGGGCAGCTCTCGCATCTGCTCGAGCGCGGCCTGGCCCATCTCCTCGCCGTACGAGTAGCCGACCTGCACCGCGAAGAGCCCGGCGAGCGCGTCGAGGTACCGCTTCCCGTTCGAGTCCTCGAGGTAGCAGCCCTCGCCCCGCACGATGATCGGCGCGTCGGAGCCGCCCATGCGCGTGAAGTGCAGCCAGAGATGGTCCCGCGCCGCCTGCTGGAGCTGATCGACGCTCATCGCCGTGCTCGTGGTGCTCATTCGCGCGTCCCCCAGTCGTAGAGCTGCTTCCACATCTCGAGATAGAAGAAGATCTCCGTCGTCACGACGCTCTCGAGCGCGCGCATCCTGTTGGTGAGATCCAGGAGCTCGCGGCGGTTGGCGGCGACGACCTCGACGACGAGGTCGAACTGGCCCGCCGTCACCACGACGTAGTCGGCCTCCGGCCAGCGGGCGAGCTCGTCGGCCACAGCCTCCGGAGGCCCCGACGTCTTGATGCCGACGAGGGCCTGGTCGAAGCCGAGCCCGAGCGGGTTCGTGACCGCGACGACCTGGAGGATCCCCTCGCTCGTGAGGCGCGCGTAGCGGGCGCGGACGGTCGCTTCCGAGACGCCGAGCCGTGCGGCGATGCGACGGAACGACTCGCGGCCGTTCTCCTGAAGCGCCTCGATGATGCCGCGGTCGAGATCGTCGACTCGCCGGGCGGGCGCGACGGGCCCCCGCGAAGCCTGCGTAACGGGCCCGCGCGGAGCGTGCGTAACGAGGCCAGGCGGAGCTTCCGCGCTGGCGGGTAGACGGAGCGGCTGGCCCTCGGAACTGCGCAACGCGTGGAATTCGTACCACTCTGCTGCGCAATGCGTCAATCCTGGTTGGATTCACCGCCGCTTCGCGAGGTAGGCTTGCCGCCGGTGAAGATCCTCGTCGTCGGCACGGGAGGCGTCGGTGCGGCCGTCGCAGCCGTCGCCCGCCGACGTGACTTCTTCGAGCGGATCACGTTCGCGGACCTGAACCCGGAACGCCCGCGTGCCCTCGTCGCGGCGCTCGGAGACGACCGGTTCGCCGAGGCGACCGTCGACGCCTCCGACCCTGCGTCACTGGCGGAGGCGATCCAGGCGAGCGGTGCCGACGCGGTGCTGAACGCGACCGACCCGCGCTTCAACCCGCAGATCTTCGCGGCGGCCTACGAGACCGGCTGTACGTATCTCGACATGGCGATGACGCTCTCCGAGCCCCACCCGGAGCGCCCCTACGAGGACCCGCACGTCAAGCTCGGCGACCGGCAGTTCGCCGAGCACGAGCGCTGGGCCGACCGCGGGCTGCTCGCGCTCGTGGGCATGGGCGTCGAGCCTGGGCTTTCGGACGTCTTCGCGCGGTACGCCGCCGACCATCTCTTCGCCACGATCGACGAGATCGCAGTGCGTGACGGCGCCAACCTCGTGGTCGACGGGTACGACTTCGCACCGACCTTCTCGATCTGGACGACGATCGAGGAATGCCTCAACCCGCCGCTCGTCTGGGAACGCGACCGCGGCTTCTATACGACCGAGCCCTTCTCGGAACCGGAGCGGTTCGACTTCCCGGAAGGGATCGGCGTCGTCGAGTGCGTGAACGTCGAGCACGAGGAAGTCGTGCTCGTGCCGCGCGCGCTCGACTGCCGGCGAGTCACATTCAAGTACGGCCTCGGCGACGAGTTCATCGACGTGCTGAAGACGCTGCACAAGCTGGGCCTCGACTCGACCGAGCCCGTCCGCGTGCGCGGGATGGACGTCGCGCCCCGAGACCTCGTCGCCGCGGCGCTGCCGGATCCGTCGACCCTCGGCGACCGGATGCGCGGCAAGACGTGCGCCGGCACCCTCGTCACGGGAACGGACGGCGACGGCAGCCCGAAGGCCGCCTACCTCTACCACGTCGCCGACAACGAGCGCACGATGCGCGAGTACGGCCACCAGGCAGTCGTCGTCCAGACCGCCCTCAACCCGGTGATCGCACTCGAGTTGCTCGCGATGGGAGCATGGGCGGGCGCGGGCGTTCTCGGCCCGGAGTCGTTCGACGCCGTTCCCTTCCTGGACCTGCTCGCCGACTACGGGGAGCCGCACAGCGTCGTCGACGGCGACCCTCGCCTCTAGCCCCGCCGGCTAACCGTCGAAACCGTTCATCGTGACGCGCTCCGGCTGGATCCGGACCGTCACGCGCTGCTCGCCTTCCTGGCGGAAGGGGTACTCGTCCTTACCCAGGTACTTCTTCGCGAGCTTGTCGATCTGCGGGTCGGCGCCGTCGGTCGTGAGCTCCACCGTGCCGTCGACGGCGATCCACTTGTAGGCGTCCTGCGGGTCGATGACGAGCAGCGCGGCACGCGGATCCTGCTCGAGGTTCGCCGGCTTCTTGCGGCCGAGCGCCGTGTTGAACGACGGCACGCCGTCCTCGACGTCGACCCAGACCACGGTCGAATGCGGAGAGCCGTCCTCGCGGAGCGTCGTGACGACGCCGACGTACGGATTCTCCAGGAACTGCTGCTGCTTCTCGTTCAACTTCGTCATGTGTTTCTCCCTCGTGGAATGTGGGCTTCTTCCCATCGGTGGTAACGCCGAACGGGCTGCTCGTAGTCCGCACCGACAGTTCTCTCCTGCCCCAACGCGAGGTCTCCCTAATCGTCGCGGGGTCTGTTGCCGATCGTGGAGGCATGCGCCTCGCGCTCGCGGTCATCGTCGTCGGGATCCTCGGCGCCGCCTTCGTGTTCCACGAACGGCGCTCGGTGCTCGAGCACGAGCTCGGCTCCGCGGCGACCCAGCTCGCCGGGCGGCAGGTCCACGTGCACTGCCAGGGCCTCGCCGGCGACCTGCTCGACGTCACCGCCGAGGCGGGCACCGTGCAGTTCGACGAGAACGGCACGCCCGCGGACGTCACGAACCTGAAACGGCCCATCTGCAACGCCCTCCGCCGCTTCCCGCACGACCTCAAGAGCCGCGCCTACGCCTGCGTGCTCGCCCAGGCGGACTGCCCGCCGGCGATCTTCGAGGACGTGCTCGCAGTGCACACGCTCGCCCACGAGTCGTGGCACCTGCGCGGTAACACGAGCGAGTCGCTGACGGAGTGCCACGCGTTGCAGACGACGGCGTTCGCGGCGACGCTCTTCGGCGCCGACCCGCAGGCGGCACAGGCGACCGCGACCTACGCGCTGCTGCGCCTCTATCCCAACCTGCCCGACGAGTACAGGACGTTCTCCTGCACGAACGGCGGGCCGATGGATCTGAGGCCCACCGACCCGCACTGGCCTTGATCTCTAGGAGACCGAGGTCGGAATGTTCGCGATCTTGCCGCTCGCGATGTCCTTCGCGATCTGCTGCACCTTCGCGACATCGGCCTTGGACACCTTCGGGCTGATCTTGCCCAGGCCCACGCCGTTGTTCTTCAGGCTGAACACGGCGTTCGTGCCGCCTGCGAACTTGCCTGCGAGCACCTGCTGGATCGTCGAATACACCGACGTGTCGACGCGCTTCATCGCGCTCGTCAGCACCTGCGGGCCGAGGTACGACTGGTCGGCGTCGACGCCGATGCCCCAGATGCCCTTCTCCTTCGCCGCGTCGAGCGCGCCGAGGCCGCAGCCACCCGCGACCTGGAACACGATGCTCGCCCCGGCCGAGATCTGGTCGAGCGCCGCCTGCTTGCACTTTGCCTGGTCGACCCAGTCCTGCGAGTACGTGTTCAGCAGCTTGATCCCCGGATCGGCCTTCTTCGCGCCTGCCCGGTAGCCGGCGATGTACCGGTCGACGGGCGGCTGCTTCTGTCCGCCGACCGAGCCGATCGTCGCGTTCCCGCCCTTCTGCTTCTCGACGAGGCCGGCGAGATAGCCGGCGAGATAGCCGACCTCCTGCTCTTTGAAGATCAGCCCCTCGACGTTCTTCGGCTTCCCTGCGAGCGTCGTCTGGTCGACGTCGATGATCGCAAAATGGGTCTTCGGGAACTGCTTCGCCACCTTCGCAACCGCGCTCGCCTGGTCGAAGCCGACGGAGACGACGAGGTCAGCGCCCTTGCGCGCCGCCTGCGCGAGGTTCGGGATGTACGCCTGCGCGGACGGCGACTGGTAGACCGCACCGAGAATGCCGAGCTTGCGCTGCGCGCGCTTCAGCCCCTGGTACGCGAGCTGGTTGAAGCCGTGATCGTTCAGCTGGTTGACGTCGGTGACGAGCACGACGAACGCCTTGGATTGCGTCGCCGCGGCGGTCGTGCTCTTCGCGCTGCTCGTGCTCACGCCGTACCCGGCGACGAGTGCTACCGCGGCTCCGGCAAGGGCGACGGCGGCTCCGATTCTGCGTGCGTTCACGGGCTCTTCCTCCTACGCTAGTGTTTGCGACTGTGAAGCGAAAACTGCCGGGCGAGTCTACCAGCGCCGCTCCCACCCACGCCGCGCTCGCCGTCGTCCTCCAGGTCCGCGACGGCATGCTCCGGGTGCTGCTCTGGGAGCGCGCCCGCGACCCATTCGCCGGGCGCTGGGCACTGCCGGGCGGCTACCTCGAGCCCGAAGAGACCCTCGAGGGCTCGATCCGCCGCCACCTGGCCGCCAAGGTCGACGTCCGCGAGCTCTCGCATCTCGAGCAGCTCGACACGCGCAGCGAGCCGGAGCGCGTCCCCGGCGAGTGGCAGCTCGCCACGTCCTACCTCGGGCTCGTTCCGAGCGACGCCGATCCGGGGCTCCCCGGCGACACCGCGTGGCACCCGGTCGACCGCCTCCCGCCCACCGCGTTCGACCACGGCGCGATCGTGCTCGCGGGTCGCGAGCGCCTGCGGGCAAAGCTCTCGTACACGAACGCCGGCTTCGCGCTCGCGCCCGAGACGTTCACCATCTCCCAGCTGCGCGACCTCTACGCCGCCGCGCTCGGGCACGACGTGTCCGCGACGAACCTCCAGCGCGTGCTGGTGCGCCGAGACGAGATCGAGCCGACCGGCGGCCGCCGGGAGCCTGGACGCAGCGGCGGGCGCCCCGCTTCGCTCTTCCGCTTCCGCAACCGCAAGCTCGCCATCACCGACGAGTTCGCGGTGCTCCGGCCGCCGCGGTGAGCGGGACCTCTGGGCCGCGTTCTACCGTACCGTCGTAGTGCGCCTTCTCGCCCTGCTCCTGGCGGTGCTCCCGATCGGCCACAGCGTCGACGGGCGCGCCATCCGGCCGATCGTGCTCGGCGACCGCGCGGCGGCGCACCGTGTCCTCGTCGTGGGCTGCATCCACGGCAACGAGACGGCCGGAATTGCGATCGTGCGCCGGCTGATCGCGGCCGGCGCCCCGGCCGGCACGGAGATCGTCGCAGTGACGAGCGTGAACCCCGACGGCTGCCGCCGCGGGACGCGGCAGAACGCGCGCGGCGTCGACCTCAATCGCAACTTCCCGAGCAGCTGGGAGCGCATCGGCCGGTACGGCAGCTTCCAGTACTCCGGCCCGCGGCCGCTCTCCGAGCCCGAGTCGCGCTACTCGGTCGCGCTCATCGAGCAGTTGCAGCCGCAGATCACGATCTGGTTCCACCAGCACGAAGGATTCGTGCGCGCCTGGGGCCAGAGCATCCCGACGGCGCGCAGGTTCGCACAGCTGGCCGACTACCCCTACCGGAGCGTCGAATGGCCGTTCGGCACGGCCGCGAACTGGCAGAATCACCGTTTCCCCGGGACGGCGTCGTTCGTCGTCGAGCTCCCACCGGGCGCCGTGCCGCCGGATCGGGTCGGACGCTGGGTCCAGGCGATCCGGCGACTCGCGGTGGAGGGGTACCGCGGTTAGCGCAGTGGCCCGTGCCGGCAGCATCGTGCGACCTGAGGTCGACCGGCGAGAGCGCGCGATCGTACGCGATGCGCAGCGCGGCTCGGCCGTCGCCTTCGAGCAACTGTTCCGTCGCCACTGGCCCCGCGCGTACCGCGCCGCGCTGCTCGTCGTCGGCGACGCAGCCGCTGCCGAGGACATCGCGCAGGAGTCGTTCCTCGCGGCGGTCCGCGCGCTCGACCGCTTCGACCGCCGCAGGCCGTTCGGCCCGTGGCTGCACCGCATCGTCGTCAACCGCGCGATCGACTGGTCGCGCGCGCGCTCGCTGCGCAGCGAGCTCGCGGCCGACCATGCGCCGGAGCCTCAGGCACCCGAGCGCGACGTGCCGGAGCATGCACACGGGCTCGCTGCCGGGCTCGCCGGGCTCGCACCGGAGCACCGCGCCGTGATCGTCCTGCGCTACCTCCTCGACTACACCCCCGGCGAGATCGCGGAGCTGCTCGACGTTCCGCGCGGCACCGTGAACTCCCGCCTTCGCCGCGGCCTCGACCGCCTCGAGTCGTCGCTGCGCGAGGAGCTCTCGTGA
>DATCOE010000175.1:0-2916 GCA_036564885.1 Gaiellaceae bacterium | reverse complement strand
GTCGACGCCGGTCTCTCGCCCGACGAGTTCGGCGAGCGCCTCTCCTTCTTCTTCAACGCGCACAACGACTTCTTCCAGGAGGTCGCGAAGTTCCGTGCGGCCCGCCGTATCTGGGCGCGGATCATGAAGGAGCGCTTCGGCGCTTCGAACCCGAAGGCGATGGCGCTGCGCTTCCACGCGCAGACGGGCGGCTCGACGCTCACGGCGCAGCAGCCCGACAACAATGTGGTGCGCGTGGCGATTCAGGCGTTCTCGGCGGTGTGCGGCGGTGCGCAGTCGCTGCACACGAACGCGTTCGACGAGGCGCTCGCGCTGCCGACCGAGCATTCCGCGAAGCTCGCGCTGCGCACGCAGCAGCTGCTCGCTGCCGAGGCGGGTGCGCTCGACACCGCCGATCCACTCGGCGGCTCGTACTTCATCGAGGCGTTGACCGACGAGCTCGAGAAGCGCGCATGGGAGCTGATCGAGCGTGTCGACGATCTCGGCGGCGCGGTCGACGCGATCGAGCAAGGCTTCGTCCAGGACGAGATCGAGCAGGCGGCGTACGCGTGGCAGCGCGCCGTCGAGAGCGGCGAGCGCGTGGTCGTCGGCGTGAACCGGTTCCAGGAGGAGTCCGAGCAGCGGGTCGAGCTGCTGAAGATCGACCCGGAAGGCGAACGGCGCCAGATCGAGCGGACGGCCCGGGTGCGCGCCGAGCGGAACGCCGACGAGGCAGCGCGGGCGCTCCAGGCGGTCCGCGAGGCGGCGCTCGGCGAGGAGAACCTCCTGCCCTTCCTGCGGGATGGCCTGCGGGCCTACTGCACGGTCGGCGAGCTCTGCGAGGCGCTCCGCGAGGAGTGGGGCATGTACGACGCGGTTCGTTCCCGGCTCTGACGCTCGCGCCCGCGACAATGGGGGCGTGCGGATTCTCCTCGTCTCTCAGATGTACCCCGGCCCCGGCGCGCCCGACCTCGGGACGTTCGTCGCGCAGGTCGAGCGGGAGCTCGTCGCACGCGGCAACGAGGTGGAGCGTGCGGTGCTCGACACGCGCGCCGGCGGGAAGGCCCGCTACCTCGCGCTCGCCCGCGACACGCTGCGCGCCGCGAAGCCAGACGTCGTCTACGCGCACTTCCTCGTCCCGAGTGGCCTGATCGCCGCGCTCGCCGGCCGGGCGCCGCTCGTCGTGACGGCGCACGGGCGCGACGTGCGGAACGTCGGCGCGATTCCCGGCATCGCCGCGGCGACGCGGCTCGTCGTCCGGCGCGCGGCCACCGTGGTCTGCGTCTCCGACTACCTCCGGCGCGAGCTCGAGACGAAGGTGCCCGAGGCGCGCGGCAAGACGGAGGTCGTCTCGAGCGGCGTCGACCTCGAGCAGTTCGCCGTCTCTGCGCCGCCCGACGGCCCGCTGCGCTACCTCTGCGTTGGCGCGCTGCAGGAGCGGAAGAACGTCGTGCGCCTCGCCGACGCGTTCGCGCTCGCAGGCGAGGGGACGCTCACGTATGCCGGCGAGGGGCCGCTGCGCGCGAGGCTCGAAGGCCGGCCCGGCGTCCGGCTCCTTGGCCGCCTCCCGCACGACGAGATCGCCCGCCTGCTCGGCGAGAGCCATGTGCTCTGCCAGCCCAGCCTGATCGAGCCGCTCGGTCAGGCCTTGCTCGAGGCGATGGCCTGCGGCCGTTCTGTCGTCGCCACCCGCATCGGCGGCCCGCCGGAGTTCGTCCCGCCCGAGGCCGGCGTGCTCGTCGACCCGCTCGACGTCGAGGCGATCGCCGCCGGGATGCAGGCGGCGGCGGCGCTCCCCCGGCCGAACGAGGCCGCCCGGGCAGCCGCCGCCGAGCACGACGTGCGGCGCCAGGCCGAGCGGATCGAGGCGATCCTCAGCCGGGCGGCTGGTTCCCGGGGAGGTCGGCGAGCCTGACCTCGACGAGTGGGCGGACGGCGTCCTCGAGGCCCGCTTCCCGCGCGAGCGCGAGCGCCTGCTCCCAGCTCGAGCGCGCCTTCTCGGGGTCGACGCCCTGCTTCAGCCGGTTGTCGCCCGTGACGAGCAGCTTCTGGATGCGCTCTCGGGCGTCCGGGTCGCCCTTCACAAACGGAGCCTAACAAGGCAGATTCTCGTTGTAGCTCCATGGAAGCCGCCGCCAGCTTGTCCACGCCGATCCGCCTCCTCATCGCCGACGACCATCGTCTCTTCGTCGAGGCGCTCGAGGCGATCCTCGTCGGCGACGAGCGGATCAAGGTCGTCGCTACCGCAGGCGACGGGCGCGAAGCGGTGAAGCTCGCACGCGACCTCGAGCCCGACGTCGTGCTGATGGACATCAGCATGCCGGTGATGGACGGGATCGAGGCCGCCCGCGCGATCCGCGCCGACCGGGCGGACACGTGCATCCTCATGCTGACCGCTTCGAACTCCCGCGAGGACGTCGACCGGGCCCGCCAAGCGGGCGCCGCCGGCTACGTGACGAAGGACCGGGTCGCCGCGGAGCTGATCGACGCGATCATCGAGATCGCCACGACGTAGACAGCACCACCTCGTTCGCTACCCTGCTTCCGTGACCAGCGTCCTCGCCGTCTTCCAGGTGCTGATCGTCTTCGTCCTCGTGTCGCTGATCCTGATGCACAGCGGCCGCGACGCCGGCATGGGCGGCATGGGCTTCACGCCGGCCTCGCAGGGTGGAACCCACATCGTCGAGCGCAACCTCACGCGCTTCACGATCGTGGTGGGCGTCCTGTTCTTCGTGAACAGCATCGCCCTCTTCCATTACCTCAAGTAGCGGCTCCACCTTGAATCCTGGCCGACGCTACAATGCGCCGGCTCTCGCGCTGGTGGCGGAATTGGTAGACGCGCTAGGTTGAGGGCCTAGTGGCCGCATAGGCCGTGGAGGTTCAAGTCCTCTCCAGCGCATCGATCAAGGGTCGCCTTCCGGCGGCCCTTGGCAGTTC
>DATCOE010000174.1:0-13638 GCA_036564885.1 Gaiellaceae bacterium | reverse complement strand
ACGTAGTCGGAGAGGCCGAGCTCGAGCGCGATCCGCATCTGCTCGAGGTCGTCGCAGAATGGCATCACGACCGCGTCGGCGTGATCGGACTGCTTGTGCGGCGCGCCGACGTGGATCGTCGTCACCGCGCCGAGGTCGCCGCGATCCTGCGCAAGCGCACGCCGCCGCGCGTCAGTGAGCCTGCGCGCGCGCACGGCGGACGGGTCGACGTCGACGATCATCAGCGCCTCTTCGAAGCCGGGTGCGCGCGCGAGCACCGTCCCCTCGTCGTCGATCACGAGCGAGTGCCCGTCGAAGATGAGCTCGTCCTGTCCGCCGACGGTGTTGCAGAACGCGACGTACGCGCTGTTGTCGCGTGCACGCGTCCGGAACATCTCCTCACGCTCGCGGTCGCGCAGCAGATGGAACGGCGACGCCGAGATGTTGACGATCAGCTCCGCGCCGGCGAGGGCCAGGTCGCTGGTCGGCGGCCCGGAATGCCACATGTCCTCGCACACGGTGACGCCGATGAGCGTCTCTCCATGCTCGAACAGATATAGCTCGTTGCCGGGCGCGAAGTAGCGCATCTCGTCGAACACGCCGTAGTTCGGCAGGAAGCGCTTCTTGACCATCGCCTTCACCTCGCCGCCCGCACACACGGCGCACGCGTTGTAGAGATCGCGGTCGAAGTGCGGCGCGCCGACGAGGACGACGATCCCGCGCGCCGCGAGCGCGATCTGCTCGAGCGACCCTTCGGCCGCACGGAGGAAGCCGGGCCGCAGCAGCAGGTCCTCGGGCGGATACCCCGTCACCGCGAGCTCGGGGAAGACGACGAGATCCGCGTTCGCGCGCTTCGCGTCCTCGATGCGCTCGACGATCAGCGCGCGGTTCCCGTCGAGGTCGCCGACGATCGGATTGATCTGTGCCAGGGCGAGACGCATCGGTTTCAGACTACCAGTCGCAAACCCCTGCCGATCTTGCGGCCGCCCGTACGATCGGCATCAATCGCCAACCGCTTGCGCGATCTCCTCCAGCGATTCCGGGTTCTCGAGCGACGACACGTCGCCGGGATCCTTCCCGAGCGCGCGCGCCCGAACCGCGCGGCGCACGATCTTCGCCGAGCGCGTCTTCGGCAGCGCAGCAACCCAGAGGATGCGGTCGGGCTTGAACGCCTTGCCGAGGACGTCGGTCACCGCGCTTGCGACGCGCGCGTCGTCGGGCTGCTCGCCCGGCGTCGCGACGCAGAAGATCCAGGCGACCTCGCCCTTCACCTCGTGCGGGACGCCCACCGCGGCCGCCTCGGCGACGATCCCGCTGCCGATCGCGGCAGACTCGAGCTCAGCCGGCCCGATGCGCTTACCGGCGATGTTCAACGTGTCGTCGCTGCGCCCGTGCAGGTACCAGTATCCGTCCCCGTCGATCGAGGCCCAGTCGCCGTGCGTCCACACACCGGGAAAGCGTCGCCAGTACGTCTCGAGATAGCGCTCGTCGTCTCCCCAGACGCCGCGCGTCATCCCCGGCCACGGCCGGCGGCAGACGAGCTCGCCGACCTCGCCGCGCACCGGGTTCCCTTCGCCATCGACGACGTCCATGTCCAGGCCGAGCGCCGGGAAGCCGAGCGCGACGGGCTTGATCGGCTCGGTGATCACCGTCGACAGGAAGCACGCACCCACCTCGGTGCCGCCGGAGATGTTGACGATCGGCGTGCGCCCGCCGCCCACGTGGTCGAAGAGCCAGCGGTACGGATCGGGGTTCCACGGCTCGCCCGTCGTGCAGATCGCGCGCAGCGACGAGAGGTCGGCCGTCGGCTCGCCCTTCGGGATGAGCGCCCGTACGAGCGTGGGCGAGAGGCCGAGCATCGTCAAGCGCTCTGATTCGATCAGGCTCCACAGCCGGTCGTCGGGCCAGTCGGGCGCGCCTTCGGCGAACACGATCGTCGCGCCGGCGGCGGCGCCGCCCAGCACCGTCCACGGGCCCATGATCCAACCCATATCGGTGGCGAAGTGAAGGCGGTCGCCTGCCTTGACGTCGGTCTGGTACGCGACCTCGCGGGCGATCGACACGAGGAAGCCGCCCTGCACGTGCAGCGCTCCCTTCGGCTTGCCCGTGGTGCCCGACGTGTAGGCCAGCAAATAGGGAGCCTCCGAGTCGACCTCGGCGGGTGCGAGCGTTCCCGGCTGCTTCGTCACCACCTCCGGCCACTCGCCGGTCTCCCGGTTCCACTCGACGATGTGCTCCACGGCGAAGCGGCCCGCCTCGTCGAGCGTCTCGCGCATCTCGACGCGCTTGCCGCGCCGGAGCGACCAGTCCGCGCAGAGCACGACCTTCGCCTGCGAGTCCTCGAGCCGCGACGCGATGGCGGGGCCGGCGAAGCCGGAGAAGACCGGCACCTGCACGGCCCCGACGTGCGCGCAGGCGTGCGACGCGACGGCGACCGCGGGGCACATCGGCATGAAGATCGCGACGCGGTCGCCCTCCTGGACGCCGAGCTCGACGAGGGCCTCGGCGAGCTGTGTCACCTGGTGCGAGGCCTCGGCCCAGGTCAGCGACTCACGACGGCCGTCCTCGTAGCGCCCGACGAGCGCCTCCTCGCCGGGCCGCGCGGCCGCCCAGCGGTGCACACACACGCGGGCGACGTTCAGGCGGCCGCCGACGAACCACGTCGCCCACTCGGGCCCGCGCGACATATCGACGACCGCGTCCCAGGGGCGGGAGAACTCGATCCCGAGATCCTCGACGACAGCGGGCCAGAAGCGCTCCGGCTCGTCGACGGAGATCCGGTGCAGCTCGTGGTAGTCGGCCGCGCCCAGCGCGCGCGCGAGCCGGGTCACGTTCGCCTGCTCGACGAGCTCGGCGGAGGGGCGCCAGATGAAGCCGTCGGCCATTGGCGGAGCCTACTTAGCGGCTGCTAACTTAGTGGTCACTAACACCGAAGAAGAGGGAAGTGGATGAAGGCTCGTATCTTCGCCGACGAGAACCGCAAGTGGTGGACACTCGCCGCCGTCTCGTTCGGCCTGTTCATGATCATGCTCGACAACACCGTCGTGAACGTCGCCTTGCCGTCGATCGAGAAGGACCTCCACATCTCGATCTCGCAGCTCGAGTGGATCGTCACCGCGTATGCGCTCACCTTCGCGGCGCTGATGATCACGGGCGGCAAGCTCGCGGATCTCTACGGCCGCCGCCGCATCTTCGTCGTGGGGCTCGCGATCTTCACGCTCTCGTCGCTCGCCTGCGGCTTCGCGCCGAACGCCGGGTTCCTGATCGGTGCGCGCGCCGTGCAGGGAATCGGCGCGGCGCTGATGAACCCGGCGACGCTCTCGATCATCACGGCGACCTTTCCGCCGAAGCAGCGCGGCCAGGCAATCGGCATCTGGGCCGGCGTCTCGGCGATGGCCCTCGCGATCGGCCCGCTCGCCGGCGGCCTCATCGTGGACAACATCAACTGGAACTGGATCTTCTTCGTCAACGTCCCCGTGGGCGTGCTCGGGATCGTCGTCTCGCGGTTCTTCATCGACGAGTCCCGCGACACCTCGCACGAGCAGAGCATCGATCTGCCCGGCCTCGTCACTTCCGGCGCCGGCCTCTTCGCGCTCTGCTACGCCCTGATCGAGGGCAACGCAAAGGGCTGGGCCTCGGCCGAGATCCTCGGCCTGTTCGCCGCGGCCGCGGTGTTGCTCGTCGCGTTCGTCCTGCTCGAGTCACGCCAGCGATTGCCGATGCTCGACCTGTCGCTGTTCAAGATCGGCTCGTTCGTGGGCGCGAACGTCGTCGCGATGCTCGTTTCGCTCGGGATGTTCGGCGTGTTCTTCTTCGTCTCGCTCTACATCCAGAACATCCTCGGCTACTCGCCGACGAAGGCGGGCGCGGCGTTCCTGCCGATGACGATCCTGATCATCCTGCTCGCACCGGTGGCAGGAAAGCAGTCCGACCGGATCGGCTCGCGCTGGCTGATGGGCGGCGGAATGACGGTGCTCGGCATCTCGCTGCTGCTCTACCAGCGGGTCGGGCTGCACTCGACGTTCTGGACGCTGCTCCCCGCGATGGTGCTCGGCGGCGTCGGCATGGCGTTCACGATGTCGCCGATGACCTCGGCGGCCATGGGCTCGGTGCCGATCGACAAGGCGGGCGTCGGCTCCGGCGTGCTGAACAGCTTCCGCCAGGTCGGCGGCGCGCTCGGGATCGCGCTGATGGGCGCCATCCTCGCGTCGTACGTCCAGGTTCCGGTGAATACGGCGCTCGGGAAGCAGCAGTATGTCGAGGGCCTGCACGCCGCACTGCTCGTGAGTGCGCTCATCACCTTCGCCGCCGCGGTTGTCGCGGTCGTCCTCGTGCGAGTGAGCGCCCAAGAGGAGCACGCGCACATCGCGGAGATGGCCACGTGAAGCCCGCGACCCGCCTGCCGGCGGCCGAGCGCCGCCTCGAGCTCATCGAGACCGCGGTCCGCGTTTTCTCCGAGGGCAGCTACCGCGGCACGACGACGGCCGAGATCGCGCGCGCAGCCGGCGTGTCCGAGCCGATCCTCTACCGGCACTTCGCGTCGAAGCGGGATCTCTACTTCGCCGCGCTCGACCACGTGTGGGCGCAGGCGCGTGCGGCCTGGGAGGCGGCGCTCGCCGACGAGGCGGACGTGCTCGCGGCGCTCGGTGCGATGGGGCGCGGCCATTTCGCCGTCCGCGACTGCAAGCACCAGCTCTCGGAGCTCTGGGTGCAGGCGCTGAGCGAGGCGACCGAGGATCCGGAGCTGCGCAAGTACCTGCGCCGCCACATGCGCGAGGTGCACGGCTTCTTCGCCGACCTCCTCCGGCGCGGCCAGGAGGAAGGCGTGCTGCATGCCGACCGCGACATCGACGCCGAGGCGTGGATCTTCCTCGCCGGCGGCATCCTCGGCATGGTCGGCCGCCGCGTCGGGCTGCTCGACGACACGGAGGTGGGCAGGATCCGCGCTGCCCGCCTCGCCTGGCTTTCGGCGTAGCTTCGCTCGCCTTCACGGGGGAAACCATGTTTCCCCCGTGAAGCGAGCGAAGCGAAGCGAACATGAGAAGGGCCCCGGCTGCGGCTCCGGGGCCCTTCTCGAGAGGCGCGCCCATCCTGTGCGACTTCCGGAGACCCGGCTCTGCGGCTCAGCCGCGCCTCCGTCTGCCGCCGGATGCTCCGGCGCGCCCCCTGCAATCCCGTAAGCCTGGCGTCCGGCCGGGGTGCAAGGTGACCTCACTATAGGAGCGAGTCCCGGCCGAGTCAAGTAGCTCGGTCAAGTGATTTTGCGTTTGGTTGGTTGACCGAAATGGCGCCTGAACATGCCCTTTTAGGGGGATGCCCGGGAGGACGCCTTGCACTTTGGTGAAGCGTGAGGTTCACTTCGTTCTACGCCGCCATGACACGACCCGCCGCCCTCCGCCCCAGCAACGCCGCCGCCGCCCCCGCCGGGCTGCGGCTCGGCGAGCGTCTGCGCCAGCTGCGCATCGCCGCCGGCCTGACGCAGAGCGAGCTCGCGGGCGAGCGGTTCTCGAAGGAGTACGTCTCCCAGATCGAGCGGGGCAAGACCCGCCCGACGCGTGAGACGGTCGACTGGCTCGCCGTCCGCCTGGGCGTCGACGCCGGGTTCCTCGCCAACGGCGTCGCAACCGACGAGCGCGGCCGCCTCGAGGGCGCGCTCGCGCGCGCGGAGGCGTTGGTCGAGGCCCGCAGCGACGAGGAGGCCGCGGCGGAGTACGACGTGCTCGTCCCGGCGGCCCACGCCACCGGCCTCCAGGAGCTCGAGGTTCGCGCGCTGCTCGGCGCCGGCCGCACGCAGATGCGCCTCGGCGCGCTGCGCGGCGCGCTCGAGCTGCTGAACGAGGCGCGCGGGCTCGTCGAGAACGGCAGCTTCTCCGACGTCGAGCGGGCGGAGGTCCTCTACGCCCTCGGCATCTGCCGCTACCAGCTGAACAGCGTCCAGACGGCGCTCGCCCTGCTCAACGAGGCGCTCAGCCTCGCCGAGCGCTCGGGCCTCCCGTCCGACTCGCTGCGCTCGAACATCCTCTCGTGGCGCTCGCGGTGCTGGCGCCGCCAGCGCGACTACGAGGCCGCGCGCGAGGACATCGAGCGCGCGCTGCAGCTCGCGGAGGCCGCCGACGATCCGCGCACGATCGGCGCCGCCTACTTCCAGGCCTCGCTCGTCGCCGACCGCGAGGGGCACTGGGTGCTCGCGCGCGGCTACGCCGAGAAGGCACGCGCCGCGTACGAGGAGCTTTCCGACAGGGTGCACGTGGGGCAGCTCACGAACAACCTCGGCGGCCTGAACTTCCTCCTCGGCAAGACCGACGAGGCGATCATGCTGCTCAAGGAGGCGTTCAGCATCGCCCTCGACACCGGCCGCGACGCGGACGCCGCGCAGGCCGTGTCCTCGCTCGCCCAGATCCATTTGCGCACCGGCAATGTCGACCAGGCCGAAGAGCAGGCGCGTCACGCGCTGCAGCTGCTCGACGGCTCGGAGGACTACATCGACGAGATCGGGAATGCGCAGCTCGTGCTCGGTCGTTCGCTGCTCGAGCAGGACCGGCTCGACGAGGCCGAGGCGGCATTCGCTTCCGCCGAGGCGAGCTTCGGGCAGCTCGGCTCCGCCAGCCACCGTGCCGCCGCCTGGGTGGCGCGCGGCGATCTCGCGGCGCGGCGGGGCGATGACAGGCTGGCAGCACACCTCTACCGCACCGCGGCTGAGGCGCTCCAGGACGTGCGTTTCTAATGCGGAAGGGAGGTGGATCCATGTTGAAGGCAAAGCTCATGACGCTCGTGCTCACTGCGGGCCCCTTGGCGTTCTTCCTCGCGAAGCTCGCGCTCGGCACGAAGACCGGCGGGATGAACGACGGCGGCTCGTGGTCCTAAAGCCCTGAGCCGCTGCCGTCGCGCGGGCGTGCGCGACGGCAGCGGGGATCGGCGGTCTGCGGCCTTCGGGCATTCCCGCCGACCGTTCCGAGCGCTCTCTACGGCCAACGCGGTGATCAGGTCCACGTGGACGCATCGCCTCGAGCGGGCTCGTCGCGCGCTGTACGTCGTTCGGGTCGCATGCAGGAGCGGGAGCCTGCGCGTCCTTCGAGAGATCGGCGTGGTCCGGCAACGGGGCGCCACCCGCGAGGATGCGAGGAATCGAGGACGACGATTTGCCTAGGCCGCTGCGTCTTTTTATACTTCCGGGTGGACGCTTCAAAAAGGAAAGTAAGGAGAGGACACAGATGGCTCTGCAGCTTGGCGACACCGCGCCCGACTTCGAGGCGGAGACGACGGAAGGCCGCATCCGGTTCCACGACTGGATCGGCGACTCATGGGCGGTGCTCTTCTCGCACCCGAAGGATTTCACGCCGGTCTGCACGACCGAGCTCGGCTACATGGCGAAGATCAAGCCTGACTTCGACAAGCGCAACGTCAAGGTGATCGGGCTCTCCGTCGACCCGGTCGACAACCACGCGAAGTGGGCTGCCGACATCGAGGAGACGCAGGGAACCGCCCCGAACTACCCGATGATCGGCGACGTCGACTTCAACGTCTCGAAGCTGTACGGGATGCTCCCGGCGAGCACGTCAGGCGACACCGCGCAGCGCACCGCGGCGGACAACCAGACGGTGCGAAACGTCTTCGTCATCGGCCCGGACAAGAAGGTCAAGCTCATCCTCGTCTACCCGATGACGACGGGGCGCAACTTCGACGAGGTGCTGCGCGTGATCGACTCGCTGCAGCTGACCGCGAACCACAAGGTCGCGACGCCCGCACAGTGGCAGCAGGGCGACGACGTGATCATCGCCGGCTCGGTGTCCGACGAGGACGCGAAGAAGACGTATCCGGACGGCTGGAAATCGCCCAAGCCGTACATCCGGATCGTGCCCCAGCCGCAGTAGCTCGTTCTCCGGCCTGCCGCTCGCCGAGCGTCGATCAGGCGCCGGCGAGTGGCACGTCGCCGTTCTTCGAGCCGGCGCGCTCGATCACGACCTGCGGGATCCGTGCGTGCGGACTGAGCCGCAGGAGCATGCGCACGATCTCCGCGCAGTCTTCCGGCTGGATCATCTGTTCGCCGGGGATCCCGGACCACTCGGACATCGGCGTGTCGACGAAGCCCGGGCAGATCGCGACGGCGCGCACGCCGTCCCCGTCGAGCTCCTCGTTCAGCGTGCGCGTGAGCGAGATGACCGCCGCCTTCGTCGCGCCGTAGGCCGCGAGGCCCGGCGTCGGCAACGTGCCCGCAATCGACGCGAGGTTGACGATCCAGCCGCGTGACTCGCGCAGCAGGGGGATCGCCCTCTGCGTCACGAGGAAGAGCCCGCGCAAGTTGACGCCGACGGTGAGATCGAGGTGCTTCGCCGAGAGGCCCTCGACGGTGCCGGCGATGCCGATGCCCGCCGAGTTGACGAGCATGTCGAGGCGGCCGAACCGCTCGCGATGCTCGGCGACGAGCCGTTCGCACGCGGCTTCGTCGGCGACGTCCACGGCGACGGCGACCGCGCCCAGCTCCTTCGCGGCGGCCTCGACCTTCTCGGGGCGCCGAGATGCGAGTGTCAGGTCGTAGCCCTCGTCGCGCAGCATGCGCGCGATTGCGAGGCCGATGCCCGACGAGCCGCCGGTGATGAGTGCAGCGCGTTCCACGGCTCCTGTCTACAGGTCGCCCCCCCGCAAGGTCAAGCTGCGCGGGAGGTCGAGCTGCGCTGACCGCGAAGAAAATCGCCGAGGACGCGTCCAGGTCCCTCCTCTCCGTACAGTGAGGGGGTGGAGGCGCGCACGCTCACGGGGCTGACGGTCGGCGGGGGCTGCGCTGCCAAATACTCGGCTGCGCGGCTCGAGGAACTGCTGAAGGGATTCGTTCCGGTGGAGGCCGAGAACCTGCTCGTGGGGCTCTCGCCGGCAGACGACGCAGCCGTTTACAAGCTCGACGAGGAGCGCGCGCTCGTGTTCACGCTCGACTTCTTCCCGCCGCTCGTCGACGACCCCGCGACGTTCGGCCGCATCGCTGCGACGAACGCGTTGAACGACGTGTTCGCGATGGGCGGCGTCCCGCTGCTCGCGCTCTCGATCGCGGCGTTCCCCGAGGAGTTGCCGAACGAGGTGCTCGCTGCCGTCTTCTCCGGCGCCGACGAGCAGGTGCGCGCGGCCGGAGCGCTCCTCGCCGGCGGCCACACCATCCGCGACGCCGAGCCGAAGTACGGGCTCGCGGTCGTCGGCACGGTGCATCCGAACGGCATCTGGCCGAAGAGCGGCGCGCGCGCCGACGACGCGGTCTTCCTGACGAAGCCGCTCGGCACGGGTCTCGTGCTCGCCGGGCACGGCAAGCAAATCGTCGGCGCACCCGAGCACGCGGAAGTGGTGCGCTGGATGACGACGCTGAACGGCGCTGCGGCCGACGCGCTGCGCCCGTTCGAGCCGCACGCCGTCACGGACGTCACGGGTTTCGGACTGTTCGGCCACGCGCACGAGACCGCAGAGCGGAGCGGCGTGCGTATCCGCATCGACGCGCGCGCGATGCCCGCGCTCGACGGTGCGCTCGAGATCGCGCGACAGGGCGTGCGTACCGGCGGCGACCCGCGCAACCGCGACTTCGCGGGCCCGCACGTCGAGAGCGACGGCGTCTCCGACGACCTGCTGGCGCTCGGCTACGACGCGCAGACGGCGGGCGGCCTGCTCGTGACGCTTCCGGCGGACAAGGCGTTCTCCCTCGAGGCCGAGTTCGGCCGCCGCGGGCTGTTCATCCGGCGCATCGGCGCAGTGGAGGAGGGGGCCGGCGTTGTCGTCGGCAGCCTCTAACATCGCGCGTGTGCGAGGCGCGGTCTCCGCGGAGGCGTTCCGCCGCACCGCCGTCGTCGCCACGGGGATGCTGATCGTGATCGTCGCGACGGGTGCGACCGTGCGACTGACCGCCTCGGGGCTCGGCTGCCACCACTGGCCGGGCTGCCAGGGCACGAAGTTCCTCCCGGCGAAGGGCTACCACTCGTACGTCGAGTTCTCGAACCGCATCGTCGCGTTCTTCACGGTGCTCGGCACGCTCGTGCTGGCCGTCTGCGCGACGCTCACCGCAGAGCTGACGCACCGCACGAAGGTGCTCGCGTGGGCCGTCTTCGCCGGCACGCTCGGCCAGGCGCCGCTCGGCGCGATCACCGTCTACTACGACCTGAACCCCTGGCTCGTGATCTCGCACCTGCTGCTGTCGCTGCTCGTGCTCGGCGTCGGCGTGGTCGTGCTGCTCGAGGCGACCCGCACGCTGCGCGGCGGGGCGCCGGCGCTGCCGCGGCTCGCGCGCGGCGGCGGCGCGGTGCTGCTCGCCGCGGTGTCGGTGCTCGTCGTCACCGGCACCCTCGCGACGGCGGCCGGCCCGCATCCCGGCAGCGTCGCTGTTCGCCGGCTCGGCTCGTTCCAGCCCGCGATTTCGCTCCACGTACGGGCAACCGCCGTGTTCGGCATCGTCTTCCTCGCTCTCGTTGCCTGGGCGTGGCGCACCCGGGCGCGCTACGGGTGGCTCCTGCGCGCCTGTGCGGGGCTGCTCGCGCTCCTGCTCGCGCAGATGGCGATCGGGGAGATCCAGTACCGGACCGCGCTGCCCTGGTGGCTCGTGCTGGTCCACGTCACGGTCGCCGCCTGCGTCTTCGCCTGGACGGTCGGCGTCGTCGCCCGCCTGTGGCGGCCGATTGCGCCGGACGGCACGTAGACTGCGCGAATGTCGGAGCTGAACGTCACGTTCAGGCCCGAGCTGCGCAGGCCGGTGCTGGTCGCCGCCTTCCGGGGCTGGAACGACGGCGGCCAGGGTGCGTCGCTCGGCGGCGCGTACCTCGCGAAGCAGTGGGATGCGACGCGGTTCGCCGAGATCGATCCCGAGGGCTTCTACGACTTCCAGGCGACGCGGCCCCAGGTGTCGCTCGTCGACGGTGTCACGCGTCAGCTCGACTGGCCCGAGAACGTCTTCTACCACGCCCCGATTCCCGGGAGCGATCGCGACGCGATCATCCTGCTCGGCGTCGAGCCGAACCTCCGCTGGAAGACGTTCACGAACCTCGTGCTCGGGCTCTCGCGGGAGCTCGGGGTCGAGATGCTCGTCACCCTCGGCTCGCTGCTCGCCGACGTTCCGCACACGCGTCCGGCGCCGGTCACCGGCGCCGCAACGGATCCCGCGCTCGTCGCCGAGCTCGGGCTCGAGCCGTCACGGTACGAAGGGCCGACCGGGATCGTCGGCATTGTGCACGACGGCTGCCGCGACGCAGGGATTCCGTCGGTGAGCCTCTGGGCGGCTGTGCCGCACTACGTGTCGCTTGCGCCGAGCCCGCGCGCCGCGCTGGCGCTCGTGCGGCGTCTCGGCGAGCTTCTGCGCGTCGACATCGAGCTCGACGAGCTCGAGCAGGCGTCGGAGGAGTACAGCGAGCAGGTGAGCGAAGCCGTGTCGACCGACGCGGAGACGGCGTCGTACGTCGAGGAGCTCGAGCGGCGCGTCGACATGCTCGAAGCGGCCGAAGAACTGCCCTCCGGCGAGACCCTCGCCGCCGAGCTGACGCGCTTTCTGCGTGAGCGCGAAGAGCAGGACGACGACGAAGACGCCGCGGATGGACCTGCGGTCTAAGCCAGCGGGCGCGAAGCGCCCATTCCATTAGCTACCTGGTTCGCAACCAGGTCGCCTCACCGTGGTCGTCGTCGCGAAGCCGGTCGACCTGGTTGCTGGGGAACCAGGTTGCGGCCGTTGAACTCAGCCAGCGGGCGCGAAGCGCCCATTCCATTAGCTACCTGGTTGCTCAGGAAACCAGGTAGCGGCTGTTACGGCGTCTCGACCGGAACCGCCACCACTGCCTCGGCGTGATCTTCCTTCGGCGCGGCTGCTGCCGCAGCGGTTGCGCCGGCCGCGACGGGCGGCTTCCGGCGCCTCCGCCGTCGCTTCGGCCTCGCCGGCGCGTCGCCGCCCCCGGCGGTTGGCGTGCCGTTCTGGGGCGTGCCGTTCTGCTCGGCGGCCGCCGAGCCGTCCGTGCCGGGCTTCTTGCGCTTGCGGCGGCGGCGGCTGCGGTTCGGCTGCACCTTCGGCGCCGGCAGGTTCTCGGAGAGCGCGAGCGCGACGTCCTGGACGGTGCCGAGCGCCTCACGCGCTTCCTCGATCAGGTTTGTCGCGCGGGGCGTGTAGCCCTCGGCCGACGCGAGTAGCGCGACGCCGACGCCGATCGGCTGCTCGAGCGCGACGCGCACGAGCTTCGCGGCGTTCTCCTCGTGGCGATGCCCGCGCGAGTTGGCGAGCGCGCCGAGCAGACGTTTCGCTTCGGGATATGTGGTGGACGCGCGCCGGTCCTGCACCTTGCGCGTCGCGCGCGCGAGCTTCCATGTCCAGCGGACGAGGATCTGATCGGGCGCGTCGGGCTTGCTGTCAGCAATCGCGCGCAGCAGGATCCGGATGCCGGCGAGACGCTCCTTCTCCCAGGTCGGCGCCTGCGTCACGAGCGTGACGAGATCGTCGAAGTCGGCGCGGTCGACACGCATCGAGACGCGGTCCTGCAGCGCCATCATGCGCAGGCGCCGGTTCGGGTTCTCGGCGGCGCACGTCGCCAGGAACTGCTCGAGCGCACCCTTGCTTGCGCGGCCCTCGGTGAGCTTCTGCACGAAGGACGCGCGCTCGTCGAAGCGGATCTGGCGGCCCGCCATCGTCCCCCAGAACCGCTGCTCGTCGTCGTCCAGGAAGCGTGGATCGACGCGCTGCCATTCGCGCTGGATGACCGCGACGCGGCGGCGGACGTCCGGTGTGACCGGCACCAGCCACGGCGCCGGGGTGAGGCGGCGGCGTGCGCGGCGCTGCGAGCGGCGACGGGGCGCGGGCGTGACCCGCGCTCCCTCGCGGTAGAAGTCCGCGTCGAGCAGCGAGTGCAGGGAGACGACGCGCTCGTTGTGCGTCGCGCCCTTCGGGACGAAGTCGACGACGATGCCGGCTTCCTTGCGCGCGTGGATGCGCATGATGCGGCCGATGCGCTGCTGGTAGACGCGCTTGGACGCCGTTGGCGCGAGGTGCATGCAGACGGTTGCACGCGGCGAGTTCCAGCCCTCGGCGAGGAGCTGCGCGTTGATGAGCACGTTGATCTCGCCGCGCTCGTAGGCCGCGAGCGTCTCGGCCAACCGCACCGGCGGTGTTCGTCCGGACACTGCTTCGGCCTTGATCCCGGTTGCGCGGAACTCCTGCGCGAGGTTGTACGCGTGATCGACGCCTGCCGCATAGACGATGCCCGGCGTGTTGTCGAAGCGATCGCGGTAGAGGCTCGCGGCCGCCTGGTTCAGCGCCTGGTGGTCGAGCGTCTTCGCGAGGATCTCCTGGTCGAAGTCGCCGCCCACGATCGGCACCGAGTTGATCGCGGCCACGGGAGGAACACGCAGGCAGCGCAGCGGCGCGATCAGGCCGCGGCGCGCGGCATCCTGCAGCGGCAGGTCGTCGACCGAGGCGGGGAAGACGTCGGAGACCTGCTTCGCGATCAGCTGCTCGGTCGCCGTCATGCCGATGAAGATGGGCTCCGGGAACGAGCGGATCGCGGCCGATGTCTTCTCGCCGAGCGCCGTGTGCGCCTCGTCGCAGATGACGAGCTGGTACGCCTCGCGGCTGATCGAGTCGACGTGCCGTGCGAACCACGCGTACGTCTGGATCGTCAGCGGATCGTTGCGCAGCGGCTCCTTGCCGCCCTCGATCGCCGG
>DATCOE010000173.1:0-4516 GCA_036564885.1 Gaiellaceae bacterium | reverse complement strand
GCTCGTAGCTGGCGTTCAGGACGAGAACCTGCTGCACCTGCCCTGGAAAATACCAGCGCTGGACGACTAACCGCTCCCTCAGGAGGACATGGCCCGGTCGACCGCCTCCAACTCCTCGGGCGAAAGGGCGACGGAGGCGTGGCCGCGGTCGAGCTCCTTGATGTAGATCCGGGCGTAGTCGCGGCCCTGGATTGCGCTCAGCACGACCCCGGAACGGGCCGAGTCGAGCAGCGCGACCGAGGCCGACTGGTGGCCGCCGCTCTGCTCATAGGCGTCGTAGCGGACGATGGCCGTCTTCGAGACGGTGTCGTCGACCCGGCGGTCGATGCGGGCGAGCCCTGCGGCTACCTCGTCGACCGAGCCGTGCAGGGCGTCGATCCGACCCTGCAGCGAGACCGCGAAATCCACGAGATCTTCGCGGCCGCCGCCGAGGAGCACGAGCTGCGCCTGCCGGACGCGGCGCAGGGCGAGGTAGTAGCCGACCGTGAGGAGCAGGGCGACCGCTGCCGCTGCCGCGGCGCCGATCGCGATCCAGCCGACGACGGAGGCGCTCAGGTGCACGGTCTAGAGGCTTGATGTGGATTGGCCGCACGCACGGCTGGTGTGCCAGACGCGGCGCGCTTCGTCCGGCTCCGGCTTGCACGTAGGACCGCTATGCGCTGCGCCGGATCCGGCCAAATCGCTTGGTCTGGCCCATCCCCGCACGCACGTCTAATCCACATCAAGCCTCTAGGCGGGCACGGCGACGGCCTGGACGAGCGCTCCGTCGCGCATCGCGATCCGGCGCGGGGCGCGCGCGGCGAGGCCGGCGTCGTGGGTCGCGACGATCACCGTCGTGCCGCGGCGCTGGGCGAGGCCCGCGAGCAGGTCGATCACGTCGGCGCCGGTCTTCGTGTCGAGGTTGCCGGTCGGCTCGTCGGCGAGGATCACGCGCGGCTCGTTGCCGAGCGCCCGCGCGATCGCGACGCGCTGCTGCTCGCCGCCCGAGAGGTGCGAGGGAAGATGGGTCATCCGGTCGGGCAGCCCGACCTCGCCGAGCAGGCTCGTGGCGCGCTCCCGAAGGGGCTCGCCCCGCAGGCCGGCCGGGGCCAGGGCCGCCTCGACGTTCTCGAGCGCGGAGAGCGTCGGGATGAGGTTGAACTGCTGGAAAACGAAGCCGAACGCGCGCAGCCGTAGCTCGGCGAGCTCGCGGTCGCCGAGCCCCTGGAGCTCACGGCCCTCGAAGAAGATCTGGCCGTCGTCGGGCCGGTCGAGCGCGCCGAGGAGCTGGAGCAGCGACGTCTTGCCGGAGCCGCTCGGCCCCTCGAGGGCGACGAACTCGCCGGCGGCGATCACGAGGTCGACGGAGTCGACGGCATGGATCGTCGCGTCGCCGCGCCGAAAGCGCTTCGAGACGCCGCGCAGCTCGAAGAGCGTCTCGCTCATTCCACCCGCCTGAGCGCGTCGGCGGGGCGGAGGCGTGCCGTTCGCAGCCCGCCCGCAGCGCCGGCGATGAGTCCGCCGGCGATCGCGAGCACGAGCCCGAGCGCGAGCAGGCCGGCGCTCAGCGGCGCGTGCAGCGAGATGTCGGTCGAGGCGCTGCGCACGGTCGCGCTGCCGAGGCCGAGGAAGTTCTGGGCGCTGCCGCCGCTCGTCGAGCTCGCGGTCAACTTGGGGCCGAAGGCGTCGAACAACAGGGCCGCGGCGACGCCGACGCCAATACCGAGCACGCCGCCGAGGATCCCCTGCGCGACGGACTCACCGACGACCTGCCGCACCACGAGGCGCTGCGTCCAGCCGATCGCCTTCAGCGTCCCGAGCTCACGGACGCGCTTCCCGACGGAGGAGAGCGTGAGCAGCGCCGCGAGGAGGAACGCGGCTGCCGCAACGATGATCTCGAGGACGACTCCGAGGTTGTGCGAGAGATTCGATGCGTCGACGAGCGAGCCTGTGATCTTGTCCGCGACCTGGCTTGCGCTCGCGACCTGCGCGCCGCCGAGCTTCTTGGCGATCTCCTTCTTGACGCTTGCGACCGACGAGCTCTTGTCCGCACGTACGAGGACGATGTTCGCGAGACCCTCCTGGTGCGCGAGCGACTGGAGCTGGGCGAGCGGCAGGTAGACGTCCGCGGTCTGGCCGCCGAGCGGCGGCGAGACGAGCCCGACGACGTGGAACACGACGCCGTTGAGCGTGAGCGTCGAGCCGACCTTCAGCTTTTCGCGGCTCGCGTACGAGGCTGCGACGAGCGCTTCACGGCTGCCCGCGGCGCTGAAGTACGCGCCCTTGGTCACCTGGGCGGGCGTCACGAGGCCGATGTCCGGCTGCGTCTGGTCGACGCCGCCGATCGTGTACGGCGTCGTCTTGATGTTGGTCTGCGGCGGATCCAGCACCTGGCGCAGCGTCTGCTGCGGGGTCGTGAAGGTCGTTCGAAGCTGCCGGAGCCGCGCCGGGAGGCACTTCGCAAGCGCGCCACCGAAGAAGCCGCGGCCACCGCCCCCCTGCTGACGGTTGCCGCTGCCGAAGCCGCCGCCGCCGGTACCGCTGCTGCCGCCGCTCCCCTGCTGCTGCGGCGCGATATTCGTTACACCGGCCTTCGTGAGACACGCTTGCACCTTCGCCTGCTCGGCCGCGGTCAGCGGCGTGATCTGGCGCCGGATCCGGAACGTCTGGCCGCCGGTCTTCAGCTTCGCGACGATCTTGGGCACCGTTCCCTCCTGGTGCTCGGCGACGAGGAGCAGCCCCTGCGAGACAGCGGCGACGCCGGGCAGCGACTTCACCGTCGCGCCCTGGCTCGCCGGAAAGGTGAGCTGCGTGCCGGGGAGGAAGAAGTCGTGCACGAAGTGCGCTCCCGGCTTGCCGAGCTTCGAGAGATCGGTGATCACGGAGCTGTTCGCCTGGATGAGCTCGCCGCCGCCCCCGCCGCCGAAGCCGCCCGTGTCGGTCTGTGCAGCACGAGTCACGGTGAGGTCGGTGCCGATGGTCGAGAGCGGGTCGAGCGCCGTCTTCTGGGCGTGGTCGAGGCCGCGTGAGAGGCCGGAGATCGCAATCACGAGCCCGACACCGAGCGCGAGCCCGAGCACCGTCAGCACCGTCCGGGCACGCCTGCGCAGCAGCTCGCTCCGGAGATAGCGGAGATAGAACATCTGGAGAGAGCAAATCACCGCTTCCTAACAGCGTCCTAAGTCTGGGATTGCTTGACAGGAGAACATATGTTCGTGTAGAACATACGTTCCTGTGATCGCCTGTCTCTCCATCCCCGGGTTCGAGTTGAAGGCGGCGTTGCGGAAGGCGCCCTCCCTGGTGCTGCGTCCGGCGGCGCTCTCGCCGGAGCCCGGAGGAGAGCCGTTGCTGGGCTCCGTGACGCCTGCGGCGGAGGCGGCGGGGGTGCGGCCTCAGATGCGCCTCGGCGAGGCGCTCGCGACGTGCCCGCGGCTCGTGCTCGTCGACCCGGATCCCGCGGCGGCCGAGCAGGCGTGGGAGGAGATCGTCCGCTCGCTCGAGGACGCAGGCTTCGCGGTCGAGTCGGCCGCGCTCGGGGTCGCGTACTTCGAGACGCGCGGGGTGGAGCGCCTCTACGGCGGCCTCGACCCGGCGCTGCAGCGGGCGCTCGCCGCGGTCGGTACCGCCTGGGATGCACGCATCGGCGCGGCGGGGCGGCGGTTCGCCGCGCTCGCGGCCGCGTCCGTCGCCCGGGCGGGACAGCTGCTCGTCATCCGCGACGAGGAGATTGGGCGGTTCCTCGCGCCGCTGCCGCTCACGCTGCTGCCGCTCGCGCGGCAGCGCTACGAGGAGCTCGAATCCCTCGGCGTGCGAAAGCTTGGACAGCTTGCCGGGCTCCCGGGTGGCGCCGTCGCCGAACGATTGGGGCCGGACGGCCGGCGCGCCTGGGGTCTGGCGAGAGGCGGGGCGGCCGCGCGGGTGCGCGGTCGCCGCCCGCGGGCCGAGGTGGCGGAAACGCTCGAGTTCGTCGAGGCGATCGGCAACGAGCTGACGTTGCGCCGCGCGCTCGGCGCGCTCGTCGACACCGTCCTCGCACGGCCGGAGCGGCGCGACCGCTTCGTCCGCAAGGTGGCGCTCTCCGCACGGCTCGTCGGTGGCGGCTCCTGGCGGAAGTCGCTGACGCTGCGCGAGCCGAGTGCCGACGGCGACCGCATCCGCGTCGCGCTCGCGCCGCGGCTCGCCGAGTTGCCGGCGCCCGTGCTCGCATTGCGACTCGAGCTCGTCGAGCTCACCGAGCCCGCCGGGCACCAGCTCGAGCTGCTGGCCGCCGGCGCCGAGGACCGCAGCCGGCTCAGCGAAGGGCTCCGCCAGGTGTGTGCGAGCACCGGCTCCGGCTCCGTCTGCACCGTCGTGGAGGTCGCACCATGGTCGCGCATCCCGGAAACGCGCGCGCTGTTCGTACCGCGGGACGACTGAACGAGCCGCGCCCGGCGCGCGTCGAGTCGAACTTCGACGGCACTCCCTGGCAGGTGAACCACCAGTCGGTCGCCGTCCTGCGCGAGGAGTGGCGCGTGCTCGACCGCTGGTGGACGGAAGA
>DATCOE010000172.1:0-11459 GCA_036564885.1 Gaiellaceae bacterium | reverse complement strand
GCTCGACGCGAAGGTGTTCACCATGAGCGAGATCGATCGCGTCGGCATCGAGTCGTGCATGCGCGAGGCACTCGCCCATGCGTCGGGGCCCAACTTCGTTCACGTCAGCCTCGACATGGACGCCGTCGATCCGGAGCACGCACCCGGGGTCGGCACGCCGGTGCGCGGCGGGCTCTCCTATCGCGAGGCCCATCTCGCGATGGAGGTCATCGCGGAGTCGGGTCTCGCCGACTCGTTCGACGTCGTCGAGGTGAACCCGGTGCTCGACCGCGAGAACACGACGGCGCAGCTCGCCGTCGAGCTCGTCGCGTCAGCGCTCGGCGCCAAGATCCTCTAGCCGGCACGTCACGTCAGGAAGCGATCGACCGCTCCGGCGACCTCGTCGAAGGCGTCCCACATGACCATGTGCATGCCGGGGACTTCGACGATCTCGGCGCGACCGGAATATGCGGCGAGCTGCTCTTCGTTCACGAGGCCGTACGCAGGCGCGTAGATGAGCAGCGTCGGGGCGCGTAGCGTCTCGGGCGGCGGCGGGCCGGTCGCGATCTCGCCGTAGATCGAGACGATCGCCGGTTGGCACGTACGCCGGCGCAGGCGCCCGTCCGGCAGCCGTTCGCAGTGCTGCTCCGCGTCCTCGAGCACGAGTGCGCGCGGCGTCATGGGGCCGTCGGCGCGACGGTCGGCGTACTCCTCCGTCGACGCGTACACGGGGTCGGCCAGCTGATGCTCGGCGTTCTGGAGCGCGATGTGCGGCAGGACGTGGATCGCGGGGTCGAGCAGCACGGCGCGCCGCACACGCTCCGGATGGGCCGCAGCGAGCTCGAGCACGAGGCGGCCGCCGAACGAATGCCCGACCCAGTCGGCCTCGACGATGCCCAGGGCGTCCGCGGTCTCGACGAGATCGTCGACGTAGGTGGGATACGTCCAGGGCGGCTCCCAGTTCGAGCGGCCGTGGCCGCGCAGGTCGGGGGCGATCACGTGGAAACGCTGCGCCCAGTGTTCCTCCGCGAGCCGCCGGAAGCGCTTGCCGTGACCGGTCACGCCGTGCAGGCAGATGAGCGGCGGCGCGCCGGGATCGCCCCACTCGTGCACGTGCAGCTTCATTGCGTCTCCTCGCCGTTGCCTGACGGCTCGTAGTACGTCCGCCCCTTCAACTCATCCGGCAGGTAGTCGACCTCGAAGCCGCGCGGGTCGCTGTGCGGATAGACGTAGCCCTTCCCGTTGCCGAGTTGCCGTCCGTAGAAGCTGCCGTCGCGCAATGACTTCGGCGGCTTGACGTGTCCGTGCTCGCGCACGTCCTCGGCGGCCTTGTTGATCGCCGTGTAGCTCGCGTTCGACTTCGGCGCGCGCGCGAGATAGATCGCCGCCTGCGCGAGATTGAGGCGGGCTTCCGGCAGGCCGACGTGCTCGACCGCCTGCGCGGCCGCCACGGCGACGAGCAGCGCGCGCGGGTCGGCGTTGCCGATGTCTTCGGACGCGAGCGCGATCATGCGGCGCGCGATGAAGCGCGCGTCCTCTCCGCCCTCGAGCATCGCGGCGAGGTAGTACACCGCGGCGTCGGGGTCGCTTCCGCGCATCGACTTGATGAACGCCGAGGTGAAGTCATAGTGCGCATCCGCGTTCTTGTCGTAGACGACCGGGCGCTTCCGTGCCGCGTCCTCGACGTGCTCTTCGGTGATCGCGCCCCCTGCCGCACCCGCCGTGTCGGCGGCGAGCTCGAGGATGTTGAGCGCCGAGCGCGCGTCGCCGCCCGCCCGCCGCGCGATCAGCTCCTCGAGCTCCGGCGAGAGGTCCGTGCCGAGCTCCTCCGCGCCGCGCCGGACGACCTCCCGCAGCGCGTCCGGCGAGAGCGACTCGAGCTCGTACACCTGCGTGCGCGAGAGCAGTGCGGAGTTGACCTCGAAGTACGGGTTCTCGGTTGTGGCGCCGATCAGCGTGACGAGCCCTTCCTCCACCGCGGGCAGAAGCGCGTCCTGCTGCGCCTTGTTGAAGCGGTGGATCTCGTCGAGGAAGAGGATCGTGCGCCGCCCCGAGACGCCGAGCCGCTCGCGTGCGCGGGCGAGCACCTCGCGGACGTCCTTCACCGTTGCGGAGACGGCGGAGAGCTCTTCGAACTCGGCGCCGGTCGTCGTCGCGACGATGCGCGCGAGCGTCGTCTTCCCCGTTCCGGGCGGCCCGTAGAAGATCGAGGAGCGGACACGGTCTGCGGCGATCGCGAGCCGCAGCGCGGAGTGCTCGCCGAGCACGTGCTCCTGGCCGACGAACTCGTCGAGGCTGCGCGGCCGCAGGCGCTGTGCGAGCGGCGCAGACGCGCCCGCGCGCTCTGAGGCCGCATCCGAGAAGAGATCCCCCATGGCGCAAGTATGCTCCGCGCGTGGCGGCGACCAGCCTGCGCGGCGAGGTGACAGATCTCCTCAGCCGGCTCATCCGGATCGATACGACAAACCCGCCGGGCAACGAGACGGCGGCCGCAGAGCTCCTGCGCGAGTACCTCGAGGGGACAGGCGTCGAGTGCGAGCTCTACGCCCGCATACCGGAGCGGGCGAGCCTCGTGGCCCGGATCCGCGGTACCGGCGACGGGCCCTCGCTGCTCCTGCTCTCCCACACCGACGTCGTCCTCGCCGATCCGCGCGAGTGGTCGGTGCCGCCGTTCTCGGGCGAGGTCCGGGACGGCGAGACCTGGGGGCAAACCGTCTGGGGGCGGGGCGCCCTCGACATGAAGGGGCAAGTGGCGGCGAACGCCGTCGCGATCGCCTCGCTCGCCCGCGAGGGCTTCCGGCCGGCCGGCGACCTGATCTTCGCGGCGACCGCCGATGAGGAGGTCGGCGACGGCTTCGGCCTGCAGTGGCTCTGCGAGGAGCACCCCGACGCCGTGCGCTGCGATTACGCGGTCAACGAGGGCAACGGCGACCGGCTCGACCTCGGCGGCGGCATCTACTACCTCTGCGCGACCGCCGAGAAGATGACGGCGCCGTTCAACGTGCACGTGCACGGCCGCTCGGGGCACGCGTCGATGCCGGGCATCGCCGATAACGCGCTCGTGAAGGCGGCACGGCTCATCGAGCGGCTCGCGGCGTACCGGCCCGAGCCGCAGCTGCAGCAGGAGGTCGAGGCGTTCCTGCGGACGGTGCTCGGCGAGGTGCCCCCGGCGACGTCTGTCGTCGAGCGCGCACGCGCCGTGCATCCGATCGCCGCCGAGCTCGTCGAGCCGCTGCTCGCGCCGACGTTCGCGCCGACGATGATCTCCGCGTCGCAGAAGCGGAACATCATTCCCGCGCTCTGCGAGATCGTCGTCGACTGCCGCCTCCTGCCGGGCCAGAGCCCGGAGGCGATCGAGGGGATCGTCCGCGAGGTGCTCGGCTCCGACATCGGGTACGACATCGACTGGCTCGAGGCGCAGGGTGGCACGCGCTCCGCGCTCGACACGCCGCTCTGGGACGCCGTCGACGCGTTCGTCGCGGAGAGCGAGACCGGCGCGCGTGCGGTGCCGATCTGCTGCGCGGGGTTCACCGACAGCCACTGGCTGCGCGAGGCGTTCGGCACCGTCGCGTACGGCTTCTTCCCCGCGCGCACGATGCCGGCCGAGGTCGCGGCCCAGCTCATCCACTCGGCGGACGAGCGCATCCCGGTCGACGACCTCGAGCTCGGGCTCGACTGGCTGCGCTTCGCCGCGCGGGCCGTCTGCGGTTGACCGTCGAGCTGGAGTCGCTCGTCGACCTCGAGCCCGCGCTCGCGGCGGAGGGGTTCTTCGGGCGCGACGATGTGTTCGCGCACGTCTACGTCGGCTATCGCGACTCCGACTCGCTGCGGCGGGTCGCCGTCCCGCTGCCGGCGGAGCCCTGCCCGCTGCCGGCGGTCGCGTACTCGATCGAGCGCGCCGGCGCGCGCCCGCGCGCGGCGGGGGGCTTCACGGTCGGGGACTGGCGCCGGAGCTGGACGGAGGCGGAGTACGCGGCCGCGGTCGAGTCCGTTCGCGCGGCGATCGCCGAGGGCGACGTCTATCAGGTCAATCTCGTGCAGCACCTGTGCGCCGACTTCGACGGGGATCCCGCCGGGCTCGCGCACGCGCTCGCGCCGCTGCGTCCGCTCGAGCCGCTGCCGCTCTCGGGCGAGGGCTGGACGATCGTCTCGGCTTCGCCCGAGCTGCTGCTGTCGCGGCGCGGGCGCATCGTGCGGACCTCGCCGATCAAGGGGACGCGCCCCGCGGGGGTGCCGGTCGAGTCGGTGAAGGACGCGGCGGAGCACGTGATGATCGTCGACCTCGAGCGGAACGACCTGTCTCGCGTCTGCGTTCCGGGCAGCGTCCACTGGCCCGAGCTGCTCGCCGAGCGCCAGCTCGCCGGCGTGTCGCACCTCGTCGCGACGGTGGAGGGCGAGCTGCGCGAGGACGTGACGCTGACGGAGCTGCTCAGCGCGGTGTTGCCCGGCGGCTCCGTCACCGGTGCTCCGAAGATCGCCGCGCTCGACCTGATCGCCGCGCTCGAGCCGGTTGGGCGCGGCGCCTCGATGGGCGCGCTCGGGCGGATCCACCCGAACGGCGACCTCGAGCTTGCACTGACCATCCGCACGTTCGCCGTCGCGGCCGGGCAGATCCACCTCTGGGTGGGTGGCGGCATCGTCTGGGACTCCGAACCGGCCGCGGAGGTCGAGGAGTCATGGGTGAAGGCGCGCCCGCTGCTGGCTGCGATCGGCGCCCCGCTCGTGCCCATGGACGCTTCGCGTGGGGCGGCGGCGCTGCGGTGACGCTGCTCGCCGTCGCCGAGGTCGGCCTGGGCTCGCTCGACCCGAACGCGCCCGTGCTGCACGCCGACGACGAGGGCGTGCTGCGCGGCCGCGCGGTGTTCGAGACGATCCGCGTCTACGACGGGCATCCGTTCCGGCTCGACGCCCATCTCGGCCGGCTCGCCGCCTCGGCGGCACGGATCGGGCTGCCGCCGGTCGACGCCGACGGCCTGGCGCTCGCGGTTGAGGAGGCGCTCGCGGCCGGAGGGCGGCCGGACGCGGTGCTGCGCCTGCTCTGGACTCCGGGGCGGGAGAGCGAGGGAACGCCCACGGGCCTCGCGCTCGTCTCGACGCTGCCGGAGGGCCACGACGAGCAGCGCGCGCGCGGCCTGCGGCTCGCGGTCGTGCCGTGGGCGCCGGGGGCTCTGATCGCCGGGACGAAGTCGACGAGCTATGCAGAGAACATTGCGGCGCAGGGCGAGGCCGCGCGCCGCGGCGCCGACGACGCGCTGCTCGTGGCGCACGACGGGGTCGTGCTCGAGGGGCCGACGTCGAACGTCTGGTGGCGCGAGGAGCGCCGGCTGTTGACGCCGTCGCTCGAGCTGCCGATTCTCGCGGGCGTTACGCGCGCGACGCTGCTCGAGCTCGTCTCCGACGTCGGGTACGGCGTCGAGGAGGGCTCGTTCCCGCTGGAGCGGCTGCTCGCCGCCGACGAGGTCTTCCTCACCTCGTCGATCCGCGAGGTGATGCCGGTCGTCGCCGTCGACGACGCGCAGATCGGCGACGGCCGGCCGGGCCCGGCCGCGCAGTCCCTGCAGCGCGCGCTGCGATCGGCTGCCGGATACCCTCTGGACCGATGAGCGAGGAGAAGATCCGGCTCGGCGGGATGGCGCTCCCGAACGGCGTGCTCGTGCACGGGCCCAACTCGTGGGCGTGTGCGATTCGCCATCCGGACGGGCGGCTCGAGGTCGCGTCGGCGCGCAAGCGCTTTCGCGCCACTCGGGTCACGAGCCCGCTGCTGCGCGGCCCGGCGCGGCTCGCCGAGGCGCTCGCGCTGCTGCCGCAGGTGAAGCGGAAGCTGCCGGCGGCCCAGCTGCCGATGCAGAGCCCGCGCGTGCTCGTGACGATGGTCGGCGCGGCGGTCGCCGTGAAGGGCATCCGCGAGTCGCGTCGGCTGCGGCCCGCCGCACAGGAGCTGATCTCGGGGCTGCTGTCGCTCGCGCCCGCGGCGTTTGCGATGCGTGGCTCGGAGCTCGCTTCGTATCACGGCGCCGAGCACATCTCGATCGGCACGTACGAGCACGGCCCGGGCGCGACAAAGGAGCACGAGCGCTGCGGCGGCCATCTCATCGGCCCGCTCGTCGCGACGTCGGCCGTCGGCAACGTGCTCGCCGGCCTCGCGCCCGAGCACGCACGCAGTCGCGCACGTGCGGCCGCACAGTTCGGCGCGATTGCGGCGTCGACCGAGATCTTCGGCTGGATGTCGCGGCATCCGGACAACCTCGTCGCGCAGGCGCTGTCGAAGCCCGGCCACGAGCTCCAGCACCGATTCTCGACGGCGGAGCCGTCGTCGGAGCAGTTGGAGGTCGCGGAGGCCGCGCTCGCCGCCTGCCTCGAGCTCGAGCATGGCGCAGACGCTTAGGACGCGGCTCCCGCCTGAGATCTTCGATCTCCCGGTCGAGAAGATGCGCGCCGGCTGGTACACGGACGCGTACTTCAACAACACGCGCGACACGCTGCTGCGGGACGGGCGGCATCCCCGAGTCGTGATGCAGATCTTCCAGAAGAACGAGGCGTGGCTCGGCGGGATGGATGAGGCGATCGCGATCCTCAAGCTCTGCGCCGAGGCCGACGGGCTCGAGATCCACGCGCTCTACGACGGCGACAAGATTTCGCCCTACGAGTCGGTCATGCACATCGAGGGCGACTACACCGCGTTCGCGCACCTCGAGACGGCGGTGCTCGGCACGCTCGCGCGGCGGACGCTGATCACGACGAACGTCGTGCACGTGCTCCAGGCGGCGAACGGCAAGCCGATCATCTTCATGCCGGCTCGCCATGACCATCACCGTGTGCAGACCGGCGACGGGTACGCCGCGTACGCCGCGGGGCAGGTCGTCGGCGCCGAGATCGGCGTCACGACGGACGAGCAGGCGTCATGGTGGGGCGGCCGCGGCATCGGCACGGTGCCGCATTCGCTGATCGCCGCGTACGGCGGCGACACCGTGCTCGCCGCGAGGAAGTTCGTCGAGTGGGCGCCGGAGGACATGCACGTCACGGTGCTCGTCGACTTCGAGAACGACTCGGTACGCACGGCTCTTGCGGTCGCGGATGCGCTCGGCGACCGCCTGTGGGGCGTCCGGCTCGACACGTCGGAATCGCTCGTCGACCGCTCGCTGTGGGAGGAGATGGGCGATTTCACGCCGACGGGCGTCAACGAGCGGCTCGTCTGGAAGGTGCGCGACGCGCTCGACTCGCGCGGATACGACAAGGTGCGCATCGTCGCGTCGGGCGGCTTCACCGTCGGCAAGATCCGCTCCTTCGAGGAGAACGGTGTGCCGGTCGACGCGTACGGCATCGGATCGTCGCTCATCCGCGGCTCGAACGACTTCACCGGCGACATCGTGATCGCCGACGGAACGCCGTCCGCGAAGTTCGGCCGCCGCTACCGCGAGAGCCCGCGGCTCGAGCTCGTCACCTAGCGGTCGCTCGTCTCGAACAGACACGCCTGGTGACAGTCACGAGACGTGCCTGCGCTAGACATCACGAACGAGGGTGAGAAGCGCCCGCCGCGCTTCGCTCGGAGTCGCGTCCAGCAGCGACAGGACGCGTGTTTCTTCGACGAACGGGAAGGTCGTCGCGAGCCCGCACGATGTCGCGAAGCTGCTCCAGAACCACTCCTCGGCCCGTTCGCACATGCCTGCTCGCACGGGGTTGAGCGCGACGTAGCGGAACGCCGCCAGGAGCTGCTCGTCTGTCGTGATCCGCGTCGACCAGAACCGGCGTCGAACCAACCCTCCGCGCCGGCCGTGGCGCTCGTTGAACTCCTTGCCGTAGCCGCCGTTGAGGCGTTGCATTCCCTCAGAGAGCGACCTGTCCGGGACATCGAGGATCAGGTGCACGTGGGTCGTCATCTGGCACACGAGCAGGCATGTCCAGCCGAACCGATCGAGGATGCGGATGAATCGTCGCAACCAGTCGAGGCGATCGATGTGATCTTTGTAGTACTCGCTGGGCCCGGTGGCCCCCACGGTGACGTGGTGGATACCCGGCTCGCTGTCGCGCGGCCCCTGAGCCATCCGACGAGGGTGTCTCGTGTCGGCCGAGCGCGCAAGATGTCGGTTACGGGCACCGTGGCCCCACAAGCCACGTCCGGTGACAGTCACCAGACGTGGCTGCAAGTACACCTCCAACAGCAAGAATGCACCCATGCCGGGCCGGATCCTCTGGGACGTCGACACGCAGGTCGACTTCATGGAACCGTCGGGGAAGCTCTACGTCCCGGGCGCGAAGGACGTCGCTCCGGCGATGGAGCTCCTCGTCGACGCAGCCCGCGCCGCGCGGCTCACACACGTCGCGTCGGCTGACGACCACGAGCTGACCGATCCCGAGATCTCCGCCGCGCCCGATTTCCGCAACACGTACCCGCCCCACTGCCTGCGCGGCACGCGCGGCGCCGAGAAGATCCTCGAGACGAAGCAGCGCGACCCGCTCCCGCTCTCGCTCGCCCCGTTCCCACCGGGGCTGATCGCCGGGATGGTCGAGGGCCGCCGCGAGATCCTCCTGCTGAAGAAGAGCTTCGACGTCTTCACGAACCCGAACACCGAGCCGCTGCTCGCCGCGCTCGACCCCGAGGAGATCGTCGTCTTCGGCGTCGCAACCGACGTCTGCAACAACGCCGCCATCCTCGGCTTCCTCCAGCGGGGCCGCCGGGTGCGCTTCGTCGAGGACGCCGCCCGCGGGCTCGACGAGGCCCGCACGACGGCGTGTACGGCCGTCTGGCGCGACCGCGGGGTCGAGTTCTCCACCGCGGAGGAGGTGGTCCGCTCCCTCGGCTAAGGGATTCTCCTCCCACTGCCGATGAGACGAAAGAATGGTGGGGCACTGGTTCCAGTCAGCCGCAGATTTCGCCACCCAGTGGCTCCCGTTGGCGTTCTTCGGGATCCTCATTCTGACCGCGTGGCTGCTGTGGAAGACCGTCGGGATGATGCCGCGCACCAAGCCGACCGTTAACGACTCGAGCGCGAAGTCGTACACGACGTGGGAGGACGTCGCCGGCGTCGAAGAGGTCCGCGCCGAGCTGATGGAGGTCGTCGACTTCCTGCGCGACCCGAAGCGGTTCGAGCGGCTCGGAGCGAAGGTTCCGAAGGGCCTCCTGCTGTATGGGCCGCCCGGCACCGGCAAGACCCTGCTCGCCAAGGCGGTCGCGCACGAGTCCGGCGCGAACTTCTACTCCGCGAGCGCCTCCTCGTTCGTCGAGATGTTCGCGGGGCTCGGCGCAGCCCGCATCCGCAAGCTCTTCGCCGAGGCGCGCAAGCACACGCCTGCGATCGTCTTCATCGACGAGCTCGACGCCGTCGGCGCACAGCGCACCGGCCACGGCTTCAACCGCGAGCAGGACCAGACCCTCAACCAGCTGCTCGTCGAGCTCGACGGCTTCGAGGGCGCCGAGCAGGTCGTCGTGATGGGCGCCTCCAACCGCATCCAGGATCTCGACGCGGCCCTGCTGCGTCCGGGACGCTTCGACCGGCAGATGCTCGTGCCGCCGCCCGACCTCGAGGGCCGTGAAGCGATCCTCCGCGTGCACACGCGCGGCAAGCCGCTCGCCTCGAACGTCGACCTGCGTCACGTCGCCAAGCAGACGAGCGGCCTCACGGGAGCCGAGCTCGCCAACATCTGCAACGAGGCCGCGATCTTCGCAGGCCGCCGCGACGACCATGTCGTCACGCAGATGGACTTCGACGCTGCACTCGAGCGCGTCGTCGCCGGCCTCCAGCAGAAGAAGGTGCTGACCGAGAAGGAACGGCGCATCCTCTCCTACCACGAGGGCGGCCACGCGCTGATGGCCCACCTGATGGGCTCCGCGATGGAGCTGCAGAAGGTGACGATCGTCGCGCGCGGTGACGCACTCGGCTACGCCTTCTATCTCCCGGAGGAGGACCGGTACCTCCACACGAAGGAGGAGCTGATCGACCGGATGGTCGTCGCGCTCGCGGGCCGCGCGGCAGAGGAGGTCGTCTTCGGCCGCGTCACGACGGGTGCCGCGAACGACCTCGAGAAGGTGACCGAGATCGCGCGCTCGATGGTCTTCGAGTGGGGTATGGCCGACGGCGTCGCGTCCCGCACGATGCGCGCCGACAACTACGCGCTCTCGGAAGAGACGAAGCGGCTGCGTGACAGCGAGCAGGCGCGGTTCACCGACACCGCCTACGAGGACGCCGTGCGACTGCTGAACAAGCACCGGGCGAGCCTCGACAAGATTGCGGCGCTCCTCCTCGAGAAGGAGACGCTGGGCCGCGACGAGGTCCTCAAGCTGTTCGCCAACGTCGAGCCCGAGTCCAGGGCCTCCGACATGGTCGGGATGCCGCGGGTCGTCGCGGCGAAGACTCCCGACCTGCCCTTCTGAGCCGCCCCCACTGATCGGCGCTGCCTGGTCGGCACCGGCTAGCATCGCCCGGGTGGAAGCACGACGGATCCACCACGTCGGCGTTGCCGTCGCGGATCTCGACGAAGCGGTGCGGACGTACGAGCGCCTCTTCGGCGGCCGCCTCGAGCACCGGGCGAGAGTGGAGGCCCAGGGCGTCGAGGCTGCGTCGATCTGCGTCGGCGAGAGCCGGGTCGAGCTGCTCGCCGCGCTCGGCGACGACACGCCGGTCGGCAAGTTCATCGCGAAGCGCGGGCCCGGCCTGCACCACCTCGCGTACGAGGTGGACGACGTCGCGTCGGCGCTCGCCGATCTCGCCGAGCAGGGCGCCGAGCTGATCGACGTCGTGCCGCGCGAGGGTCTCTTCGGCCTCGAAGTCGCCTTCGTGCACCCGGAATCTGTTCATGGAATTCTCTCGGAGGTGGTGTCGCGTGGCTGACGGCGATCGTGTGCGAATCGAGATCGGCTTCGAGGGCGGGCAGGTGATCGGCGGCTTCGTCGACGCCAGGTCAGCCGAGGAGCTCCAGCGCGCGCTGCACGAGGACGGCCCGCGCGTCATCGTGCTCGACACCGAGGACGGCGCGTACCACGTGGTCGTGCCGCACGTCTCCTATTTCCGCCGCTTCAGCCGGTCGAGCCGCGTCGGCTTCGGCACGGGTTAGTCCGCAGCACACCGGGGCAAGCTGACGTCGTGAGCTCGGACGCAAGCGAAAGGCCTGCTCAGCGCGAGTCGACGGCGCACGTTCGGGCGCTCGTCGACCGTGCCCAGAAGGGCGACCGCGCCGCGCTCGAGGAGCTGTACCTGACCTACTTCGACCGGATCTACGGCTACCTGCACGTGACCGTCGGCAACCGGCACGACGCCGAGGACCTGACGACGCAGACGTTCCTGAAGATGCTCGAGTCGATCGGGCGGTTCCGCTGGCAGTCGGCTCCCTTCTCCGCCTGGCTCTTCCGGATCGCGCACAACCTCTCGATGGACCACTTCCGTGCCCGCCGCCGCTGGCAGCCCGAGGAGGAGGTGCCGGAGCCGCACGACTCCGAGGAGCCCTCCGCCGAGCTCGAGGCGATGCAGTCGATCGGCCGCCAGTCG
>DATCOE010000171.1:0-5127 GCA_036564885.1 Gaiellaceae bacterium | reverse complement strand
TCTCGTCCGCGCCCGAATGCTTCGCGGCGTTCGTCATCGCCTCGCGGGCTGCGAGCACGAGCACGCGGGTGCGGTCGTCGAGCGGCGTGTCGCCCGTTCGGACGACGTCGACGCGAATGCCGTGCAGCTCCTCGATCTCGACGGCGGCCGTCTCGATCGCGTCCGCGAGCGTGCCGTCGGCCGCGGGCTCCCGGTCGGGGTAGAGCCACGTCCGCAGCTCGCGTTCCTGGCGCCGGGCCAGGGTCGCGACGCGGCGCGGGTCGTCGGGGTTGCGCTGGATCAGTGCGAGCGTCTGCAGGACGGAGTCGTGGACGCGGGCGGCGAAATCGGCGCGCTCCTGCGTCCGGATCCGCTCCGCACGCTCGGCGTCGCGCTCGCGCACGAGCTGCCAGGCCCACGGCCCGAGCAGCAGGAGGAGCGCCGCCGCGACTGCGCCCGGCGCGAGCAGCGTCGTCGCGTTCCCGTGCCGGTTGCCGCCGACGAAGGTGAGGATCCCTGCGACCGTGAGGACGATCGCCGTCAGTCGTGCGCGCCGCTGGTCGAGCCCGAGAGTCGTGCTGCCCGTCGCGAGCGCGGCGCCCGCGGCGATCAGCGCGAGCGGCCAGACGAGCGAGTCGGAGAGACCGAGGCCGCGCAGCGCGAGGATCACCGACCAGACGAGCAGCACGGTGCCGGCAATGCGGCGGCGCCGCGGGGGCTGCGACTCGCCGGGAGCGGGCAGCAGGGCCCAGGCGCCGAGATACGCGACGATGCCGGCGCCGCTCGCGAATGCGAGCAGCGCGAACGTGAGGCGGACGAGCGTGACGTCCATCGCGAGTGCCTCGGCGATGCCGCTGCAGACGCCTGCGAGCACGCGGTCGCGCTCCACGCGCGCGATGCGCGGGAGCGCGACCGGGAGCCGGAGCGGGCGGACGCTCACCTGCGCAGCACCTCCACTTGCCCGAGTCCGACACGCGCGTCGAGCACGAGCACGCGCGCGGCGTCGGTGCCGGGGTCGAGCGTGCGGTCGTGCACCGACGTGCCGTTGTCCGTCCTGCCGAACAGGCTCACCTCGCCGGCACCGGCCCGCGCGTCGACCTGCACGGTCACGTTGTCGGGCACGCGCACGACGAGGTCGCCGATCCCGAGCGTCGCCTTTACGTGCGTCTCGCCGACGGGGAACCGGACGTCCTGCAGGTCGACCTCGAGGTTGCCGATTCCGTGCTCGTACCGCGTGCCGACCGAGACGAACGCCTGAGGATGCACGACCCGGTCGCCCAGGCCGGCGAAGATCGGCACGCGAACTGCGAGGGCGACGGCGAGCACTCCGAGCACGGCGAGCCCGAGCACGACGACCGAGCCGACGCTGTGCCCGGTGGCTGCGCCGGCGGCGACCAGGCCGCCGAGGATGACCGCCGCGATCGCGAGGACGATCCGCCAGTCGACGCTCGCACCGGTCGCCACGTCGACGAGCGCGACGAGGCCGAGGCCGCTGATCAGCGCGGCAGCCGCAACCGGGCCGAGCGACCGCCGCCGGGGCAGGGGAACGGCCGGCTCCCCCGGCGCCGCGACGCTTGCAGCGGGTCGGTCGTGCCTGCCGCCTGCCTGCCACCACACGATCGCCGCGCCGGCGAGCGCCGCTGCGATCCACAGGTTGCCCGGGCTCGGCCAGACACGCGCCGAGGAGAGCGCGACGACCGCTGCGAAGCCGAGCAGGCCGACACCGACGAGCAGCCACGGCCGCTCGCGGTGGTTCTTGATCGCGTCCGCGGCGATCGAGTCCTCGACGCCGTCGTCGGGCATCACGAGCCAGGCGGCGACGTAGAGCAGGATTCCGGTTCCGCCGGCGAGCGACAGCGCGACGAACCCGATGCGGTAGATCATGGGGTTGAGCCCGAAGTAGCGGCCCAGCCCTGCGCAGACGCCCCCGAGCCAGCGGCCGTCGCGCGCACGCGACAGGCGCCGGGGCTCGGCCACGGGGCTGTGCTCCGCCGCGGGGTGGGGGATGGTCTCGGTGGTCTCGGTCATGGTTCCTCTCCAGGTCGAAGTGTCGACTCAGAGGATCGTTCGTCCCGTCTTCGGCGGCTATCCGGCATCCCCCGGGACGATCCCGGATCCGGCCCGGAAGGTCTAGCCCAGGAACGTGACGTATTGCTCGACCGGCCCGCGCTCGCGCGGCGCGGGCTCGCGCGCCTGCGGCCCGAGATGGATCAGGCCGAGCACCCGCTCGCCGTCGGGCACGCCGACCGCTTCGCGGCCACGCGCGGTGCGCAGGATGCCCGGCGTCCGCCAGTACGAGGCGAGACCGCGCTCCGTCGCGCCGAGGAGGACGAGCGTGATCGCGGAGGCGGTCGCGCAGATGTCCTCTTCGTCCTGGATCAGCTCGCCGGAGAGCGCGGCGGAGGCGACGACGAGCGTCGGAGCGCGGTCGAGCTTGGCGGCCTCCGACGGCCCGGCGGCGTCCTTCAGGCGCGCGAGCGACTCCGGCCCGAGTACGCGGAAGTGCCACGGTTGCGTCAGATGGTGGTTGGGCGCGAGCCGTGCGAGCTCGAACAGCTCGAGCAGCGTCTCGCGCGGCACGGGCTCGGCGCCGAACGCCTTGTGGGTGCGCCGCGCCCGCGCGAGCTCGTTGAAGCTCACTGCGTCGAATTCACTGGGCGAGGCGAGCCGACACGTGCACCTCGGCGCCGGCGCGCCGGAGCAGCTCGGAGAACGGGCAGCTCTCGTCGGCCTTCGCGACGTGGGCGCGGAGCGCGTCCTCGCCGAGCCCGTCCGCCACGACGACGACGTCGAGGTGCGACGCGACGATCTGGTGCCCGCGCCCCTCGACCTCGTCCATCACGATCTTGCAGGTCACCTCGAGGCGGCCCGGCGGCGTGTCGCTGCCGCTCAGCTCGCCCGCGAGCCCCATCGCCAAGCAGCCGCCGTGCGCGGCGGCGAGCAGCTCCTCGGGGCTCGTCTTCCCCTCCGGCTGGCCGATCCGCGTCGGCAGGGAGTAGCCGAGCTGCGAGAACGCGCCGCTGCCGGCGCTCAGCGCGCCCGCGCCGCGCGCGATGTTTCCCTCCCACGTGATCTCTGCGGTGCGCTCGATCCTCGGCATCAGATGGTTAGGCCTCCTGTGGTGCGGCGGCGGGCGTGCCGTCCGGGTAATACGCCTCGGCGGGAGAGCCGGCGGGGCGGAACACGCCGAGCACCTGCATCACGCCGGGGCCCGCATTCTCGAGGCAGTGGACGAGCCGTGCCGGCAGATGGACGCAGGAGCCGGGGCGCAGCGGCGCCGACTCGCCGCCGATGTGCAGCGAGCCTTCGCCCTCGAGCACGTAGACGACCTCGTCGTAGCGGTGGAAGTGCTCCGGGGCGCGGCCGACCGGGATGTAGCCGACGAACTGCGTGACCGACGCGCAGCCGACCTCGGGCGTTGCCAGCAGCCGGAACTGGCGGCCCGACGTGGCGCCGTGCGTCTGCTCTGCGGCGAGATCGACGACGGCGTGGGTCGTGCCGTTCGCAGGCAGCGGTTCCTCGACGAGCACGGACAGGAGCACGAGCTCGTCCGCCTCGTCGACGTGCCAGCCGGTTCCCTTGGCGACGTAGGCCGCCGTCCCGGTGGCGAGGCTGTGGTGCTCGCGGCCGATCGTGACCGCGCCGCTGCCCGAGAGGACGTACAGCACCTCGTCGCGCTGCTCGTCGCAGCGGTCGTCCGAGCGTCCGACGAACCGCAGGACACGCTGCTCGAACTCGCTGCACTCACGGGCGGGCCCGAACAGCGCGTGCGTCTCGACCCCGTCCCCGTTGCGCTCGGCCACGGCGTCGGCGCTCTGCATGCAGTACCTCACGGGCGTCCAGACTACCTAGGTGAATCTGCCGAAAGAGGCTAGAGTCGAACCCCCGCTTCCGGGGTGCGGCAAACCGGATGGACGCTGCGGCGTCTAAGCGGGGGTAATCCCAAAGGAGGGAACTGAATGTTGAAGAGGCTTGGATTGGTCGCGACAGCCGGAATGCTGGTTGCACTCGCGATCGTTGCGGCCGCCGTTGCACGGCCGACGTCGTCGGCCGCAGCGACCGCCAGTTGCTCGAAGGGCGTCTCGATCGGCATGCTCGCGCCGATCACGGGCCCGGCGGGCTCGATCGGCAGCGATCAGCTGCACTGGGCGCAGTTCTACTTCGCCCAGTGGAACAAGGTGAAGGGTCACGTCAAGATCAAGCTCGCCCAGGGTGACACGCAGCTCGATCCGTCGAAGGCGTCGACGGTCGCGCAGTCGTTCGCCTCGAACGGCTCGATCATGGCCGTCATCGGCCCGGCGGGCTCCGACGAGGTCCAGGCGGTGGCGCCGATCCTGAAGAAGGCCGGGCTCGCGTTTACCTCCGGCTCCGCCACGCGCGTCTCGCTGAGCGACGGCAAGTACAAGGGCTACTTCTTCCGCGTCGTCCCGAATGACGGCGTGCAGGGCCCGACCGCTGCCGGCTACATGGGGTCGACGCTCGGCGTGAAGTCGGGCGATTCGGTGATGCTCGTCGACGATCAGGAGTCCTACTCGACCGGCCTCGCCGACATCGTCGGCACGTCGCTGACCGGCAAGGGCGTGAAGGTCGATCGTGAGTCCGTGAGCCAGAAGGCGACCGACTTCTCGTCGCTCGTCGCGAAGGTCACGGCGACCACGAAGGTCGTCTACGTGCCGTTCCAGCTCGCCTCGCAGGCCCAGCTCTTCGCGCAGCAGCTCAAGGCGCAGGGCAAGACGGCGATCGTGTTCGGTAGCGACGGCACGTTCGACTCGTCGAAGTTCAACGTCGACGGGAGCTACATCTCGTTCTTCGCTCCGGACGTCACGACGCTGGCGAGTGCCGCGTCGATCGTCGCTGCGTTCCACAAGCAGTTCCCCGGTGCGACGAGCCCGTTCGGTGCCCCGAACTACGTGGTCGCTCAGGCGTACGCCGCAGCGGTCACGAAGGCGTGCGCAGACAAGAAGATCTCGCGCGCCGAGGTCAGGAACGCGTTCTCCAAGGTCAACCTGAAGAGCACGGTCCTGGGCTCCGGCCTCAAGTTCACCATCAACGGTGATGTCGCCGGCGCCAAGTTCCACATCTTCAAGATCGTCAACGGCCAGTACAAGACGGTCGCGTAGTCGTAGTGCCCGGGGCGCGGCCGCAGAT
>DATCOE010000170.1:0-5135 GCA_036564885.1 Gaiellaceae bacterium | reverse complement strand
GCTGCGGGCGAGGGCCTCCTGCAGCTCGGTCTTGTGGTCGACGTGCGTGTTGAGCGCGTACTCGATCCGGCCCGAGAACGTCGCCACGACTGCGGTCTCGATCCGCGCGAACCCGTGCTCGAGGAAGAGTGCGCCGAGCGCGGCCTCGAGCAGCGCGGCGAGCACGTTACGGTTCTTCGCCAGCCGCTCGAGCTCGTCGGCCTGGAGGCCGTCGTTGTGCTGCACGAGCCGGCGGCCGAGATCGAGCTCGCGCGCCACCACCGCGCAACTCGCACGCGAGACGACGTGCGAACGGATCTTCGCGAGACGCCCTTCCGAGAAGTCCGGATAGCGCTCGTACAGCTCGTGAGCCACCGCGAGCTCGAGCACGCTGTCGCCGAGAAACTCCAGCCGCTCGTACGACGCCGTCCGCTCCGTCGCCCACGACGAGTGCGTGAACGCCGTTTCGGCGCGCGCCGACGGCAGCGCGTCGATCAGCTGCGCGAGCTCGCGGTGGCCGACCTCGGCGCTACTGGTGCGTCGAGACGTAGTCGACAGCCTGGCCGACAGTCGTGATCTTCTGGGCGTCTTCGTCCGAGATCTTGATCCCGAACTGGTCCTCGAGCTCCATGATCAGCTCGACGAGATCGAGCGAATCGGCGTCGAGGTCCTCCTGGAACGAGGCCTCTTCGTTGATGTCGCCCTCTTCGATTCCGAGCTGATCCGTCAGTACTTCCTTGACTCGCTCGAAGACTTCCTCGCGCGACGCTGCCATGTCACCTCTTCTGTTCTGTTGGTGGGCTGAAAATCCGGCCGATCATACAGTCTCAGCCCGCTGGGGAAGCCGTGTGGCGAGCGCGCCCACCACGTCGTGCTCGACGCCGCGGGCCGCGAGCCGGATCGCATTGGCGATCGCGGTGCGCGACGAGTTGCCGTGAGCGATCACCGCGAGGCCCCGCAGACCGAGCAGATAGGCGCCACCGTAGGTGTCCGGGTCGAGCCGGCGGCGCAGCCGGCGCGCCGCCGGCCGGATCAGCAGGCCGCCGAGCTTGCCGGTCGCCGTGGCCCTGATCTCCTCACGCAGGGCCTCGAGGACCGTCAGGATCGTTCCCTCGAGGGTCTTCAGGGCGACGTTGCCGGTGAACCCGTCGGTGACGAGCACGTCGGCGGCGCCCGAGAGGATGTCGCGCCCCTCGGCGTTGCCGGCGAAGTTCAGGTCGCTGGCCGCCAGCAGCTCGTGCGCCTCGCGGGTCAGCTGGTTCCCCTTCTCGCGCTCCTCGCCGATCGAGAGGAGGCGCACCTCCGGGCGCGGGATGCCGAGGATCACCTCGGCGAAGACGGCGCCCATCGTGGCGAACTGGAGCAGGTGCTCGGGGCGGTCGTCGGCGTTGGCGCCCGCGTCGATCAGCACGGACGGGCCGCGCTTGCTCGGGATCGGAACCCCGATCGCAGGCCGCAGCACGCCGGGGATCCGCCGCAGCTCGAGCAGGCCGGCCGCGAGCATCGCGCCGGTGTTCCCGGCGGAGACGACGGCGTGGGCCGTCCCTTCGGCCACGGCGCGCACGGACGCGACGAGCGAGCTGTCGGGCTTCGAGCGGACGGCCTCGGCCGGCCTCTCGTCCATCCCGATCACCTCGGACGTCTCGTGGAGCTCGAGGTCGTGCGTCTCGAGCCCGGCGGCGCCGAAGAGCACGGGAACGATCCTGTCGCTCGCCGCCTCGAGGGCTCCGGCAACGATCTCGGCCGGCCCGCGATCGCCGCCCATCGCGTCGACCGCGATGCGGATCATGCCGCCAGCGGGGTCATGCGGCTAGGGGGCGTCGATACGGAGCGGCTCGACGTCGCGGCCCTTGTACGTGCCGCACGTCGGGCAGAGGTGATGCGGGCGCTTGGGCTGCCCACACGTCGCGCAGACGTTCACCTTCGCGGCGCTGATCGAATGCGTCGCGCGCCGTTTGTCGCGGCGCGATTTCGATGTTTTTCGCTTGGGGACTGCCATGAGCGGTGGCCAGTATAGCCAGCGCCTCAGGGAGACAGCCGGCCGTCGACCGGCTGGGTAACTCGTAGCCCGGCCACGAGCGCTCACGGCTCCAGCTCCGGCTCGCCGTTCTCGTCCCAGCGCGCCAGCTCGATCCGGGGATAGACGAGCGCCAGCAGGAGGGCGAGCACCCCGAGCCCGATGCAGATCGAGAAGATTCGCTCGATTCCCGAGGAGAGCGACGAGCGCACGGCGTGAACGAAGCCCGCGTAGAGCTGGTCGCCGTGTGCGAGGCCGGTGAAGCGACGATGGATCGCGCGCTGAGCCTCCTCGGTGAGAAGCGACTGCGGGTCGAGCGTGCTGTGCGCGAGCAGCGGCCGGACGCCGGCGGGCACCCGTCGCGTCAGGTCGTTCGCGAATCCGTTGACGAGCATCGCCGTCATCACGGGCACGGCGACCGCCGCGCCGAGGTTCGCGAAGAGCTGACGGCCCGAGTTGACCGTGCCGAGCATCCGGTGCGGGAAGGCGCTCTGCACCGTCATCGAGAAGATCGGCAGCGCGACGCCGATGCCGAGGCCCGTGACGATCATGTCGCGCACGACCTGCCCGGCGGACGAGCCCGGTGTGAGCCTGCTGAAGAGCACGAAACCGGCGACGAGCATCGAGCAGCCGAGCACGGCGAGCGCCTTGTACCGGCCCGTGCGCGAGATCACCTGCCCCGCGAGCGCCGCCCCGACTGCGAAGGCGACCATCATCGGCGTCAGAAGGATGCCCGAGCTCTGGACGGTGCGCCCCATCACGCCCTGGACGAAGAGCGGCGTGAAGCTGAGCGTCGTGTACATGCTGCCGACGACGAGAAACGACCCCACGACCGACAGCACGAAGACGCGTTTGCGGAAGAGGTCCGGATTGAGGATCGGCGCTGCGACCCGTCGCTCGAAGCCGACGAACACGACGAGCAACGCGGCACCGGCGCCGAACGCGACGCCTTCCTGCCACGACAGCCAGCGATAGCTCGTCCCACCCCACGTGAAGCCGAGCAGGATGCCGAGCAGCCCGCCGACGAGGAGCAAGCCGCCGCGCCAGTCGATCGCCGGACGTGAGGTGCTCTGCATGCGCGGCAGGACGACGCCGGCGAGCGTCCAGGCGATGAGGCCGAGGGGCACGGCGGCAAAGAAGACCCACCGCCAGCCGAGGTGGTCGGTGATCGCGCCGCCGAGCGTCGGGCCGAGCATGCTCGCGAGCGCGAACACGCTCATCACGAGCGCCATCCACCTGCCGCGCTCGCGCGGCGAGAAGATGTCGGCGATGCCCGCGGTCGCGAGCGACATCATCGCGCCGCCCCCGATGCCCGACACGACCCGCGCGGCGATCAGCCAGAGCATCGACGGCGCCAGCCCGGCGAGCGCCGAGCCCGCTACGAAGAAGCCGATCCCGAGCAGCGAGAGCGGCCGGCGGCCGTACGCGTCCGACAGCGTGCCGAAGATCGGCACGGAGACAGTCGACGCGAGCATGTAGGCCGTGATGACCCAGCCGTAGAGGCTGAAGCCGTTCAGGTCGGCGACGATCGTCGGCGCCGCGGTCGAGACGATCGTCGCGGAGAGCGAGGCCGTGAACATCACGAGCATCGCTGCGGCGAGCGCCCACCAGCGATAGTCCCGCGGAATGCGGTTCGTGTTCTGGACCGGGCCGCCCCACGTCAGCATGTGGTGCCGACCGGGTACGGCGTCCGCTATTTGCACCGCGCAAGTATTACTCGATGCACCTTTGGCTACTGTTGGGCCCATGAAGACGCGGACGCTCGGACAAGGACTCGAGGTCTCTGCACAGGGCCTCGGCTGCATGGGAATGTCGGCCTGGTACGGCGAGATCGACGAGGAGGAATCGGTCGCCACGATCCACCGGGCGCTCGACCTCGGCGTCACGTTCCTCGACACGGCCGACATGTACGGGGCCCAGTTCGGCGAGAACGAGCAGCTCGTCGGCCGCGCGATCGCCGACCGCCGCGACGAGGTGATCCTCGCGACGAAGTTCGCGAACGTCGTCCGGGAGGACGGCACCCGAGGCGTTAACGGCCGGCCGGAATACGTGCGCTCGGCCATCGAGGCGTCGCTCGCGCGGCTGAACGTCGACCACATCGACCTCTACTACCAGCACCGCGTCGACAAGACCGTGCCGATCGAGGAGACGGTCGGCGCGATGGCCGAGCTCGTCGCCGCCGGCAAGGTGCGCTATCTCGGCCTCTCCGAGGCGTCGCCGGACACGATCCGCCGAGCGCACGCGGTGCACCCGATCGCCGCGCTCCAGTCCGAGTACTCGCTCTGGTCGCGCGATCCGGAGGACGCCATTCTCGACACGACCCGGGAGCTCGGGATCGGCTTCGTCGCGTACAGCCCGCTCGGGCGCGGCTTCCTCACCGGCCGCTTCCGCTCGCCGGATGACTTCGACGACGACGACGTCCGCAAGCACCAGCCGCGCTTCCAGGGCGAGAGCTTCCAGCGGAACCTCGATCTCGTCGCGCGCGTGCAGGAGATCGCCGCGGAGAAGGAGGTCACCGCCGGCCAGCTCGCGCTCGCCTGGGTGCTGGCGCAGGGCGGCGATGTCGTGCCGATCCCCGGCACGAAACGCCGGAGCTATCTCGAGGAGAACGCCGCTGCCGCGGAGATCGAGCTGACCCCCGAGGACCTCGCCCGCATCGACGAGGTGTTCCCCCGCGGCGCCGCTTCCGGCGACCGCTACTCGGACATGTCGACGATCGACGCCGGCTGACCGTCTGTCGCTCGTAACAGACTGTTACTAGAGGCTTGATGTGGATTAGACGTGCGTGCGGGGATGGACCAGACCAAGCGGTTCGGCCGGATCCGGCGTAGCGCATAGCGGTCCTACGTGCAAGCCGGAGCCGGGCGAAACGCGCCGCGTCTGGCACACCAGCCGTGCGTGCGGCCAATTCACATCAAGCCTCTAGGTGGTTGAGCGTCTACGGCGAGAACGGAACTCGGCCAGCCACGCGACGACGCGCAGGCCGATCCAGATCGGCGTCAGCAGGATGTAGAAGACGATGTCGGCGACGACGAGGATCGCCCACCAGAGCGCCCAGTAGCGCAGCGGAACGGGAGGCTTCTCCCTCATGCGCGCGCCGTCTCGCTGCGGCGCTCCTCGAGCGCGCGCAGCACACGGT
>DATCOE010000169.1:0-2908 GCA_036564885.1 Gaiellaceae bacterium | reverse complement strand
GCCACTCGGAGATCTGACGCAGCCACGGCTCTGTGCGGCCGGGAACCACCTCGGTCGCGAGCGTCTTGGCGAGCTCCGCGAGCACCGGCTTCAGCGGCCCGACGACCGGCACGTCGGCGTGGCGGATCTTCGAGATCTCCGCTGCGTCGATGTCGAGATGGACGATCGTGGCGCCCGGTGCGAACGCCGACAGCTTGCCGGTGACGCGGTCGTCGAAACGGGCGCCGACGGCCACCACGACGTCGGCCTTGTTGAGCGCGTAGTTCGACCACTTCGGCCCGTGCATCCCCGGCCAGCCCACGTGCAGCTCGTGCGACTCGGGGAAGCCGCTCTTCGCCATCAACGTCGTCACGACGGGAAGGCGCGCGACCTCGGCGAGCTCGCGCAGCTCGTCGGTGGCGTGCGCGTTCAGCACACCGCCGCCCACGTACAGGATGGGCCGCTCCGCCGCAGCGATCGCTCCGGCAGCTGCCTTGATCTGCCGCGGGTGCCCACGGCGGGGCGGCTTCCAGCCCGGGAGGGAGACTTCGTCGGGGTAGGAGAACTCGAGCTCGGCTTCCTGCACGTCGCGCGGGACGTCCACGAGCACAGGGCCGCAGCGGCCCGTGCTTGCGACATGGAACGCGGCCTTGATGACGTGCGGCAGCTCGTTCACGTCCAACACGAGCCACGAATGCTTGACGACCGGAAGGGTGATGCCGGTGATGTCGCACTCCTGGAACGCGTCGGTGCCGATCAGGTGCGAGCGCACCTGTCCCGTGATGCAGACGAGCGGCGTCGAGTCCATCCAGGCGTCGGCGATCGGCGTGACGAGGTTCGTGGCCCCCGGCCCCGACGTCGCGACCGCGACCCCGACGCGCCCGGACGCGCGCGCATAGCCCTCGGCCATGTGGCCCGCGCCCTGCTCGTGCCGCGCGAGCACGTGCCGCACGGTCGTGCCGCGCGCCATCGCGTCGTAGAGCGGCAGGATCGCGCCGCCCGGCAGGCCGAACATCACGTCCACGCCTTCCGCCTCGAGCGAGCGGAGAATGGCGTCGGCACCGTTCATCTTCATGTGATCCCCCTCATGCGACTTCCGGCCAGAACTCGGCGTTGCGCAGGGAGAGCTGGAACCCCGCGACCACGCGGGAGGTGAACTCCCGGGTCGTCGCCCCCACGCCGAGGCGCAGGAGATCCGGGGTCTGCGGCCCGTCCACGAGCGCGGCCGACACGGCGCCGGCGAGCGTCGCGGCCGCAGCGGCGAAGCCCAGCCCGTGCTCGAGCAGCATCGCTGCGGCGAGCAGCATGCTGCTCGGGTTGACGATCCCGTGCCCGGCGATCGCAAAGCCGCCGTCGGGCGAGGGGACGAAGAGGCTCGGTCCGTGCTCTGCGAGCAAACCGTGCGCGGCGACGCGGGCTGTCGCGGGCGCGGCGGCGATCTCCACCATCGGCTCCGCCCACGCGGGGGCGACCGCCACGACGTCGAACCGGCTTGCGTTGAACGCGGCGAGCGGCAGCGCGACCCGCGGAGCGAGGTGCTCGACCTCCACGTCGTCGTGTGCGAGCGCGACCGCGTCGGCGAGCTCGTTCCAGGCTGCGTCGCCGACGACCGCGAGCCGCATGCTGCGACCCTCGGCCACGCGGAACGCCGCCTCGAGCGACCACTCGGCTGAGTCGTCGTCGAGCGGGGCGACGAACGAGACGTCGTCATGCTTGCCGAAGCGCACCTGGGTGACGCGCGCACGGAGGTCGAGCTCCGCCATCACCTCGGCGAGCGCCGGCTCCTCCGCGCCTGCCACGAGCACGGCGTCCGCGTCGAGCACGGCCGACCGGGTCGAGGACGGGAACGCCTGGCCTCCGCGTGCCACGGCGACGCCGCCGAACGGCACGTGCGCCTCGTCGAGGTGCAGACCGTGCAGTCGGGCGACGGCGTCGAGCGCAAGGACGGCTTCGGCCATGAGCTCCGGCGCCGTGCCGGCGCCCGTGAGGCAGGCGATCGAGGCGTGGCGGCTCACGGCGTCAGGCCGAAACATGGGTTTGGATCCCGGGTTGAATCCCGGGTCGAGTCGTCGGTCGAATCGTCGAATCGGTTCCTGCAGGACACGAACACTTCCTCCTTCGCGTGCGATCGAGGACGCACCGGTGGTGGGGCGAGGTCGGTGTGTGCACCAGAGTGCGGTGCGTGTTCGCGTCCTCCCCCTAGTGGGGGAGAATCGAGACGACGACCAGAATGATGAACGCGAGCGCGCCTGCGAGCCCCATAGGGGCCGCGGGAACGCGTGTGAGCGCTGCGGTCGTCATCGCACCTCTACCTTGCACGTCGTTTTGGCATCTGTCAAATCGGCAAGCCTCGAAAACCGGACGACGGGGTTGCGCACGTCCGACGAGTGCGCAACACTGCCCCCAGGTCGTCGCCGCACTGCCGTGGCGCGCGACCGGGCGTTGAAGCCCGTGGGACTCTCGAGTCCTGCGGGCTTTTTTGTTGGTCCAGAAGGCCTATAGGGAGGGATTGCGTGTGACCAAGCACGACTTGCTGATCGCAGCCAGCACCATCTGGGTGGTCGTCACGGCCGTCCTCGTCATGTTCATGCAGGCCGGCTTCGCGTTTCTCGAGGCGGGCCTGACGCGGATGAAGAACGCCGGCCACATCGCGGGCAAGAACGTGCTGATCTTCGGGATCTGCTCGCTCGTCTACTGGGCGGTCGGCTTCGGCATCGCTTTCGGCGACGGCGGGCTCCTCGTGGGCACGCACGGCTTCTTCCCGTCGGTCACGTCGCTGACCGCGGTTGGCAAGGCGCCGTGGGACTGGTTCTCGGAGATCCCGGGCGCCGCCGGCTACCTGTTCGAGGTGGTCTTCGCCGGCGTCTCGCTCGCGATCGTCTGGGGCGCAATGGCCGAACGGGCCAAGCTCTGGGTCTATTTCGCCTTC
>DATCOE010000168.1:0-15290 GCA_036564885.1 Gaiellaceae bacterium | reverse complement strand
AGCGCGTCGATCTGCGGCATCGTGAGGCCGCGGTAGTCGGCCACGAGCAGCGTCTCGGACGTGCGCAGCCGCTCCGTCAGCTCTGCGACGACGAGTTCCTTGTCTTCTTTCTTCATCTGGTCATTTCCTTCGGAAATGACTAGGCCCGCTCAGAAGCGGGCCAAGAACGGAGAGCGCGCTGCTCCCGGATGCCCCACCTCGGCTGGACTTCTGCCGCCCTTCATCAAGGCGACTGCCAACGGTCTTCGGCGGTTCTAGTCGGTTTAGCTGGCGAGTGTAGCTGCCTTCCTCGAGGAATCGGCCTCGGCCGATTCCTCCAGCTCCTCGACGATCCCGCGGATGCGCGTCGGGTCGACGTGGATGCCCGGGCCCATCGTGCTCGCGAGCGTGATCTGCTGGATGTAGCGGCCCTTGGACGCGGACGGCTTCGCGCGGACGATCTCGTCCACGACGGTCGCGTAGTTCTCGACGAGCGCGCGCTCGTCGAAGCTCTTCTTCCCGATCGCCAGGTGCACGTTCGCGCCGCGGTCGGTGCGGTACTCGAGCTTGCCTGCCTTCGCCTCGCGCACGGCCTTGCCGACGTCGAAGGTGACGGTGCCCGTCTTCGGGTTCGGCATCAGGCCGCGCGGACCGAGGATGCGGCCGAGCCGGCCGACGTTCCCCATCTGGTCCGGCGTGGCGATCGCCACGTCGAAGTCGGTGAAGCCCTCCTGGACCCGCGTGGCGAGATCGGCGGAACCGACGATGTCGGCGCCTGCCTCCTCGGCCTCGCGCGCCTTGTCGCCTTCGGCGAAGACGGCGACGCGGACGTCGCGGCCGGTGCCGTGCGGAAGCATGAGCGTGCCGCGGAGCTGCTCGTCGGCGTGGCGCACGTTGAGGCCGAGGCGGAAGTGCACCTCGACGGTCTCGTCGAATTTCGCCAGCTCCATCGCCTTGAGCTTGCGGATCGCCTCGACCGGCGAGTACGCCTTCTCCCGGTCGACCGAGCCGCGTGCGTCGACGTATTTCTTGCCGTGCTGCGCCATTACAGGTCCACCTCGACTCCCATCGAGCGGGCCGTGCCCGCGATGATCAGTGCGGCGTGATCGATGTCACGCGCGTTCAGATCCTCCAGCTTGGTCTCTGCGATCTGGCGAACCTGGGACCGCGAGAGCCGCCCCACCTTGAGCCGGTTCGGCTCGGCCGAACCCTTCTCGAGCCGCAGCGCCTCCTTGATCAGCACGGCCGCCGGAGGCGTCTTCGTGATGAACGTGAAGGAGCGGTCCTCGAAGACGGTGATCTCGACCGGCGTGATGCGCCCGTTCTGATCGGCCGTCTGGGCGTTGAACGCCTTGCAGAACTCCATGATGTTGACCCCGTGCTGGCCGAGCGCGGGACCGACCGGCGGTGCGGGGTTCGCCTGCCCGCCGGGGATCTGGAGCTTGATGATCGTCAGTACTTTCTTTGCCATCTGAAATCCCCTAGTCGAGCTTCTTCACGTTGTCGAATCCGACCTCGACCGGCACCTGCCGCTCGAAGATGTTGACCATGACCTGGAGCTTCTGGCCGTCGGCGTTCACGTCGGTGATCTCGCCGTCGAAGTCGGCCAGCGGGCCGGACGTGATCTTCACCGACTCGCCGAGGGAGAACTCGACCTGGTTACGCGCCGGCGCGACGCCGCCCGCGTTGGTGTGCAGGATCCGGTCGACCTCGGGCTGCGAGAGCGGCACGGGCTTCGACCCGGCTCCGACGAAGCCCGTCACGCCCGGGGTGTTCTTCACGACCATCCAGGCGTCGTCGTTCAGGTCCATGTTCACGAGCACGTAGCCCGGGAGGACGCGCTTCTCCGCCGTGACCTTCTGGCCGTCCTTCGTCTCGATCACCTGTTCGGTGGGAACGACGACGCGCCGGAAGCGGGAGCGCTGATTCATCGACTCGACGCGGTGCTCGAGATTGGCTTTCACCTTGTTCTCGTGCCCGGAGTAGGTGTTGATCACGTACCAGCGGAACATTCGGTCCTCTCTATCGCAGCAAGACGTGCTGCACGACGTAATGCCACACAGTGTCGTTGAGATACAGGTAGGCGCCCACGATCGCGCATGCGATCAGAACGACCGCCGTGCCGCTGACGACTGCCTTCTGGGTCGGCCACTCGACCTTGTTGAGCTCCGCCCAGGCCTCCTGGATGAAACGGATCGGCCCCGAGCCGGGAATGTGGCGCTCGTCGGAGCGCGGCGGCTTGCGCGCGGGCTCCGAGTCGCCGTCGGACCCCCCATTTGCGGTCGGACGCGCAGGGGTACGCGGCGGCGGGCCTCCTGCGAGGGCCGGTTGCTGCTGCGCGCGCCGGTCTCGGCGCTGCTGACGCGTTTGCCTCGCCATGCAAGGTCGGGGTTACCGGGTCTCCCGGTGCGGGGTGTGCTGCTTGCACCAGCGGCAGTACTTCTTGAACTCCACCCGGTCGGGTGAGTTCCGCTTCGACTTCTGCGTCTGATAGTTCCGCCGCTTGCACTCCGTGCAGGCAAGCGTGATTGCGACTCTGACTCCAGTGGCCATTTCTCTGTCTTTACCTCGAAGGTGGACGCGTAGAAGTAGCGGCGGGTGGGCTCGAACCACCGACCTCTGCATTATGAGTGCAGCGCTCTGACCAGCTGAGCTACGCCGCCCCGCGCCGCGGGAGTGTAGCGAAAGTTTGAGGCCGTTCCCGCGCTCCGACAGGCGTCACGCCCGCTTTCGCCTCGCCGGCGAGGCGGGTTACCGGGCAGGCCGAGGAGGATGGCTTCCCGGCCCGGCTCGACCGGCTGCCCTGGAGCTGACCCAGAAGGACACGCTGCACCTCTCGACCGCCCAGGCCGCCGCGGCGTCTACGCTGCGGGCACATGCCGAACCACCTCACACCCGAGCAGATCGCGGCCGAGCACGGGATCGCGCGCGAAGACGTCCTCCACTTCTGCGTCGAGCACGACGTGCCCATCTTCCACGGGCAGATCGACAAGACGCTGTTCGCGGCCGAGTGGACGGCCGCGCAGGGCTCGACCGGCGAGCCCGACCAACCAGCTAGCGGCTAGCGCTCGACGAACGCGAGCACCCTCCGCCACGCATCGTCCGATGCGTCGGCGAACTGTTCCTGCTTGCGGTCGAAGAAGCTGTGTGGCGCATCCTCGTACGTGACGACCTCGTGCTCGACGCCGGCCTCGGTGAGCGCCGCATCGAAGGCGGCGTTGTGCTCGGCGAGAATGTGCTCGTCGGCGCCGGCCTGGAGCGCGAGGATCGGCGCCGCGATCTCGGCCGCCCGCTCGGTCGGCCCCGCGACGCCGTTGCGCTCGGCGGGCATGCCGTAGAAGCCGATCGCGCCCGCGAGGCCGTGACCGGAGGCGGCGGCGAGCCAGGAGTTGCGGCCGCCGAAGCAGAAGCCGACGGTGAACACCGAGGTGCATCCCTGGGCCCGCAGGTGCGCAACCGCCGCCCCGACGTCGGCCTGCACGCCCTCCGGCGTCGTCTGCAGCACGTGCGGCATGCAGTCGAACTCGGCGTCGCGCTTCTCGACGCCTGCCGTCCGGCCGAAGTAGTCGAAGGCGACGGCCGGGTATCCGCGCTCCGCGAAGCGCAGTGCGAGCTCCTCGTAGAAGCGATAGAGGCCGCGGATGTCCGGAAGGATCACGACGCCCGTCGCCCGAGGCTCGTCGGGCGCGGCGGAGAAGGCCGCGAGGCGGTTGCCGTCCGCCGCCTCGAGCACGAGGTCGTCGTGCGACACGGCGGCGCCCGAGATGACCGGGATCGGAGGCAGGGAGTCGCTGTCGAAGCACATGCGGAGAGCCTACCGGCCCGGCCCGGCAGGAGGCCGGCCGCCCGCGCCTAACATGTCCGGGCGATGGCGGAGCAGTCTCACCGCGACGAGATGAACGCTGCGATCCGGGCTCAGCGCGAGCGACACGCGGCGCCGCGCACGATCGCGCCCGTCGACGAGCCCGCCCCCGCCGGGCCGGCCCCCGAGCCCCAACAGCTGCAGGAACCGGAGCTGCCGCAGGAGGCGGAGCCCCCGCGCAAGAGCATGCTCGACCGCCTGCGCGGCCGCTGACGCCCGTTCTGACAGAGTCCCGGGGTTAGACCGGTCGTCGCGCTCGTGCTTCTGGCCGCGACGCTCGCGTACGTCGCGGCGCCGGCCGCCCGCGCCCACGGAGACCCGGCCAGCGAGTACCTCGTCGGACGCCAGGTTTACGTCCCGTTCGACCTCCGCCTCCGAGCATGATGTCCTCTCGAAGATCCCGGTCGAGCCAGGCCCGGCAGGCTTCGTCAACTCGTCGGTGGCTGCGGTGCGCGCCCTCGCCGCTGCGTCGGATGTGAGCCTGTTCGGCGCCACGGCCGCGAAGCCGGCGCCGCGCAACCGCGATCGTGTGATGATCGTGATCGCCGCGCTCACGCTTGCCGTGCTGCTGCGCCTTGCCCTACGACGACGGCGCTAGCTGCCGGATCGTGCGCGTAACCGCGTCTGCGGGGTACGGCCAGAGGAAGATCGCGCGCTGATAGCCAGCTGCGTCGACGACGTACGCAGCTTCGGTGTGCACGACGTCGTGCACAACGACGCCGGCGACCTTCTTGCTCGTCACGAGCACCCCGACGTGGTAGTGCTTCCACACGCGCGCGAGCTGCGCCTCGCTGCCGATGCCCCAGCGCCATTGCGGTGCGACGTTCCATTTGTCGGCGTCCTGGAGCAGGTTCTTGCGCGCGTTGCCGCGAACGTTGACGCTGACGGCGACGATCGCCGGGCGCCGGCCGGCGGGGAAGCTGCGCACGACGTTGTTCAGGTGCTTCGCCTCGAGCGGGCAGTAGTCGCGGCACAACGGGTCGATGAAGGTGACGACGACCGGACGACCGCGATACGACGCGAGCGAGAGCGGTGCGCCGTTCTGGTCGACGAGGGAGATGTCAGGGGCGCGCAGCGTTCCGGCCGCCCACGTCGCGGCCGGACCTTGGGCGAGCGGGACGGCGCTGCTGCCGGCACGAGGCGACGCCTCGACGAGCAGCAGTCCGACTCCCGCGGCGAGCCCGATGACGAGCACCGCGCCCCAGAAGAGCATGCGCGGCTTCAGAAGAGGGCCCGGCGCCGGCACGGATGGCGGAGTTGCTGACACGGCGCTCCGAGGATATCCGGCGGCTCCTGCAGGACTGATGCCGCCGCTCCGGCGCTCAGTGTCCGTAAGCGTCGAGCGGGAGGCCCAGCGCCCGGGCCGCCTCGGCGTAGACGTCGAGCCCGTCGAGTGAGTAGCGCTCGTCGAAGTCGACCGCGCCGTTCAGCTCGAGAACGACATAGCGCTCGCCGTCGACCGGCAAGAGATCCACTCCCACCAGGTCGGCTCCCACGGCGGCCGCGGCGGCGCGCGCGAGCGAACGCGCCGCAGGCGGCATGTCCGCCGGCCGGAGCGTGCCGCCGAGAGAGACGTTCGTGCGCCACTCGCCGGCCGCCGCCACGCGCTCGCTGCCGGCGATCACCTCGCCGCCGGCGACGATCAGACGGAGGTCGTAGCCGCGCGGCGGGACGAGCTCCTCGAGGAGCCCGCCGTGCCGGCGAAACCAGGGCCGGGCGCTCACCGCTTCGAGGCCTCGCTCGAGCTCTGCCTCGTTCCGGCAGAGCAGGACGTCGCGGCCCCAGCTGCCGAAGCGGGGCTTCAGGACGAGCGGCAGCGTGAAGTCCGGACGGCTCTGGCCCGCCCGCACGTCCGTCGTCCGTGGGTGTGGAAGGCCCGCCGCGTCCAGACAACGGGCGGTCCGGAGCTTGTCGTGAACGGCGATCAGCGCCGCTGCGGGGTTGAGCACGCGAACGCCGCGGCGCTCGAGCCACAGGAGCGAGAGCAGCCCGGGCTCGACCCCGTCGAGGGCAGGCAGCACGTCGAGCCTTCCTATCGCCACGTCACCTGCCCGCAGCACTCGCTGCGCGTCCTCCCCGGACACGAGGGCGGCATCGAGCCCACGCTCGCGCCAGTGCCGCACGAGCTCCGCGCTCGTGGTGTTTGCCTCCGAGCCGAGCACGTACACCTGACCGGAGCCTGAGGAGCATCGTGTCGCCGACGACCCCTCGGGGCTCGGTCTTCTGCGCCAGCTTCACCTCGCCGACCCGGCAGGACGACGAGTCTCGTACAGAGGCGCCGTTGCACCGTCCGCACCGAAGAGCTCGGCGACGTCCTCGTCGTTCACCTGCGCGAAGTCCGCGTACCAGAGCCCGACGGCGACGAGATTGTCGACGGGATACGGGCACACGACCTCGTCGGCCGCACGCCGCAGCAGGTCGACCGTCTCGCGCGCACCCACGGGGGCGGCCGCGACGACGCGCCGTGCGCCGCGCTCGGTGGCCCACCGTGTCGCGGCGATCATCGTGGCGCCGGTCGCGAGGCCGTCGTCGACGAGGAGTACCGCCCGCCCGGCAAGCGAGGCTTGAGGACGGCCGGCTCGCAGCGTACGGTCGAGCGCCTCGGCCTCCGCGCGCGCAGCCGCGACCGCTGCCGCGAACTGGTGGTCCGTCAGGCCGTCTCGCTCGCGAACGTAGGCTTGCCCGCCGGGCGCCACCGCGCCCAGAGCGTACTCCGGCTGCAACGGGTGCCTCACCTTCCGGACAGCGACGATCTCGAGCGGAAGACCGAGCGCCCGCGCGACCACAGCGGCGACCACGATCCCGCCGCGCGCGAGCCCCACGACGACCGCGTCCTCGCCGGCCTCCGGCTCGAGCGCGCCCGCGAGCACGAAACCAGCATGCCGACGGTCGTCGAAGAGGAACAACGACCCCAGGTCCCGACGGCGGCCGGACATGGACAGATCCTCCCAACGCCTCGCCTCGATCAACATCGGGGCCGGCGCGGATCGGAAGACGGGAAACCCGCAACGACCATACGCGCGCCGATGACACACGCTGTCGAAGGACGGAGGAGCGTCCCGCTGCGGCGCGGCCGTCGTCGTCTACTTGACGAGCGTGAGCATCTTGAACATCGGCAGGTACATCGAGATGATCACGATGCCAACCATGACGCCGACGCCGAGCATCATGATCGGCTCGACGATCGACGTCAGCGCGCCGACCGACGCGTCGACCTCGTCTTCGTAGAAGTCGGCGATCTTGGCGAGCATCTTCTCGAGCTCACCGGTCTCCTCGCCGATCTTCACCATCTGCGCGACCATCGGCGGGAACACCGGATTGTCGACGAGCGGCTGCGCGATGGGAACACCCTCGTGCACCTTGGCACGGACGGTGGCGAGCGCATCTTCGATCACCCAGTTGCCGGAGGTCTGTCCGGTGATCTCGAGCGCCTTGATGATGTCGACGCCGGCGGCGACGAGCGTCGAGAGCGTGCGTGAGAAGCGTGCCATCGACACCTTCAGCACCACGTCGCCGATCTTCATCGGCAGCTTCAGTTTGAACTTGTCCCAGTTCTGCCGGCCCTTCTCCGTCTTCTTCCAGCGGAAGAACGACCACAGAGCGGCCGGGATGATGAGCAGCACGTACGGCTTGTTCTTCAGCAGGTCGGACGCCGTCACGACGTACTGGGTCAACGTCGGCAGCTGGCCGCCGAGCTGGCCGAAGATCTTCACGAAGACCGGAACGAGGAACATGAGCATTCCGACGAGCACGAGCGTCGCGAAGATCAGCACCATCGTCGGATAGACCATCGCGCCCTTGATGCGGCGACGGATCGCCTCCTGCTTCTCGATCTGGAACGCGACGCGGTCGAGCACGATGTCGAGGATGCCGGCGGCCTCGCCGGCCTCGACCATCGAGATGTAGAGGCGCGTGAAGACCTTCGGGTGGCGGGCCATCGCCTCCGAGAGCAGCAACCCGCCCTCCACGTCGCGGCGCAACTCATGCACGACCGTTGCGAGCGCCTGGTCGTCGATCTGCTCCTCGAGGATGACGAGCGCGCCGACGACATTCAGTCCGGCCTCGATCATCGTGGCGAACTGGCGCGAGAAGATCTGCAACGACTTCGACTTCACCTTCTTGGCGCCGAACGAGATGTTCGTCTGGCCGATGTTCCCGCCCGTGCCCGTCTCATTGATGGACTGGGCGAGCAAGCCCTTCACGCGCAGCTGCTCTCGGGCGGCGGTGAGGTCGGCGGCGCCGATCACGCCCTGCGTCTCGAGACCCTGGGCGTTGATGGCGGTGTAGGCGTAGGTGGCCATACGGAATGGTTATCGGCTGGGGCGCCGGTGCCCTTGAGACGCGGCTGCGACCGTGCCGCCGCTAGCCGTTGAGCGGGTCAAAGAGCGAGGTCTCGCGGGCGAGGATCTTCGCCGGGGTCCGCGGGTCGCGAACGACGACCGTCAGTTGCTTGGCATACGCGCCTTGGAAGTACCCCGCCTGGCCGACCAGGATGTTGGGCTTACTCCGCGACTGGATGAGGACGATGTAGGTGTAGACGAGGTACGACAGCCCGTTCGGGCCTTTGATGTTCTGGATCGCCAGGGTCGCCGGGGTCGGTGGAGTGACGCCCGGTGTCGGCGTGCAGGAGGTCGGAATGTCACCGGACCACTGGGTGTACAGGACCGACGAGGTCGCGCTCGTCGCCCAGGGCTGGGTGCCCCGAAACGTGGGGTCGTTCTGGCTGTTGTCGAAGAACGGGACCGGGGCGGGCGTGAAATTGATGGGAAGGGGAGGGCCCGGGTTGAATGCGTACACGTTCATGTACGACGACGTGTCCGCCTGGTAGGGGCTCCCGGAGTTGATGGTCGGGAAGCTCGACGGATCGAGCCAGATCGCGCAGTTCTGGAGGCTCCGGTAGATCTCCATCTGCTTGTCGGCAACGGCGGTCGCCGCCGAGATGGTCGACGCACGTCCCATCGCGACTGTCGCGCCGTTGAAGACGCCGACGACCGCGAAGAGCCCGACGTTCAGGACCACCATGGCGATCAGCAGCTCGAGCAGGCCGAAGCCGCTCTCCTCTCGGATACGGATACCCATGTGTCGAGTATCGGCAGCCACGGTGGGTTGCTGAACGATGTCCGACCCCACTTGGGGGTCGGGCACCGTTCGAGTGAACCGGCTACCCACCGCTGGTCGGAGCCGCCGGCGTCGTGGTCGTACTGGTCGCCGGAGCGGCCGGAGCGGCCGGAGCGGCCGGAGTCGTCGTTGCGCCCGTCGTGCCGCTCGCGCCGGACGATGCAACCCCGCTCGGAGCCGCCGTGCCCTGCGGGGAGAGCACGAGCGTGTACCGCGTCCCGTCGGCGGTGTTCACGAGCGTCACGGACTTGTTCACGTAGAGCGTGAGCGTCTGCGATCCGCTGGCATAGGAGCCCCCGACGACCGAGATCTTCGCCGTCTTCGCCGTCAGCGAGATGAGCTCGAACAGACCGTTCGAGGTCGCGTTCGGGTTCGAGACGGGGAAGTTCGCCGAGGTGCTCACCAGCTCGGGGACGCCGTTCACCGAGATCACCGCGGAGCTCGGCGGCGGGTTGGGCGGCGCAGGGGGAACAACGGGAGGGGAGGCCGGAGACGACCCCGACGAGCCCCCGGAGCTGCTGCCGCCGGACGCCGACTTCGATCCTGCACCGCCGGCGAAGGGGTCCTTGCTCTCGAACCGCGAGAACGACTCGAGCTGACCCGCATCTGCCGGAGGGCTGACCGCTGCGAGCAGCTGCGTGGAACCCGCGGCAGTCACACCGTCCGTCGCCGCCGCCGGATCGGCAACGATCGAATTCCCGGAGAGCGAGGGTGCAGCGGGCGCAGGCGAGGCAGTCGCAGCCGTCGTCGCGACCGAGGTCGTCGTTACGGCTGTCGCCGGGTCGACCGCCTGCGGTTTCGACGACGAGCCGCCGCCGCCGAGTCCCGACATCGTGTGCACTGCGTACGCCATCGCAACGGCGAGCAGGCACACGAGCCCGATCGCTAGCTTCTTCTGCTTCGCCGCCTTGTCCTTCGCCGCGTCGGCAGGTTTCTTGTTCTTGGCCATGGTCTCTCCCTTCGTGCCGACTAGGGTCCGGGTGCGACGTCAGTGGACGGCGCCGGGGTCGTTGTGGTGTTGGTGGTGTCGGTGCTCGTTTGAGCCGGGGGCGTCACCGGCGCGACGACGGTCGCTCCGGGCACGCCGCCGTAGACGTATGCGTCGACGACGACGCTCGCGGCCAACTGCCCGGCCGCGCCGGCGGGAGCGAGCCCGACCGTCCCGACGGAGAACAGCCTGCCCGACGTCTGGAGCGCGCCGTTGCGCACCGTGACCAGGCTCCGCAGCCGGTACAGCATGTCGGTGAGCGAGTAGAAGTCGCCGGAGAACGACAGGTTGATCGTGACGGTGCCGAAGCCTCCGGTGAGCGACGGCGCCAGCGCGCTGGGCGAGATGGTGGAGAGCGTGACGCCGGCGCTGCGCGCAACCTGATCGAGCTCGAGCAACAGGTTGGGCATGTCCACGGTCGACGGCATCGCCTTCGCGAGGCTGTAGAGGTCGGCCGTCTTGATCTCGGGCTGCTGGACGGCGGCGGCAGGCTTCACGGGCACGACCGGACGCTTCGCCTCCTGCAGCTGGGCCTCTGCCGCGGCGGTGGCCTGGACGATGCTCGCCGCCGTCGACCGCTGCGGCGAGATGAGCAGGAACCAGCCGACCAGGAGCAGCAGCAGGTCGCCGCCGATGATCAGGAAGATCGCCGCCTTGCTCGGGATCTTCCGGCCTTTCACGAGCTCGCTCCCGTGGTGGTGTCGGTGGTGGCGGGCACGACCGGCGCCGGCAGCGCCGGAAGCGCGGGCGCGCCCTTGACAGCTGCGCTGATGCTGAACTGGACGCCGGCCGAGCCCGTGGCGCCCGCGCTGCTCGACAGCATGACGTTGGTGAGATCGGGGATGAGCATCAGGCGGGAAAGCAGGCGCGCGACGCCGTCGTGTGAGAAGGCGGTACCGCTGATGCTGAGCCCTTGCGACGCGGCGGGGGCAGGCGCGGCGCCCGCTACGGCCGCAACCGGAGCCGCCGGAGCCGTGAGCGTGAGCGACGTGATCGTCACGTCGCTGGGAAGCACGAGCGAGAACTCGCGCAGGATTCGATCCCAGGCGATCCGCGTCGACAGCGCGCTCGTGATCGCAGCCAGTCGCGGCTGCTCTTCGCTCGTCACGGCGGGGATCGGGACGATCGGCTGCGTCACGACCGGCTTCGAGACGATTGTGGGCTTCTTCGTCAGCGAGAGCTTCGCAAGCTCCGTCCGCGCGGTGGTCAGCTTCTGCTGCTCCGCGTTGACCTTCGCATGGACGTTCATGAAGCCGACGCCGAGAGCGACGAGTACGACCGCGCCGAGCGCAGACCCGATGACGACCGCCGGGTCCTCGCGGCGGAAGCTCTTGCGCGACTCGGAGCCGCTCGGAAGGAGGTTGACCGCGCGCATCAGTCCTCGATCCCGAGGCCGATTGCTACTGCGAGCGAGCCGGCCTGCTCCGTGCCCTCGAGACGCTTCGAGACCTTCACCCGCGCGAATGGATCGCCGACGCGAACGTGCACGCCGATCAGCCGCTCGAGCTCTGCCGCGAGTCCGGGAAGGTGCGTGGTTCCGCCGGTGAGCACGATCTCGCCGATGCCCAGGCTCCCTGGCTGGTTCTGGTAGAACTGCAGCGAGGAGACGAGCTCGCGTGCGAACGACTGCACCTGACGCCGAACAGCCTCGAGCGCCTGCGCTGTCTGCTCCGGAGTCAGTCCCGGCGGAACGGTGCTCTCGTCCAGCGAGAGGCTGCGCTTGATCGCCTCGACCTCCGAGGGCGTGCTGTCGAACGTGCGGGCCAGCGCGACGTTCAGCGCCGAGCCGCCCCATTCGAGGACGCGCGTGAACTCGCAGACGCGGCCGTCGGAGACCGCGAACGTCGAACGGTCGTAGCCGATCGCCACGCCGACGAGCGCCGACGAGCCGCGGTCGCCGGGTGGCGCGAGCGAGCGGAGGAGCGCGAACGCCTCGAGGTCGATTCCCGCGAGCGTGATGCCCGCCTTCTTGCACGCGCTGACGTACCGTTCGACGAGCTCGCGGTAGACGACGACGAGCAGGACGCGCTTGACGCTCTGCCCCTCCTCGTTGACGGACTCGTCGAGCACGCGGAAGTCGAGCACGGCTTCGTCGAGCGGGATCGGCAGTGCCTCCTGCGCGCGGAAGTGAATCGCGTTGGCGAGCTGCTTCTCCTCCGTGACGCCGACGATGTCGAAGATGCGGACGCCGATGCGGTTGCTCGCGATGCCGAGCCGGACGCCCTTGCGCGGGAGCTTGTTCCGCGCGAAGAATCCCTTCAGCGCTTCGCCGAGCGCCTCCGGGTCGCGAAGCTCTCCTCCGACGACGATCCCCGGAGCGAGCGGCTCGCGGGCGAGCTGGTGAACCTCGGCGACGCCGTTGTTCGAGACACGGGCGGCCGCCAGCTGCGACGAGCCGATCTTGAGGCCGACGAGCTTCTTGACTGCGTGGCCCCCCTTGCCGGACGAGCGCTTCGGCATGGAGAGCGCGGGCATCGAGAACGACAGCTTCTTCCAGAACGGGAGCTTCGGGGCTGCGGGCAACGTCTCGGTGGGAGTGTCTGCGGCGGCCGTCTCCTGCGGCGCCGACGACTTGCGGCCGAGCGAGAGCTCCTTCTTCCAGAAGGGGGCCGACGCATGCGTCGCCTTCGGCGCGTGCTTCGCCTTGGGGGTCTTGGGCAGCTTCGGCTTGCGGGAGAACGAGAGCTCCTTCTTCCAGAAGGGCGCGTTCGCGCCGGCTTCGGGGAGTGGCGGCAACTCGGCCGCAGGAACGGGCGGATGGATGACGACGCCGGCGGCGGTCTCGGAGATGGGGGGCAGCTCAGGAGCGGCAAGCCACGGCTCGGCCTGCTCCGCCGCGGGCGGAGCCGCGGGCCAGGCCTCGGGCTCGACGGCGACCGGCTCGGCGGCGACCGGCTCAGCGGCGACCGGCTCGTCCGCGGACAGGGCGAGGATCGCCGGCGAGAGTGGCGAGAGGTCGTGCGCAGGCTCGTCGACCGGAAGCACGGGAACGGCGTGGACGTCGTCGGCGGCCGCGACCGGCCCGAACTCGAAGGACGCAGCCTCGGCGGGCTGCTGCTCGGGAGGCAGCTGCTCGGACGGCGAAGGCTCGGCGGGGAGCGGCGCGACGACGTGGAGGTCGACGAGCGTGGGATCCGGGACCGCCGCGAGCGCGACCGGCTCCACCGGCTCGGGCTCCGCGTGCTGGGGCTCCGCGTACTGGGGCTCCGCGTGCTGGGGCTCAGTCGGGACGTGCTCGACGAACGCCGCCTCGACGGGGGCGTGCGGGTCGAACGCGGGCGGAATTGCGCTGAGCTCGGCGGAGGCCTGTGCGAGCGCCTCTGCGTGCGCCTGCGCCTGTGCGTCAGCCTGCGCCTGTGCGTCAGCCTGTGCCCGTGCGTCAGCCTGTGCCTGTGCTTCGGCCTGTGCACGCGAGTGCGCGCCGGCCGCCTCCGCCTGCGCTTCCGCCTGCGCCTGGGCGTGCGCCATCGCGGCAACGGCCACCTCGGCGAGCGCGGTCGGCAACGTCTCGGCTGACGCGGGCTCAGCAGGTGCGAAGGACGGCGACAGCGATTGCGTGGCCTCGTGGACGAGCCGCTCGATCTCCTGGTCGCGCTTCTTGCGCGAGAAGGAGATGTCCTTCTTCAGGAACGACTGCTTCGCGGTCTGCGGCGAGGGGCTCTCGGGCACGGCCTCCGGTGCGGGCGACTCCTTCCGCTTGCGCGAGAACGAGATCTCCTTCTTCAGGAACGACGCCTTCGGCGCGTCCGGTGCGGCGTGTGCGGGCTCGACCTCGACGACAGTCTCCGCGTCGGACTTCGGCTTGCGCTTGAACGAGATCTCCTTCTTCCAGATCGACTCGCTCATCGTCAGCTCCCCGCCATGCGCAGCGCGGGTGCGGCCTGCTGCGGCGGCGCCTTCGGCCCGTCGAGTGCGGCAAGGGCTCCGGCGACGTCGAATCCCGTACGCTCGAGGAGCCCTGTGAGCTGCTCCGCCCGGCTCGAGCGGGACAGCGCGTCGTCGACGTTGACGACGCCACGGAGGACCAGGTCGGCGAGCGCCTGCTCCATCGTCTGCATCCCGGTCGACGTCTTGGTCTGCATGACCGAGTAGACCTGCTCGATCTTCGCCTGGCGAATGAGGTTCCGGACGGCGTCGTCGGGGAGCAGGACCTCCAGCGCGGCGATGCGCCCTGCACCATCCGCGGTCGGCAGAAGCGCCTGCGTGACGACGGCCTGGAGCGAGTTCGCGATCATGATGCGCACCTGCTCCTGCTGCTCCGGGGCAAAGACGTCGATGATGCGGTCGATCGTCGACGGCGCGCTCTGCGTGTGCAGGGTGCCGAAGACGAGGTGGCCCGTTTCCGCTGCGGTGAGCGCCGTCGAGATCGTCTCGAGGTCGCGCATCTCGCCGACGAGGATCACGTCGGGGTCTTGGCGGAGCGCAGCCTTCAGTGCTTCGGCGAAGCTCGACGCGTCGGGACCGATCTCGCGCTGGTTGACGATGCATTTCTTGTGCCGGTGCACGAACTCGATCGGGTCCTCGATCGTGAGGATGTGCTCGGAGCGCGTGCGGTTGATCTCGTCGATGATCGCTGCGAGCGTCGTCGACTTACCTGAGCCGGTCGGGCCGGTGACGAGCACGAGCCCGCGCGGATACGTGGCGAGGCTGTGTAGCACCTGCGGGAGTCGAAGCTCCTCGAGCGTCTTGATCTCCTGTGGAATGAGACGGAACGCCGCGCTGACCGCTTCGCGCTGGTAGTAGACGTTGACGCGGAAACGTGCGAGACCGGGTATCGAGTATGCGAAGTCGAGCTGGCGCTTCAGTTCAAAATGCTTCTGCTGCTCGCTCGTGAGGACGCGGTACAGCAGCGTGCGCGTTTCGTCGGCGGTGAGAGGCTCGTAGCCCTCAGCACGGACGATCTGGCCGCGCACGCGGTAGACCGGCGGGCTCCCGACCGTGACGTGAAGGTCGGAAGCACTGTGTGTGACCATCTGCTCGAGCAGGTCGTCGATTGAAGTGAGCTGCGGCATAGTCCCTCGACCGGGCTATCGGCACCTCATCGCGAGGGCTTGAGTGCTCGTGGGTCCCTCGTTGCGAGGGATGTGAATCCCCCGATCGGGGCTAACTCGATCGAGCGCCAACGACCGATACAGGGCGAGCCACCCGCCATCTACCTCCGTTGGAAGGAGACGCACGTCAATGATTAATCGCATGAAGAACCGCCTCGGCTCGGAGCAGGGTTTCACCCTGATCGAGCTCTTGGTGGTCATCATCATTCTCGGCATCCTGCTGGCCATCGCGGTGCCGTCGTACCTCTCGTTCAAGGACCGCGCGAACAAGTCCGCCGCACAGGCGAACATC
>DATCOE010000167.1:0-14733 GCA_036564885.1 Gaiellaceae bacterium | reverse complement strand
CGCCGCCGTCCCGGACGAGCTGGTCGACGCGGTGGCGCTGATCGGCCCGAAGGAACGGATCCGCGACCGCCTCGAGGCCTGGCGCGAGACCCCCGTCACGACGCTCGTCGTCGGCTCACCGCAGCCGGAGGCGCTGCAGGTGCTCGCCGAGCTCCTGCTGTAGCAAGAGCGAAAGCTCACGAATCCTTCCATTGGTTGCCCCAAGAGGGGCAGTCTCGATGCCTCGAATGGGGGAACTCGCGGCGTAGCCCCCTTTTGGGGGGAGGTGTCCCTTTGGAGAACGCCTAGGTTCAGGCCACTTCACGTGTCCTGCGGCCGCATGTGCGGTCACGCGGAAGTCAATCCCAGGGAGCGTCATGCGGCAAGGCGGAACGAAGTCCAGCGAGAAGAAGTCGAACGCCCTGTGGGGCCGTGGTGGCCGCCGGGTCGGCGTCGTCCTCGCAACGGTCTCGTGCGTGCTCGTCGCGGTCTCGGGCGCCGCAGGCTCACCTGCACCTCCGGCCGGCGCGGCAGGGCTGCAGACGGCACTGGTCAAGACCATGTCGTCGCATCTGCGCGCGTACATCCCGGGAGCACTGCTCAGCGCAGCGCAGCAGAACCCGAAGCAGTCATTCGACGTGATCATGCAGGGCTCCCGCAAGGAGAAGGCGGGCAACTTCCTGAAGAAGGCGTTCCAGGACTCGCAGACGAACGGCCAGAGCGTCGACTCGAAGCAGATCAGGCGCCAGTTCATGGCGATCGACGGCGCACGCGCCACGCTCTCGGGCTGGCAGATCCTCGCCCTCGGGATGAGCAGGAACGTGACGGCGATCATGCCGAACGACACCGTGAAGCTGACCTCGGTCGACCTGCCGGTCTCGAACAGCGAGAAGTGGGGCTGGTCGACCGGCGCAGCCGTCGACTGGACGAGTCAGGCGCTGTCCTTGCAGACGCCGACGATCGCGATCGTCGACTCGGGCATCGACACGACCCGCTCGGCTGACTTCGGCAACCGTGTGATCGGCCAGACGAGCCTCGCGAGCATCCTGCCGAACGGCCCCGGCGACACGTACGGGCACGGCACGTTCGTGGCCAGCATCGCCGCAGGCGCGGCAGCTGGGCATGCCGGCGTGGCACCGAGCGCGAATCTCGTCTCGCTCGACGTGATGGGTGACTCGGGCCAGTCCACCGTGGCGGACGTCATCGCAGCGGCTGACTGGATCCTGGCGAACAAGAGCCAGTACAACATCAAGGTCGCGAACTTCTCGCTCCACGCGTCGAGCCCGGCAAGCCTCTTCTTCGATCCGCTCGATCAGGCGGTCGAGAAGCTGTGGCTCAACGGCGTCACCGTCGTCGTGGCCTCCGGCAACTACGCGGTCGACGGGCAGCAGAGCAACGTGCTGTTTGCCCCCGCGAACGATCCGTTCGTGATCACCGTCGGCGCGGCCGACATCCAGAACACGCTCGGCTCGGCCGACGACACGGTGGCTCCGTGGTCGGCCTGGGGCACCACGCTCGACGGCTTCGCGAAGCCTGAGATCTCTGCACCCGGCCGCTACATGGTGGGGGCGGTGCCCTCCGACGCGACCCTCGCGACCGAGCGGGCCGACCACGTCGTGGAGCCCGGCTACATGCAGCTCAGCGGTACGTCCTTCTCGTCGCCCGCAGTGGCCGGCGCGGCGGCACTGATCCTCGCCCAGCATCCGAGCTGGACGCCGGATCAGGTCAAGGGAGCGCTCATGGTCTCGGCGCAGGCAACCCCTGCGGCGACGCCCGGCTCCCTCGGCGTCGGCGAGCTCAACGTCCCGCTCGCGCGGCTAGTCACGAACCCGCCGAATCCGAACGCCGGTCTCGACCACTACGTGGCCACGGATACGAGCGGCGTCCCGGTCTTCGACAGCGCCGCCTGGCAGTCCGCGGCCCTGGCGAATGCAGCCTGGAGCGACGCAGCCTGGAGCGACGCGGCCTGGAGCGACGCAGCGTGGGCCTCTGCAGCCTGGAGCGACGCAGCCTGGAGTGACGCAGCGTGGGCCAGCGCAGCGTGGGCCAGCGCGGCCTGGAGCGACGCAGCCTGGAGCGACGCAGCGTGGAGCGACGCAGCGTGGGCCGACGCCGCCATCGGCGACTCGACAGTGGTTCGTTCGCCGATGACGACAGAGGAGACCGACCAAGCGGAGGCGGCTCTCGGCATCGTCGATCCGAGCTGCGATCCGGTCCAGAGCACCTGCACACCGTCGCAGCTGCCCTAGAGGCTTGATGTGAATTGGCCGCACGCACGGCTGGTGTGCCAGACGCGGCGCGCTTCGTCCGGATCCGGCTTGAACGTAGAACCACCATGTCCTGCGCCGGATCCGGCCAAATCGCTTGGTCTGCCCCATCCCCGCACGCACGTCTAATCCACATCAAGCCTCTAGACGTCCACCGACCCATCCAGCCAGAAACACAGAGGGCGCCGGCAACGGCGCCCTCTGTGTTGCAGGCGCGGCCGGGAACGGTGTTTTCCGAAAAGAAGGGCCCCGCGAACAAGGGCCCTGAAAATGCCTAGTCCCCGTGAACCCGAGGGCCCACAGGGACTTGGCACGAGGAATCTCTCACGGCGCGGGCGCGGTGTCAAGCGCCTGTTCGCGCGTCCGTCGCGAGCACACGGGCCCGCGCCGCGCGAACCGACGCCGACAGGCCTGCGACGTCGTAGGCGCCGTGGTGACGCCGGCCGTTGACGAAGAAGGTCGGCGTCCCGGAGACCCCGCTGAGGTCGGCGCTGTCGACGTCGTCCGCGACACGCGCGGCGTGCGCGTGCGACCGCAACTCCGCGGCGAAGCGGTCGGCGTCGAGTCCGAGCGCTCGCGCGTAGCCCTCGAGATCGGACGGGCGCAACGCATCCTGGTGCTCGAACAGCAGGTCGTGCATCTCCCAGAAGCCTCCCTGCCCGGCCGCTGCCTCGGCAGCCTCCGACGCGAGCTGCGCGCGCGGGTGCACGTCGTTGAGCGGCAGGTGGCGCCAGACGTAGCGCAGGTCCCCGAAATCCGACAGCAGCTCGCGAACGACGACTTCGGCGCGCCCGCAGTACGGGCACTCGAAGTCGCCGTACTCGACGAGGGTGACGGGAGCATCTGCAGGCCCACGGGTGTGATCGCGCTCCGGGTCGACCTCGACGGAGAGATCGACGATCGCCTCCGCCGGCCCGACGAGCAGGCGCGCCCGCAGCGTTGCGGGCAGCAACGCGGTCGCGCCGAACACGAGCCACGAGAGCAGGGCGGCGCACACGGCCGCGCTGAGCACGCCGAGCTTCGCCTCCTGCAGCTGCTCGCCGTGGAACGCGAGGCTCGCGATCAGGAGCGACACGGTGAACCCGATGCCGGCGATCGCGCCGCCGCCGGCGAGCGCCGCCCAGCCGACGGGCAGCCGCAGCCTGCCGCGGCTGAGTCGCGCCGCGAGCCACGCTGCCCCGACGAGGCCGACGGGCTTGCCGGCGACGTACGCCACGAGGATCCCGAGCGTCACGGGTGACGAGAACGCGCGTGCGAGGAAGCCGCCGTCGATCGGGATGCCGGCGTTCGCCAGCGCGAAGACCGGGACGATCACGTAGCTCGACCACGGGTGGTAGAGGTGCTGCAGCCGCTCGTTCGGCGAGATCGCGGACTCGAGCCCGACCCGGGCGGAGCGTGCGAGCTCGGGTGTCGGCTGCTCGCGGAACAGCCGGAACAGGTCGGTCGCGCGCTCGAGGTCGATGCGGGCCGCAGGATACGCGTACGTGAGCAGGCCCATCAAGAGGCCGACGATCACGGGGTCGACGCCCGACTTGAAGACCGCGATCCACATCCCTGCGCCGAGCGCGGCGTAGGCGAGCCCTCGCCGGACGCCGAGGTACCGAAGCACGAGCACAGCGACCAAGAAGCCGGCGGCGGTCGTGAGCGGCACAGCGGTGAGGGTCGCGGTGTACGCGGTCGCGATCACGAGCAGCGCGACGATGTCGTCGACGACGACGACCGTCAGCATGAACGCGCGCAGGCGGGCCGAGAGCCGTGGCCCGACGAGCGCGAGCATCCCGAGCGCGAACGCGGTGTCGGTCGACATGGCGGCTCCCCAGCCGTGCGCCGACGAATGACCGGCGTTGACCGCGAGGTAGATCGCGACCGGGACGAGCATCCCGCCGATCCCGGCGAGCAGCGGCAGCGCGAAGCGGCGACGCTCGCGTAGCTCCCCCATGTCGAGCTCGCGGCGCGCCTCGAGCCCGACGACGAAGAAGAAGAACGTCATCAGCCCGTCGTTGACCCAGTGCTGGAGGTCCTGCGAGACGCCGGAGCCGCCGATCCGAATCGACAAGCTCGTCGACCAGGTCTCGCCGTAGGACGACGCGTCGACGTTGACCCAGACGAGCGCCGCGACAGTCGCGACCAGGAGGACGACCGCACTGCCCGTCTCGGTGCCGAGAAACTCGCGCAACGGCGTGCCGACGTTGCGCGACCAGGCGGTGCGATCCTCCATCAGGCGATTCTGAACGCGGACGTCAGCGCGCGGTCGAGCGCAGCTCGAACGTCGCGCCGCACGACGCGCACACCGCGGTCGCGGCGCGGAGCTCCGGCTGAGGTGTCTTCTGCATTTTCGGCCCCTCTCGTCTTACTTGACTACACAAGTAAACGAGAGGCGCTCTGACCCTGTTCCTCGCCGCTACTGGGAAGACAACACCGCGGCAGCCGCCGCCCGGAAGGCCGGGTCGACGGAAACGGGTCAACCTCAACCCAAATCGAGCAGTTCACGTACCGTTCGTGCGAGTTCGTCGAGAGAGAACGGCTTCTGGAGGAACGCCGTCGGTCCCTCTTCGCCGAGCAGCGCCTCGCCGTCGGGGTAGCCGGACATGAACAGCGTCTTCAAACCCGGGCGATCCCGACCCAGCCGCCGGGCGAGCTCGCCGCCTCGCATCTGTGGCATGACGACGTCGGTCAGCAGCAGGTCGTAGCGCGCGTCGGCAGCGAGCTCGAGCGCCTCCGCGGGAGTGGCCGCAGCGATCACGTGATATCCGTTGCGCTCGAGCGCCTGCCGGGTGAGGTCGCGCACGGCCTCCTCGTCTTCGACGAGCAGGATCGTCTCGCTGCCGCGAGTCGTCCCGGCGTAGTGCTCGGGGCGGGGACCGCTCGCTCCGTCGGCGGCGACGGCGGCGAGGGGGAGGAACACGCGGAAGCTCGCGCCGCCCCCGACCTGACTTTCGACGGTGACGAACCCATCGCTCTGACGAACCATTCCGTACACGGACGCGAGGCCCAGTCCGGTGCCTTTGCCCACCTCCTTCGTCGTGAAGAACGGCTCGAAGAGGGGCGCCTTCGTCTCGTCATCGATGCCGTGACCCGTATCTGTCACTGACACGACTGCGAAGGCGCCGGGGTGCGCGTCCGGCGTCACAGACGCCGTCGCAGCATCGATCTCACACAGCGCGGTCGCCACGGTCAGCTTGCCACCGTCGGGCATCGCGTCGCGAGCGTTGATCGCAAGATTGATCAGGACCTGCTCGAGCTGCGCCGGATCGGCCACGACAAAGAGGGACTGCTCCGCCGGGGGGCTACGTGTACATGTATGGCGGCGGCGGCGGTTGTCTTACGCGATCACGCGGTACACCTGGAACACCTCGGCGTACTCGCGGTTCACGTTGATGCCGTGTGTGCGCGCCAGGTTGCGCACGTAGTCGGCGTTCGCGTAGCGGCGGTGCTGTTGTGACGCGTACTTCTCGAGCGCGGCAACCTTGCGCTCGACGTGCCGCTGCTCGAGCGAGACGTACCACTGGTACGAAAACTCGAAGTTGTTCCAGGGAATCTCGTAACCGAGGATCGTCGTGCGCTTGAAGGCGCGCAGCCCTTCGTCGGCGATCGTGCGGTGATCCTGGTGGATGTCGTGATGGCTCGGCTGGAACACGACGTCGGGCTTCCAGTCCTCCCACAACGCGACGAGCAGCTCGAGGATGTCCTGGCGGTGCTCCGGGAACGTGCGCACGTCGAAGTCGTGCACGGTCAGCCGCTCCTCGGGGATCCCGAGCTCGGCCGTCGCCTCACGCACCTCACGCGCGAGCGTGTCCGGCGCGAAGCCTTCCGGGAGCGACCGCGTCGCGATCGAGAACGCGACGTAGCGCACCTCGCAGCCCGCCTCGGCGAGCCTCGCCATCGTGCCGCCGCACCCGAACTCTCCGTCGTCGGTGTGCGGGGCCAGCACGAGCGCGCGCTTCCAGTGCTCGATCAGACCGGCACCGCCTCCTTCTGAGCCGCGGCCGGCACCGGACGCACCGTCGTCGCGAGGGCGATCAGCCCGAAGAGGCCCCACGTCGTCGGGTCCTCGAAGAAATCGCTGTAGAAGAGCGAGTGGCAGAGGATCGCCGCGAGCAGGAGACCCGCCGCGAGTGAGACACCGCCGGCGAGCGAGCGGTCGGCACGGCGGAACGCCTGCGCGAGCAGCGCGCCGACGAGGGCCACGAACAGCGCGAGGCCGACGAGCCCCGACTCCGCGGCGACCGTCACCGGCGTGTTGTGCGAGGCCGCCGTCTTCGGCTCCTTGCTCTTGAAGCGGTGCACGCGGTCAGCGTACGCGTGCTTGAAGCCGCCCACGCCGACACCCGTCAGCGGCTGGGCCTGCGCGATCCGGATGCCGTTCGCGACGAGGCTGAACCGGCCGCTCGTCGCGCTGTTGAGCCCGCTCGAGGTGTGGTGCTGGATCGAGTGCCGCAGCTGCGGCGCCGACACCACGATCCCTGCCAGCACGGCGGCGGCGGCGGCGACTGCGACGAGCGCGCGCCAGCGCCAGGCGACCACCGCTGCGCCCACGACGCCGACGAGCAGCGCAGCGAAGCTCGACTGGGAGAACGAGATCAGGAGGCCGAGCCACAGGACGACGATCGCCGCGACGACGGCCGGCGTGAGCGCCCGCACCCGCTCGCGTACGAGCAGCACGAGGCTCGGGACGATCGCCACGACGAGGAAGCGCCCGTACACCGACGGATCCCAGAAGACGGAGTTGACGCGGAAGAACGGCGCATACGCGTTCGAATTGACCACCTTCGGGTTCTGGAAGATGTCACGCGTCTCGTACTGGTAGAAGCCGACGGCCGCGAACACGAGCCCCATGACGACGACCTGGCCGTACAGCAACCTGAGCCCGAGCCGGCTCCACGGCAGCCGCGCAAGCGCGAGCGTGAGCACGGCGAAGGGCACGTAGAACGCCAGCAGCTCCTTCGCTCCCTCGTGCACGTCCTTGCTCCACACGAGCGAGACGCCCGTCCAGGCGAGGTACGCGGCGAGCGGCCAGGCCGCGAGCCCGAGCTCGCGCGCACGCTCGTCGCCGCGCACGAGCTCCCAGGCGAGATACATCGCCGCGGCGACGATCACGACGTAGAGCGGCACGAGCAACTTCGAGCCGGCGCCGTCCAGGTGCACGCCGATCCGGATCGGGATGCACGCGAGCGCGGCGAGCGGCAGCAGCCAGGGCACGAGGCGGAATGCGATCGCGACCGCTCCGCCGGCGGCGAGCGTCGCCGCGACGCCGATGGCGAGCTTCACGGGTGCGTTCGGTGCCAGGCCGAGCCCGAGCAGGCAGGTTCCGACGACGGCGAGGCCGAGCCCGGCGAGGCGCCCGTACCGCAGGCGAGCGACGAGCAGCACTGCGAGCCCGACGCACGCGACCGGCCCTCCGACCTCTGCGAGGTGGATCACTTGACGAACACCGTCGCGCGGTCGACGTGGCCGTGCTCGCGCACGGTGAGCGTGTACCGACCCTTCTGCTGCGGCGCGAGCAAGCGCAGCAACGGCCCGGCCTTGACGCCGTGTCGCGCGCCGAGCCGCCACGCATAGAGCTTGGCGTCGGTCGAGACGCCGATCTCGAAGACCTTGCCCGCCACGACATCGGTGATGTGGTGGTTCGCGAGCGTGATGTAGCGGATCTCGACCCGTATGCGGGTGCGCTCCGCGGCGGGCGTGACGTTGCCGGCGAGATCGACTGCACCGAGCTCGAGGGTCACGACGCCGGGCGGCACCGGCACGCCGTCGACCAGACCCGACCAGAGGACGGCGCCCTTCGTCGGATGGAAGTGGGTACGGATCACCCGCTGTCCGTTTGCGTAGACGATCACGTGGGCGGGCTCGCTCAGGACGTAGTGGATCGACACCGAGTCGGCGAGGTGATCGCCGTCGGGCGAGAACTGCGTCCGGTTCGGGGTCGCGTCGATCACCTGCGGCGCCGTCGTGTCGAGCCGGATCCGGTCGGGGAAGAGGATCGTGCGGTGCTGCCGTTCCAGGTGGATCTCGACGCGGTACGTCCCCTCCGGGGCCTTGTCGCCGAAGTCGGTCAGGCCCTCCCAGCGGAAGACGCTGCGCCCGCGCGGCACGCTCTGCCCGGCGACGAGGGTGCGCAGCGGCTTGAGATTGGAGTCGAGGATGCTGAGGGTGACGACGTCCCGGTGCCGGAACTTGACGCTGATCTTCGCCTTCGCCTTGGCGCAACCGCAGGTCGGCGAGAGCACCGCGGAGATGTGCGTCCCCGTGATCGGGCTCTTGACGAGCTTCAGCCGCTCGGTGATCGCGAACGCCGCGGCCGTTGCTACGAGGAGCCCGACCAGGGTCGCAGTCGTCAGAACTCGCTGCAAAGCCCCGCGATTCTACGCAGGCCGCCTAAGCGGCGAATGAGTCCGGCGCTTCGACGGCGCGCCGCCAGAGCGCGTCGTCGATGTTGCGGCCTGTGACGATGAGCACGACCGGCCGCGGCAGGCTCTCCCGCAGGGCGACCGCAAGCGCCGCCGCCGCCGCCCCTTCGACCCGGATGCCCACCTCGGCGTAGGCCCCTACCGCGAGGGCCAGCTCCCGCTCCGTGACGAGCTCGAACCGCTGGACGAGCGGGTTCAGCTCGGCGACGGCGAGCGGGATGGCGACGCGAACGGCGAGACCGTCGGCGAACGTCGCGGAGGTTTCGGAGTGGTTCGGCGTGCCGGTGCGCCAGCTCTGCCACATCGCAGGCGCCTCCGCGGCGGAGACGGCGACGCGCTCGGTGGAGGGCGCGCGGACGGCGAGCACGCGGAAGACGCCGATCGCGAGGGCACCGTTCCCCACCGGGACGACAACCGACCCCGGCGGCTCCGCGAGCTGGTCGAGCAGCTCGTCGCCGATCGCCTCGTAGCCGTCGAACTGCGCCGGCTCGGCGCCGTCCTCGAAGAAGAACCAGCCCTCGCGCTCGGCGAGCTCCTTCGCAGCCGCCTTCGCCTCGTCCAGGTCGGCGCCCGCGCGCCGCAGCTCGGCACCCTGCGCCTCGATCAGCGCGACCTTCGCCGCGCTCGCCTGCTCGGGCACGAAGACGATCGCGCGAGCGCCCGCGCGCCGCGCGGCCCAGGCCGTCGCAGCGCCGTGGTTACCCGTCGAGGCCGTGACGACGACCCACGGGCCGAAGGCTCCGACATCAGACACACCGGGGGCCGGACCCGGGATCATGCCTTCCGCCCGGGTCTGGCCCCCGGGCCTGCGGACGTCGAGCGTCGCGAGCGCGCCGCGCCACTTGAACGCGCCGAGCTGGTGCTCGTCCTCGCGCTTGAGCCAGATGCCGTCGCGGAACGGGTCGAGCGGCGTCACACCTGCGAGGCCACTGCGCGCGGACGTACGAGCCACGCGCGGACGCCGTAGCCGGTGAGACCGAGGCCGAGCGCGACGAGGCCGCCGAGCAGGATCCACTGCGCCTGCGGCACGTTCAGCAGCTTGAGGCCGCTGAGCATGAGGATCGTGCCGAGCGAGATGCGCAGGGCCATGTCGGGCACGCGCACGGTGAAGCGGCTGGAGATCAGCACACCCGGGATGGAGCCGGTGAGCAGCCACGCCGTCGCGTGCAGGTCGACGTTCCCGCCCACGAGGTGGCCGATGCCCGCCACCCAGAGGAGCGCCGCTGCATGGAAGATGTCGGTCCCGACGACCTTCGACATCGTCAGCGGATAGACGAGCACCATCACGAGCCCGAAGAACGTGCCGCTGCCGACCGAGGTCAGCCCGACGACGAAGCCGAAGACGGCGCCGATGATCACCGCAAGGATCTTGTCGCGTCGCGCCAGGATGAACGGCCGGTCACTCGCCCGCACGCCGCGCTTGATGAACGACTTCGCGAGGAAGCCGAGCCCGCCCGCGACGAGCGCGCCGCCGACGGCGTAGCTCTCCATGCTCTGCGCTGTGTCGCCGTAGTGATGCTTGATCACCGACGCGACGCCGACGCCGGCGAGCGAAAGCGGCCCCGAGCCGAGGAACATCCAGAGCGTCAGCCGTGCATGCACCGTGCCGAGACGACGGTGACGGATCGCGCCGAACGACTTGAAGATCGCCCCGTGCAGGATGTCGGTGCCGACCGCGAACGTGGGCTTGAAGCCGAAGAGGATGACGAGGATCGGCGTCATCAGCGAGCCGCCGCCCATCCCGGTCAGGCCGACGATCGAACCGATCAGCAGGCCCGTGAGCGTGAACTGCCAAGTCATTTGGGGGTCACCCAGTGGCGGTGACGATCATGCCGGCGCCGACCGTGTCGTTCGTCGCCTCGTCGATGAGGATGAAGGAGCCGGTCTCGCGGTTCTCGGCGTACGGGTCGACGCAGAGCGGCTCGGAGAGGCGGAGCCGGACGATGCCGATGTCGTTCAGGTCGAGCTTTGCCGGGCCTGCGACGTCGTCGAGCGTGCTGATGTCGACGACCGAGACGAGCTCGTCGACAAATGCACGCACAGTGCGCGTCGTGTGCTTGACACCGATCCTCGTGCGCATCTCGAGCGGACGCTCACTCATCCAGCACACTCGTGCCTCGACCTCGCGCGCCACGACCGGCGGCCGCGCGGGGTCGGCGAGCATGTTGCCCCGTGAGACGTCCACGTCGTCGGTGAGCCGTATCGTGATCGACATCGGAGGCACCGCAGCCTCGAGCGGGCCGTCGGCGTTCTCGACCGCCTCGACGCGCGAGCGCAACCCCGACGGCAGCACGACGACCTCGTCACCCGCCTGCCAGATCCCGCTCGCGACGCGGCCTGCGTAGCCGCGGTAGTCGTGGTGCTCGTCGGACATCGGGCGGATCACCCATTGCACGGGGAAGCGCCGGTCTTCGAGATTGCGGTCGGTGGCGATCTGGATTTGCTCGAGGAACTCGAGCAGAGGCGGCGCGTCCCACCATGGCATCGACTCGGCGCAGCCCTCGACGACGTTGTCGCCACGCAGCGCTGACATCGGGATCGCCTTCGGGTCGTGTGTGCCGAGACGCGAGTTGAGATCCTCGAGCTCGGTGACGATCTCGTCGAAGCGCTCCTGCGAGAAATCGACGAGATCCATCTTGTTCACGGCGAACACGACGTGCGGGATCTCGAGGATCGATGCGATGTACGCATGACGGCGCGTCTGCTCGACGACGCCCAGGCGCGCATCGAGCAGGATCACGGCGACGTCCGCGGTCGACGCGCCCGTGACCATGTTGCGCGTGTACTGCACGTGGCCGGGGGCGTCGGCGAGCTGGAACCGGCGGCGCGGCGTGACGAACGAGCGGTAGGCGACGTCGATCGTGATCCCCTGCTCGCGCTCGGCGCGGAGCCCGTCGGTGAGGAGTGCGAGGTCGACGTAGTCGTAGCCGCGCCGGCGCGACGCGTCCTCGATGTGCTCCATCTGGTCGACCATGATCTGCTTCGAGTCGTAGAGGAGCCGCCCGATCAGGGTCGACTTCCCGTCGTCGACGGAGCCCGCGGTGACGAGCCGCAGCAGGTCGGTGGCGCTAGAAGAAGCCTCCCACGCAGGCGCAACATCGTGCGCCATCAGAAGTACCCCACCCGCTTGCGGTCCTCCATCGCCGCTTCGCTGACGCGGTCGTCGGCGCGCGTCTCGCCCCGCTCGGTGACACGGGTCGCGGTGATCTCGGCGACGACGTCTTCGAGCTTCGACGCCTCGGACATGACGCCGCCTGTGCACGTCATGTCGCCGACGGTGCGGAATCGCACGCTCGCCGTGAAGGGCTCCTCGTCGGGATAGCGCTCGACGTGCTCGGAGACGGCGTAGAGCATGCCGTCGCGCCTGAAGACCTCGCGCTCATGCGCGAAGTAGATCGACGGCAGCTCGAGCCGCTCGCGCGCGACGTACTGCCAGACGTCGAGCTCCGTCCAGTTGGAGATCGGGAAGGCGCGCACGTGCTCGCCTTTGCGGACGCGCGCGTTGTAGAGGTCCCAGAGCTCGGGGCGCTGCACCCGGGGATTCCACTGGCCGAAGTCGTCGCGGAAGCTGAAGATGCGCTCCTTCGCGCGGGCGCGTTCCTCGTCCCGGCGCGCCCCACCCATGGCGACGTCGAACTGGTACTCCTCGATGGCGTCGAGCAGGGTCGTCGTCTGGAGCTGGTTGCGCGACGCGCGCGGGCCCGTCTGCTCGACGACACGGCCCCTGTCGATCGACTCCTGTACCGAGGCGACGATCAGGCGCTCGCCGATCTCGGCGACGCGGCGGTCGCGGAACTCGATCGCCTCGGGGAAGTTGTGGCCCGTGTCGATGTGCATCACCGGGAACGGAAACTTGCCGGGGCGGAACGCCTTCTCGGCGAGGCGCAGCAGCACGATCGAGTCCTTGCCTCCGGAGAAGAGCAGCACGGGACGCTCGAGCTCCGCGGCGACCTCGCGCATGATGTGGATCGCCTCCGCCTCGAGCTCGTCGAGATGCGTCACGACGGGCACGGCGCGCAGCGCGCTCACGTGACCGCTTCCCGGGCGGCGACGAGCTGGAGGTCCTCGAGGCGCGCGAGCACGCTGGCGGCCGACTCGGCGGGCTCGCGACCATCGGTGTCGAGGCGCAGCTCGGGGCTGACCGGCTCCTCGTACGGATCGGAGACGCCGGTGAAGTGCTCGATCTCGCCGGAGCGCGCCTTGGCGTACAGGCCCTTCGGGTCGCGCGCGGCGCACACCTCGAGCGACGTCGCGACGTGGACCTCGACGAACGGCGCGTGCTCTGCGACGAGCGCGCGTGCGCGGCGGCGCGCCTCCTCGTACGGAGAGATCGCCGAGACGACGACCGCTGCGCCGGCGCGCGCGAGCCGCGAGGCGACCCAGCCGATGCGCGCGATGTTCGTGTCGCGGTCCTCCTTCGAGTACCCGAGACCCTGCGAGAGATGCGTGCGGATCACGTCGCCGTCGAGCATCTCGACGGTGAGGCCGCGCGCTTCGAGCTCGCGCGCGACGAGCGACCCGACGGTCGTCTTGCCCGCGGCCGAGAGGCCCGTGAACCAGAGCACGAAGCCGCTCATGCGTCCTTCGCCGTGTGCAGGCCGCACTCGATCTTCGCTGCGCCCGACCAGCGGCCCTCGCGACCCGATCCCGGCTGCGTGCAGTGCGTGCAGCCGATCGACGCGTAGCCCTGCCGGTGCAGGGGGTTCACGGGCAGGTCGCGCTCCTCGATGGTGGTCCAGCACATCTCGTCGGTCCAGTCCGCGAGCGGATTTGCCTTCCAGAGCTCGTGCGTCTCGTCCCAGCCGAGCTTCGGCGCGCCGGCGCGTGTCGGCGACTGGTCGCGACGCAGCCCGGTGATCCAGGCGTCGAGATCGGCGAGCGCGGCGTTCAGCGGCGCGACCTTGCGGATCGAGCAGCAGAGGTCCGGCTTCGTCTTCCAGAGCTCGTCGCCGTGGATCGCAGCCTGGCGGCCGAGCGACGGGCCCTCGTACACCTCGACCTTCGTGCCGTAGCGCTTCTCGACCTCGCGCCACACCGCGTACGTCTCGGGAAAGAGGACGTGCGTGTCGAGCGCGAAGACGCGCGCCTTCGGCTCGAGCGCGAAGAGCATGTCGAGCAGCACGCTCTCCTCCTTCTGGAACGAGCAGGCGAGCGAAACGCGGCCGGGAAACGTCTCGAGCAGGAACGCGAGGATCTGCTCGGGCGTCATCGCCTCCACGTCAGGCAGGTGCAGGGTCGCCGCCAAGCAGCACCTCCTTGAGCGTGTCGCCGCGCAGGCCGAGACGCAGGGTCTCGAGCGGGATCACCTCGTCCGGCGGGATGTTGCCGAGATTGACGTTGGGTCCGAACTGCTTCACGAACCACGCCTGCGAGTTCTTCGTCGGCGCCTCGAAGATGACGTCCTCGACCGACACCTCGTGCGCGATCTCGTCGATCAGGCCCGTGCGCATGTCGCCGTCCTTGCGGAAGATCCCGGCCGAGCCGCCCTCACGCGCCTCCGTGATCACCTTCCACGAGCCGGCCTCCTTCTCTTCCTTGATCCACTGCACCCACTGGTAGGGCGCGAAGACCACGTCGGAGTCCTTGGAGCCGACCTCGGAGAGGACGACGAAGTCGCGCGCGAAGTCGGCGATCAGCTCGAGCTTGCGCTCGCGCGGGATGTCGAGCGTGCCGTCCGAGATCTCGACGTGCGAGAACCGGTGCTCCTGGAGCCACGCCTTGTATTCGTCGATCTTGTCGCGGCCGTAGACGGCCTCGAACAGCGTGCCGCCGCAGACGACGGGCGTCTCGAAATGACGGTAGAGCGCGATCTTCTTCTCGAGGTTGTTCGTGACGTAGCTCGTGCCCCAACCGAACTTGACGATGTCGACGAACTCGCCGCCGACATCGAACATGCCTTCGATCTCGCGGATGTTCATCCCCTTGTCCATCACGTGGGTGAGGCCTTCGGTGCGCGGCTTTCCCGGCCGCTGGGGAAGATCCAGAAAGCCGTCGTTAAAGCCGGGCATAGAGCTCCTTTAGCTTTTCCTGCGCTGCCGCTTGAACGTCGTGGTAGAGCGAGTTGCCGTGCGCGTCGATCC
>DATCOE010000166.1:0-6597 GCA_036564885.1 Gaiellaceae bacterium | reverse complement strand
TTCTTGGCCCTCGCCGGAGGGAACACCTACGGCGCGAGCTTCAGCAACGCCCTCGAGCCCCGGTTCGGGATCGACGGCCTGACGGCCTTCTTCCTCGCGATGCTCGGCCTCGTTGGCGCGCCCACGCTCGCCTTCGCGTCGCGGTACCTCGAGCCCGGTCCGCGTGGCCGGGCAATCGCAGTGCTGATCGGCCTCTTCGTCCTGATGCTCGCCGACGTGCTCTGCGCGCGCGACCCGCTGACGTTCCTCGCGGGGTGGGAGCTGATGACGCTGATCCCGGCCGGGATGATCCTCGTCTCGCGGTCCGACCGCAGCGCCAGGCGCACCGTCTTCGTCTACGTGGCCGTCACCCATCTCGCCGGTGCGGGCACCTGGGTCGCCGTCCTGCTCCTGGCACACGCGGGAGCGTTCGGCGGAGGGACAGCGATCGCCCACGGCTCGGGGCTTCAGATCGCGATCGCGCTGACGGCGCTCGTCGGCATGGGGACGAAGGCCGGCGTGATGCCGCTGCACAGCTGGCTACCGCGCGCACATCCGATCGCACCCGCGCCCGTCTCGGCCCTGATGAGCGGCGTGATGATCAAGGTTGCGATCTACGGGCTCATCCGCGTGCTCGTCGATTGGCTCGGTGTGCTCCCGCTCTGGTTCGGGGCGATCGTCGTCGGGCTCGGCGCTCTCTCGGCGGTCGGCGGCGTCGTCTACGCGCTCTTCCAGCACGACCTGAAGCGCCTGCTCGCGTTCCACTCGATCGAGAACATCGGGATCATCGTGCTCGGCATCGGCGCGTGCCTGCTCCTGCGCGCGCGCGGCGCCGACATGTGGGCGGCGTTCGCGCTCGCGGCCGCGCTTCTCCACACGCTCAACCACGCCGTCTTCAAGTCGCTGCTCTTCCTCGGTGCGGGCTCGTTCGAGCGCGCCGCCGGCTCGCTCGAGATCGACCGGCTCGGCGGACTGCTGCGACGGATGCCCTGGACCGGCGGCGCGTTCCTCGTCGGCGCGATGGCGATCGCAGGGCTGCCGCCGCTGAACGGCTTCGCCTCGGAGTGGCTGACGTTGCAGGCGCTGATCCACCTCCCCGCCGCCGGGGGCATCGGCACCGGCCTGGTGGGAGCGGTCGCGCTCGCCGCGCTCGCCGCGACGGCCGCGCTTGCAGTCCTCTGCTTCGTCAAGGTGGTCGGCCTCGTGCTCCTCGGCCCCCCGCGAACAGCCGCGGCGGCCGCGGCGACGGAGGCGCCCGTCGCGATGCGTGCGGCAGTGCTCCTGCTCGCCGGGGCGTGCGTCGTGCTCGGCGTCGCACCGGGCCTGCTCTTCGGCCGCCTCGTCGGGCTGGCGCCGTGGCACGCGGCCACGGCGACGAGCTTCGGCCTGCACCTGCCGGGGACGGGCGGGCTCCCGACCGCGGGCTTCGCCGTCGCGCTCCTCGCGCTCACGACCGCGCTCGTACTGCTGCGCGGTCACCGGGTCGCGGCGCCGGCACCCACCTGGGCGTCCGGGCAGCTCGTCGAGCCGCAGCTCCTCTGGACGAGCGCCGGGTTCACGAAGCCGCTCCGCCTCGTGCTCGAGGCGGTGCTCCGCCCGCAGCGGGAGATCGTCGTGCGCACGGAACGCGGCGTCGTGCAGGAGGTCTCCTACAGCGGCCGGATTCCGCAGCTGCTCGAGGAGCGGGTCTTCCGGCCCGTCGTCCACCTCGCGCTCGTCGGCGCCGCGCATGCCCGCCGGCTCCAGACGGGACGGCTCGGCACCTACGTCGCGTATCTGATCGCACTCGTGCTCGTCCTGCTCACCGCCGCGAAGATCGGGCTGATCGGATGAGCGCCACCTCGCTCGCGTCGGCGGCGGTGCAGCTCGTCGGCGGCTTCCTGCTCGCGCCGCTCCTCCCCGGCCTCGTCCAGCACTGGAAGGCGCGGCTGCAGGGAAGGCGCGGGCCGACGCCGCTCCAGCCCTACCGCGAGCTGCGCCGGCTCTGGGGCAAGAGCGCCGTCGAGCCGGAGGGGTCCGGCCTCGTCTACCGCCTCGCGCCTCCCCTGGCGGCCGCGAGTCTCGGCGTCGCGGTGCTGCTCGTCCCGGTTGCCGCGCGCGCGCCCGGCCTCGGCGTCGGACGCGACGTGCTCGCACTCATCGGCCTGCTCGCGCTCGCGCGCTTTGCCGTCGCGGCCGCCTCCTGGGACGTTGCAAACGGCTTCTCGCTGATGGGCGCGAGCCGCGACCTGACGATCGCCGTGTCGGTCGAGGCGACGCTCGTGCTTGCGGTCGCAGTCGGCGCTTTGGTCTCGGGGACGACGAGCCTGCTCGGCATCGTCGCGGGAACGGCAGGCACCGCCGTCTGGTCGAATCCCGCCCTCGCGCTCGGCGCAGTCGCGTTCGCGCTCGTCGTGATCGCCGAGACCGGGCGGCAGCCGGTGGACAATCCCGACACCCACCTGGAGCTGACGATGATCCACGAGGGGCCGCTGCTCGAATACGCCGGTCGCGACCTCGCGCTCCTCCAGTGGGCCGCCGCGGTCCGGCACTGGCTCGTCCTCGTCCTCGCATCGCAGGTCTTCCTGCCCCACGCCCACCGGGTGTGGCTGCAACTCGCGCTGCTCCCGATCGTGCTCGTCGTCCTCTGCGGCGCGCTCGCCGTCACCGAGACGGCGACCGCCAAGATGCGCATCCTGCTTGCACCGCGACTGCTTGCGGTCGGCGCGGTCGCCGCGCTGCTCGGCATCGCCTCGTGGCTGGTGCAGACGACGTGAGCGGGGGGCTCGTGTGGCTGCTCGTCGCGCTCGGGCTCGGGGTCGTCGTCGTGCGGCGGCGCTCGGTCGCCGTCGGCCTCGTGACGACACAGGCGCTGCTGCTCGCCGGCAGCGCCCTGCACGCGGCCACCGCAAGCAAGGCGGTCGCGGCAGCGGCGCTCGCGATCCGAGCAGTCGCGCTTGCCGCGCTGCTGCTGCTCGTCGTCTCGCGCACGCGCGAGCCGCGCCCGGTGCGAGCCGGAGTGGCGCCCCTCGCGCGCGGAGGCCTCGCCGTCGCGCTCGCGCTCGCGCTCTCCTGGCTCGTGCCGGTAATCGGGCTCGACTCGCGCAACGCCGAGCGCGGCGTGCTCGCATTGATCGCCTTCGGCGTGGTGACCGTCGCGACCCGGAGCGCAACGCTGCTCCAGGTGCTCGGCGTCGTCCTCGTCGAGAACGCGCTCGCGCTCGCCGCCGTCGAACTGCCCGGCACTGGATCGTCCGTGGCGATCGAACTGGGCGTCTCACTCGACCTGATGCTGGTCGCGCTCGTCGCGACCGTCTTCCACGAGCGAATCTTCGCCGAGTTCGGCGCAGGCGACTCGGCCCACCTCCGGAGTCTCCGGTGACGGGCCGCGAGACACTCGCGCTCGCCGTCGTTGCGGCTCCTGCGCTGACCGCACTGCTCGCAGTCGTCGCGCCGAGGCGCGCCGTGCCCGCAGTCGCTGCAGTGGGCGCGGTGGCCTCCGCGGCGGCAGCCGCTGCACTCTCGGCGGTGGCCCTGGCGCAGCCGGGGCACCCGTTCGTCGGGCGGTACGTGGTCGTCGACGCGGCCGGCGGGCTGCTCGTCGGCGTGATCGGCCTCGTCGGTCTCGCGAGCGCGCTCGTCTCGCCCGCGTACCTGGCCACGGCGTCGACCTCGCTCGTGCGCGCAACCCGGCGCACGCACGTCTACTACGGGCTGCTCTTCGCGTTCTGGGCGCTCCTCGCCGCGGTGCCGCTGATCGGAAACCTCGGCGGCGCCTGGTTGCTCGTCGAGGCAACGACCGCGGCATCCGCGCTCCTCGTCGGATTCAGCGGTCGGCCGCGCGCGCTCGAGGCCGGGTGGAAGTACCTGATCCTCACCTCGCTCGGCCTCGGCGTCGCGCTGCTCGGGATCGTCCTGCTCGCCGCAGGAGCGGCGCACGGCGGCCTCGATGCACTCTCCTGGCGCGACCTCGGAGACGTGCGGGCGGGAAATCACGCGACGCTCGTCGCCTACCTGTTGCTGCTCGCCGGGCTCGCCTCGAAGATCGGCTGGGCGCCGGTGCACAACTGGCTTCCGGACGCGCACTCGGAGGCGCCGGCGCCCGTCTCGGCGCTGCTCTCGGCGGCGCTCCTGCCCGCGGTGCTCCTCATCGCGTGGCGCGCCAGCCAGGCGCTCGCTCCCACGATCGGCCGGTCGACGGCTCAGGGGGTGCTCGTCGGCTTCGGCCTCCTCTCCCTCGCGGTCGCCGTGCCGTTCCTCTGGCTGCACCTGCCGTGGAAGCGGCTACTCGCGTACTCGAGCCTCGAGCACATGGGCGTGATCGCGCTCGGTATCGGCTTCGGCACGCCGCTCGCGCTTGCCGGGGTGGCGCTGCACATCGCGGGGCACGCCATCGCGAAGGCGCTCGGCTTCTACGCCGCCACGCCGCTGCTCGCGCACGAGCCGCGCGCCGTGGGGCACGCGGCGCGCGGGATCGCCCGGACGCAACCGACCCTCGGCGCCGTGATGGGGATCTCGCTCGGCACGCTCGCCGGCCTGCCGCCCTCACCGCTCTTCGCGAGCGAAGTGCTGATCGTCGCCGGCGGCTTCGCGGCCGGACGCCCGTGGACGGCCGGCATCGCAGCCGGGCTGCTCGCGCTCGGGTTCCTCGGGCTCGCGCAGGCGTTGATCGAGCTGCTCGCAGGGAGGGCACGGGCGCGCGACCGCCACACCGCCCCCGGCCTCCGTGGGCTCCGTCTGCTCACGGGAGTCTCGGTCGTCTGCCTGTTGCTGCTCACGGCCGCTGCGTTCTGGCTGCCGGACAGCGACATCGCACAGGCACTCGCGCGGGGGATCGGGTGATCGCCGCGTACCGCGTGGCCGTCGCCGAGGCGCTCACCGACGGGTGGCGCTTCGCCGGGCTGCACGCAACGGCCGGTGGTGCCCTCGTGCGCACCGCCTTCGCCGCCCCCGACGGCTCGATCCGTCTCGAATCCGTCGCGGCGGAGGACGGCCGCGTTCCCTCGATCGTCGACCTCGTCCCTGCCGCCGGCTGGGACGAGCGCGAGGCCGCCGATCTCTACGGTCTCGGCTTCGACGGCCACGAGCCGCTGCGCCCGCTCGTCGACCACGACCTCGACCTCGCGCACTGGACGGTGCCCGTGCAGGGCGCCGACGCGTATCAGATCGCGGTCGGCCCGATTCACGCCGGCGTGATCGAGTCCGGCCACTTCCGCTTCCACGTCGTCGGCGACCGGATGCTCCACGTCGACGCGCGCCTCTTCTACAAGCACCGCGGCCTCGAACGCGCCGCCGAGGGACGGTCGCTCGACGACGGACTCGCCTACGCGATGCGCGCCTGCGCGGCCTGCGCCGTCACCAACTCCGTCGCGTACGCGCACGCCTGCGAGGACGCGCTCGGGCTGCGACCGACGAGCGAGCTGGCACGCGTTCGGACGATCCTGCTCGAGCTCGAGCGCACGTGGAACCATCTGAACGACATCGCGGGCATCTGCTCCGGGGTCGGACTCGCCGCCGGGACCGCCTCCTCCGGCGCGCTCGCCGAGCAGACGCGCCGCCTGAACGCAACATTGACGGGACATCGCTTCGGCTTCGGCTCCGTCCGCGTCGGCAGCAGCGCGCTCGAGCTCGACGACTCGACAGTGGCCTCGGCGCGCGAGGAGGTGTCGGCGATCGCGAGGGCCGCGAGGCGCGGCTGGCGCGAGCTGCTCTTCAACGCGTCCTTCCAGGACCGGCTCCCCGACATTGGCACGGTCAGCCTCGAGGACGCACGCGCGCTCGGGGCAGTCGGGCCGGCGGCGAGGGCAAGCGGGCTCGCAGATGACGTTCGCGCCGTCAGCGACCGCCTCGCCTACGACGGGTTCGCGGCCGTCGCGCTCGCCCGACCTCGAGGTGACGCGCGGTCGCGGCTCGAGCAGCGCGCGCTCGAGCTCGATCAGTGCTTCGAGCTGCTGGACGGACTGCTCGACCGCCGGATCGAACCGGCCGGCACATTGGCCGGCGGCGAGCGGGGAGCGATCGGCATCGGCCGGGTCGAGAGTCCGCGCGGCGCGACGCTCTGCATCGTCGAGCAGGCCGGCGAGCGCATCGAGCGGCTGCGCCTCCGCACCGGGTCGTATGCGAACTGGCCGGTCGTCGCGCATGCGGCCGTCGGCGACCTCCTCCCCGACTTCCCGCTGATCAACAAGAGCTTCGAACTCTGCTACGCCTGTGCGGACCGCTGATGCTGACGCTCCTTCGCGATCTTCGCCAACTCCGCCGCAGCCTCGCGCTCCCCGCGCCCGACCGCGGCCGCAGCCTCGCGGTCCGCCACGTCGATGCAGGCTCGTGCAACGGCTGCGAGCACGAGCTGACGCTCGCGTCGGTTCCGCAGTACGACCTCCAGCGCTTCGGCTTCGGCATCGTCGCCTCGCCGCGGCACGCCGACGTGCTCCTCGTCACGGGGCCGGTCACGACCCGGATGCGCGAGCCGCTGCTCGTCGCGTACAACGCGATGCCCGAGCCGCGCCGCGTCGTCGCGTTCGGCGACTGCGCGCTCGGCTGCGGAGTCCTGGGCCTCGCGTCGGAGCTCGTCGGCTCCGTCGAGGACATCTTGCCGGTCGACGTTCGCGTCCCGGGCTGCCCGCCGACGCCGGACGC
>DATCOE010000165.1:0-5856 GCA_036564885.1 Gaiellaceae bacterium | reverse complement strand
TCTCGGCGCAGGCGCACTCCGGCAGCCTCGCGCTCGCGCAATCCGAGTTCGACGCCGGCACGGTCGTCCGCCAGTGCGCCGAGGCGTGCGCCCCGGCGGCGGCCGCGCGCGGGATCCGGCTCGACTGCGTCGCCGACACCGGCCTGCTGATGACAGGCGATCCGGGTCGCATCGGGCAAGTCGTCGACAACCTCGTCTCGAACGCGATCAAGTTCACGCCGCCCGGCGGCAGGGTCGAGCTGCTCGCGTCGCGCCACGACGGAAGCGTGCGAATCGAGGTGGCCGACACCGGGATGGGGATTCCGGCGGACGAGCAGGACCAGTTGTTCGACCGCTTCTTCCGCACGGCGCGCGCACAGGGCGAAGCGATCGCAGGCGCCGGCCTCGGGCTCTCGATCGCCAAGGCGATCGTCGAGGCGCACCGGGGGCACATCTCGTACCGCAGCGTCGAGGGCGAAGGGACGACGTTCGCGGTCGATCTCCCAGCTGCAGCGTCGTGATCCTCCCGAGTGGGGCCGAGCTTCGCCTGACCGGGCCGGCGCACGCCGCCGCGGCGGTCGTGTGCGTCAACGGCGGCCGGCGCGGCGTGGTCGAGGGCAGCTGGAGCGCATCACTCGAGTGGCTCGTGCAGCGGCTCGCGCCGTCGTTCCCGCAGCTCGCCTTCGCCGAGGTCAGATACCGGATCAAGTCGTGGCAGAAGCTCGACTGGTGCATCGAGGACGCGCGCTCCGCCATCGCGGCCACCGGTGCGGCCCGCACGCTCCTCGTCGGGTTCTCGATGGGCGGCGCCGTCGCGAGCCGGGCGGCCGCTGAGCCGTCGGTCGAGGCGGTCGTGGGGCTCGCGCCCTGGTTCCCGGACCGGGTCCCGCTCGACGCGCTGAGCGGGCGCCGGCTCCGCGTGCTGCACGGGTCGCTCGACGGCCGGCTGCCGGGCATCCCCGGCGTCTCACCGGCGAGCTCACGCCGCGGCTTCGACCGCGCCCGGGCACTCGGCGTCGAGGGCGAGTACACGATCATCCCCGGCGCGGTGCACGGACTGGCTCTGCGCGCCCACTGGGGACACCCTCTGCCCCTGCCGCGCGCACGTACATGGGCACGGCTCGTCGGCGGCGAACTGACGCGCTTCGCGGCTTAGAGGTTCTCAGGCTCTGGGCCCAACGCGGCGCCGGTCGAGTTGCGCCGAATCGGGCACCTTCACGTTCCACACGAGCCGCAGCTTCTCGAGGCCGCGGATCACGAGCCACGAGACGTCGATCTGGCGGCGGTGCAGGCCGTGGCGCGCCGACGCGGGGAACGCGTGATGGTTGTTGTGCCAGCCCTCGCCGAACACGAGCAGCGCGACGAGCCAGTTGTTGCGCGCCTGGTCGCGTGAGCGATAGTCCTGGTGTCCGAACATGTGGCAGATCGAGTTCACGCTGAAGGTTGCGTGCTGGTAGGCGAAGATCCGCACGAGCCCGCCCCAGACGAGGCCCTCGACGCCGGCCTGCCAGGTGCCGCCGACGGCATAGGCGATCGCGAACGGGATTCCGAGCGTCAGGAAGACCCAGACGAGATAGAGCCGGTCGATCGTGCGGATGAGCGGGTCCTCGAACAGATCCTTGCCGTAGGCGTCGCCGCGCTCCATCCCCTTCGTCGAGAACATCCACCCGACATGGGAGTGGACGAAGCCGCGGACGGCACCGAGCGCGCCCGTTCCGTGGCCCACGTGCGGGGAGTGCGGGTCGCCCGGCTGGTCGGAGAGGGCGTGGTGCTTGCGGTGGTCGGTCACCCACTGGATCAGCGGTCCCTGCATCGTCATGCAGCCGAGGATCGCCAGCGCCGCCTTCACCGACGGGCGCGCCTCGAAGCCCTTGTGCGTGAAGTAGCGGTGGAAGCCGATCGTCGTCCCGAAGGCGCAGATCGTGTAGAGGCCGAGGAAGAGGACGACGTCGATCCAGTGGAAGCCGACGCCCCAGAGCAGGCCCATCGCCGAGACGACGCCGAGCGGCGGCACGACGACCGCGATCAGCGTCACCACCTGGCTGACCCGGCTCGTCCGCTCGCGGACGGTGCCGACCTGGACGGTCTCTTCTGGTTCCAGTGCGCGTACGGCCATGTCTCTCCTCCTGAGGCTACCCGAGGTTCGAACCGGTAATCGCCGGTGGGCGATAACCGCGGGCTCAGCAGCCGGTTGGGCTCAGCAGCCGGTCGGGTGGGCAAGCGGCGGCGGCCCGGGGCGCAAGCCGTACCGGCGCGCGAGCGCGACGAGCTTCGCGCGGTACACGGTCATGTCCGCGCGCTGCCAGTCGGCATGCGTCTGGCAGCGCCACGGCGCGTAGAGCTCCTTGTGCAGCGGGCTCGACAAGCTCTCGTTGTGGCCGATCACAGCGGCGAGCGGAACGCGGTACCGCGCCATCAGCCACACGGTCAGCGCGAGCGAGCTGCGCATCTGCGGAGCGTCCCCGAGCACCTGCGCATCGGACAGGCCGACGTGCTCGATTCCGATCGCCGCCCAGTTCAGGCCCACCGTGTGCCTGCACATGACGTTCAAGCGCACGAGCTGGTAGATCGTACCGTCGCGGTCGACGATGAAATGTGCACACGTTCCCGGCAGCTGGTGCAACTCACCGTCGGGAACGTCGGCCGCGAACGTGTTGTACGCGGAGGAGAAGGTCGAGGTCGCGGTCACGTGCTCGACAATCGCGCGCGGGTGCAGCACGTTCGAGTCGATGCCGTAATGGCGGCGGGCATAGGCCGTTGTCTCCGCGAGCCGCACGGAGCCGAACGGGATCGGCTTCCAGACGATCGGCGGCCGGGGAGGCGCGAGGAGCGCGACTGCGGCGAGGGCGACCGCGAGCACGGCGCTCACCGTAGCCGGAGCCGGTGCAGCCCGCCCCTCGGGAGCTCCGCGTCGGGCGTCGTCTCGATCCGCCACGCGGCGGCTGCGCGCTCGAGAAAGCCGTTGGCGAAGGGCCGGCCCGGGTCGGCGAGCAGGACGTCGGCGCCGAGCCGGGGGAGCAGCTCGAGGAGCTGGTCGGCGTTGCGCAGCTCGTAGAGCAGGTCGGCGCCGAGCACGAGCGCCCATGGGGCCTCCCGGAGGAGCAGGCCCGGGTCGTCCCAACGCACGCGCTCGGCGCGGAGCTCTATCCCGTTTCTCCCGGCGTTCAGCCGCAGCAGCTCGACCGCGTCGTCCGCCCAGTCCGTCGCGAGGACGCCGGCACCGCCGAGCGCCGCCGCGAGCGACGGCAGCCCGAGGCCGGCGCCGAGCTCGAGCACACGCGCCCCGCGAACGTCGAGCTCTCCTACCGCACGCGCGAGCGCGACGCCGCTCGGCCAGAGCTCGGCCCAATACGGCAGGAACTCGTCGTCGTCGAACGCCTCCTCGTCGATCAGCTCGTCCGCGCTGGCAGGCCGCAGCAGCGTCAACAGGCGGCCGGCGAGCTCGACGGTTTCCTCGACAGGATCGGAGTCCATGCGAGTAGCGTGACTGACATGCGCTACAGACAGCTCGGTTCAAGCGACCTCCAGGTCTCCGAGATCAGCCTCGGCTCGTGGCTCACCTACGGCGGCGGCGTCGAGCGCGACCAGGCGGAGGCCTGCGTCGCCAAGGCGTTCGACGTCGGGATCAACTTCATCGACACGGCGAACGTGTACGCCCGCGGCCTCGCAGAGGAGTTCCTCGGCGAGGTACTGCAGGCACGGCCGCGTGACTCGTATGTCCTCGCGACGAAGCTCTTCTTCCCCATGAGCAAGACCGACAACGGCCTCTCGCGCGCGCAGGTCTTCAAGCAGATCGACGCATCGCTCGCACGGCTGCGCACCGACCACGTCGACCTCTACCAGTGCCACCGCTACGACTGGGACACCCCGCTCGAGGAGACGATTGACGCGCTCACCGAGGTCGTGCGACAGGGCAAGGCTCGCTACCTCGGCTTCAGCGAGTGGCCCGTCGACAAGGTGCGCGAGGCGCTCGCACTCCCGGACGTCGAGAAGTTCGTCTCGAGCCAGCCGCAGTACTCGATGCTGTGGCGCGGGCCCGAGGTCGACCTGATCCCGTTCTGCGCGGAGCACGGCAGCTCGCAGATCGTCTGGTCGCCGCTTGCCCAGGGAGTGCTCACGGGCAAGTACAAGCCCGGGCAACCCCCGCCTGCGGGGAGCCGGAAGACGAACGACGCCATGAACTTCTTCATGGACAGTGTCGAGGACGACACGCTGCTCGAGCGCGTCCAGCGGCTGCAGCCGATCGCCGACGGGCTCGGGATCACGATGGCGCAGCTCGCGCTCGCCTGGGTGCTGCGCGAGCCGAACGTCGCGTCGGCGATCGTCGGCGCGTCGCGGCCGCAGCAGGTGGAGGACAACGCCGCGGCCTCGGGGGTCGAGCTCGACGCCGAGACCCTGCGCCGGATCGACGAGGCGCTCGGAGACAGCGTGGCCTACGAGGGCGCCGCGTCGTAGCGGCGACATGGAACGCGACGTCGCGGTCGTTCTCTCCGGCGGGGCCGTCAACGGGCTCCTGATGGAGCTCGGCTTCCTCAAACGGCTCCGCGAGACAGACCTCTGGCCGCGCATCGGGTGGATCTACGGGACGTCGTCCGGCGCCGTGACCGGCGTAATGGCGGCGCTCGACCGCCTCGACGAGCTCGAGGAGTTCATGCTCCGCCTTCAGCCCGAGGACACGTTCCGGCCGCACTCGCTCTGGCGGCTGCCGCTCCTCGGCTCGCACGACTACCGGCTTCCGGCGACCGTCGAAGAACGGCTCGGCGGCCTCACCGAGATCGCCCGCGCGCTCACCGAGTCGCCGGTCGAGGTCGTGGTGTTCGCGACCGACGTCAGCGAGGACGTGCACGGCAGCGGCCCGCGCGCGTACGAGCTCGCCTATTCGTCCCGCTCGACGCCGCCCGAGACGATGGCGCAGGCGGTGCTCGCGTCCGCGGCCGTGAGCGCGCTCGTGCTGCCGCGGCAGGTGGGCGACCGCATCGCGACCGACGGCGCGTGGGTGCGTAACTTCCCGCTCGGCCATGCATACGACCAGCCGGGCGTCGAGCTGATCGTCAGCTTCCGCTACCTGCCGCAGTACCCGCGCTTCAGCGCGGCCTGGCTCGAGAGGCTGCGGCGGCGGCTCGAGCGGTTCCCGAAGATCCCGCCCATCCGTGCGCTGATCGCGGAGCTGCGAGAGGCCGAGCAGCGAGACGCGCGCGGCGAGCCCGCGCACTGGGGAGACATGATCGTTCGCCTGATGCGCGTCACCGTGCAGCAGAACACGCTGCTCGAGGAGCGTGCCGCACGCGAGAAGGACGAAGACCTCGCGGCGCTCGCCGCGCTGCGCAAGGACGTCGACGCGATCGTGCGCCGCGAGGGCGGCCGGCGGGGCGAGCGCATCGCTCGGGCGGTCGCAGAGCGCTTCGCGGCGGCGGAGTTCCCGTTCCTCAGCGACCGGTTGATCCCGCGCATCGCGGTGCAGGGGAGCGCGGGCGAGATCACCCTCGAAACGGGCCTGCGCCGTCCGCAGCCGTGGCCCGAAGCCGAGAAGCGCGAGCTGATCGCGCGCGGCTACGCGCTGCTCGCCGACGTGCTCGCAAACAGCAGGCGGGTCGCGTAGCGACCCATTCCGTCAGCCACCTGGTCGCGACCGGGCGCCACTGCCATCCCCGGCAACCAGCCCGTACCCGGTCGAGTCAAGACCAGGTTGCGGCCGTTACAGGTTGCGGCCGCTAGAGGCTTGATGTGGATTAGACATGCGTGCGGGGATGCGCCAGACCAAGCGGTTCGTTCGCATCCGGCGCCGGACATAGCGGTTCCTACGTCCAAGCCGGAGGCGAGCGAAACGCGCAGCGTCTGGCGCACCAGCCGTGTGTGCGGCCAATCCGCATCAAGCCT
>DATCOE010000164.1:0-3813 GCA_036564885.1 Gaiellaceae bacterium | reverse complement strand
CGCGTACCTCGTCTTGTACGCGTTCCCGCCGAGCCATACCTCCCGCCTCCCGCGCGGCGTCGCGGCGCTCGACTTCCTGCTGCTGCTGGCGTTCGTCGCGGGAACACGGCTGCTCGCGCGCTCGCTGATCGAGCGCCCGCCCGCGGGTTTGGTGGCGCACGGCAAGGAGGTGCTGATCGTCGGCGCCGGCGATGCCGGCCAGCTGATGGTGCGGGAGATGCAGCGCAACCGTCAGTTGCACTACACGCCGATCGGCTTCGTCGACGACGACCCGCGCAAGCGCGGCGACCGCATCCACGGCGTGAAGATCCTCGGGACGACCGACGAGCTCGCACACATCCTCCGCGACAACAAGCCCGACGAGGTGTTGATCGCGATCCCGTCGGCGCCCGGTGGCGTACGGCGCAAGATCGTCGAGACGTGCACCGCCGAGCGCGTGCTCGTAAAGACGCTGCCGGGCTTGCACGAGTTGATTGCGGGCGACCTGAATCTCGCGGGCCAGATCCGTCCCGTCCAGGTCGAAGACGTGCTCGGCCGCCAGCAGGTCGTGGTCGACCTCGATGCCGTCGCCTCCTACGTGCGGGACAAGACCGTCCTCGTCACCGGCGCGGGCGGCTCGATCGGCTCGGAGCTCTGTCGCCAGCTCACCCGGCTTGGTGTCGCGCGCATCGTGCTCGTCGAGCGCGGCGAGTCGGCGCTGTACGAGATCGAGCGCGAACTGGTCGACGAGCGCGACTTCCCGGCCGCGATTCCGGTTCTCGCCGACTGCGGCGACCGCGGCAAGATGCGCCAGGTCTTCGAGCGCTATCGGCCGAACGTCCTCTTCCACGCCGCCGCCTACAAGCACGTGCCGATGCTCGAGGCGAACCCGCTCGAGGCGGTGTCGAACAACGTGCTCGCAACGCGCACGGTCGTCGAGGTCGCGATCGAGTTCGGCGTCGAGCGCTTCGTAATGATCTCGACCGACAAGGCGGCGAGCCCCAAGAACCTGCTGGGCCAGTCGAAGGCGGTGTGCGAGTGGATCGTCGAGTCGTTCGCGCTGCGGCCCGAGGTGGATACACGCTTCGTCGCCGTACGCTTCGGCAACGTGCTCGGCTCGTCGGGCTCGGTGATCCCCATCTTTCGAAAGCAGATCGAGCGCGGCGGTCCGGTGACGGTGACGAACCCGGAGATGACGCGGTTCTTCATGACGATCCCGGAGGCGACGTCGCTCGTCGTCCAGGCCGGCGCGATGGGTGGTCGCGGCCAGGTCTACGTGCTCGACATGGGCGAGCCCGTGAAGATCCTCGACCTCGCCAAGCAGATGATCCGCCTCTCCGGCAAGGACGAGTCGCAGGTGCCGATCGTCTTCACCGGGTCGCGTGCCGGCGAGAAGCTGCACGAGGTGCTCTGGAACGAAGGCGAGGCGGTCGGCCCGACCTCGCATCCGAAGATCATGCGCGCCGCCCGGCCCGCCATCGACCGCGGGTGGCTCGAGGAGTCGCTCGCCGACCTCGAACGGCTGGTCGAGGAGGGCGACACCCTGGGTGTGGTGACGCGCCTCAGCGCGATGATCAAGGAACCGTTGCGCACGGGCACCGAAGCAGTGCTCGAAGACACGTTGCACTAACGGCACACGCGCCCACCCGGAGGCGCCGCTACGGTGGATCGGTGGACCCTCTCGACGGCCTGAACCCCGAGCAGCGGCGCGCCGCCGAGGCGGTGCGCGGCCCGGTCTGCATCCTCGCCGGGGCCGGCTCCGGGAAGACGACGACGATCACGCGGCGCATCGCGCAGCAGGTTGCATCCGGCGCCTTCGAGCCGACGCAGATCATGGCGGTGACGTTCACCGACAAGGCTGCGGGCGAGCTGCGCGCGCGGCTGGCGGCGCTCGGCGTCCGGCGCGTGCGTGCCGGCACGTTCCACTCCGCGGCGCTGCGCCAGCTGCGCCACTTCGCACCGGAGGCGGTCGGCAAGATCCTGCCCTCGAAAGCGCTCGTCCTCCGGCAGATCGCGAACGGGCTGCCCGCGCCGTTCAAGTTTCGGCCCGCGGGCGACCTGGCGACGGAGATCGAGTGGGCGAAGAACCGCCGCATCACCGTCGCGCGTTACCGAGCCGAGGCGGAAGGGCGCGAGCCGCCGATCCCGGCCGATCTCATGCACCGCGTCTATCGCGACTACGAGCAGCGCAAGGAGGCCGAAGGCGCGCTCGACTTCGAAGACTTGCTCGAGCGCGCTGTGCAGCTCTTCGAGCGCGATGAGCTCGTGCGCGAGACGTTTCGTGCGCAGTACCGCGCCTTCACGGTCGACGAGTACCAAGACGTCAACCTGCTGCAGCAAGAGCTGCTCGAGTACTGGCTCGGCGATCGCGACGACCTGTGCGTGGTCGGCGACGACTACCAGTCGATCTACGCGTTCACCGGCGCCGGCCCGGAGCACCTGCTCGACGTGCCGCGCCGCTACCCGAACGCGCTCGTCGTGCGGCTCGAAGAGAACTACCGATCGACGCCGCAGGTGCTCGAGCTCGCGAACCGCCTCGTGCCGAAGCTCGGCGGCGCCGAGAAGGTGCTGCGGCCCACGCTCGACGATGGTCCCGCGCCCGTCGTGCGTCCCTTCGCGACGCCCGAGGCGGAGGGCCGCGAGATCGTCGCTGCGATCCGCAAGCTCGGGGCGCCGCTCGAAGAGGTGGCGATCCTCTGCCGCACGAACGCGCGCCTGACCGACTTCGAGGAGCTCCTGCACGAGGCGCACGTCCCGTTCCAGGGGGCGTCGCTGCTGCAGCGCGACGCGGCACGGCGCATCGTGCGGCGGCTGGAGCGACTCGCCGGCGTCGACGCGGAGGAGGCGGTGCGGGCCGCGGCGGTCGAGGCGGGCTGGCTGCCGCAGTTGCCCGACAAGCTCGGTGACCGCGAGCTCGTCCGCCAGACCGACCTCGCGCGGCTCGTCGCGCTTGCCGAGGTCTTCGACGGGGACGCGGTCGCGTTCGTCGAGGACCTGCGGCGCCGGTTCGACCCGGGCGGCGACTCGGCAAAGGGCGTCCATCTGCTGACGCTGCACCGGGCGAAGGGACTCGAGTTCGACGCTGTCTTCCTGCCACGGCTCGAGGAGAAGGAGCTGCCGTCACGCCAGGCGCGCACGGCGGCGGAGATCGCGGAGGAGCGTCGGCTCCTGTACGTCGGCATGACGCGCGCGAAGCGCGTCCTCTGGCTGACGTGGTCGGCGACCGCCAGCCGCTTTCTGGCGGAGCTCGGCGTGGCTGTGCCGAAGGCGGTCGGTGACCCCAAGCCTGCGAAGAAGGGAAAGTTCGTGCCGACCGCCGGCTCGGACGGGCTCTACCACGAGCTCGCCGTGTGGCGGCGCGCGCGTGCGGAGGAGGACGAGGTGCCGCCGTATGTCGTCTTCGACAACAAGACGCTCGACGCGATCGCGCGCACCCGCCCCCAGACGCTGCGCGACCTCGCGGCGCTCCCGGGCGTCGGCCCGGTGAAGCTCGAGCGCTACGGCGCCGAAGTGCTCGCGCTCGTGAACTGAGAGCTCGTCGCGGCACCGCCCAGCCGTGAACGGCCGCCGGGGACGTCGATCCGAAGCGGATTCGCGTCCTCCAGGGTGGCGACCACCGTCCGCAGCTGCAGGCTTCTGACCAATTTTGGCGCAATGTTCTTGCACTCTTGTCACGGTGGCTGCCGCCAGACGTGTCGGTAAGGGCGGGGCGCCCGGTGCTAGGGGTCGAGCGCCGAGAGCAAGAGGTTGAGCATCAGGCGCGGGTCGCGGCGCTCGCGCTCGCCCGGGCCGCGCTCGCGCTTGCGCAGGTCGAGCGCCCGGGGATCCGAGAGC
>DATCOE010000163.1:0-38089 GCA_036564885.1 Gaiellaceae bacterium | reverse complement strand
CCGCACGACGATCTGCTCGCCGCGCTTGTAGACGTTCGTCTGCGAGCAGCCGATCTGCCGCGCCGGGACGCCGACCGGCCGCGTGCCCGCGACGGTGTCGACGTAGAGCGACAGGTCGAGCTTGCCGGACTGCGCGACGCCTGCTGCGCCCGCGTTCAGACCCGGCGAGATGGCCGCCGGCGGGGAGTTCAAGATCGTCAGCATCGCCGAGGAGACCGGCATCTGCACGAACTGGCCCTGCCGCTTACTCGTCAGCCTGAGCAGGACCTTGAATGCCACGGTTCCCTGCGGGAATGTAGAGGGGACGGTCCAGGTCGCCGTCCAGGGCAGGCCCTTCGAGGCGCCCGGAGCGGACGCGTCGTACTTGAACTTCACGGTCGGCTGACCCGGAATCGAGACGTAGAAGTACTTGACCATCTTCGCCGCGACGATCGACCGCGACTGCGGGTCGACCGCGTACGAGCGGAAGACGACCGTGCTGCCCGGTGCGAAGTAGTTGCTCATCGTCCCGTCGGGCAGAACCGTCTGGGTCGCGATGAACACCTGCTTGATCTGGGGCGCCGGGAACGGCAGAGGATCTGCTGCCCTTGCCGTCGCCGTGACTGCCGCAAACGCGGCGAGCGCGGCGACGAGAATCGTGAGCTTCTTCATCGTTGTCTCCTCTTTCTCCCGGCGTCGGTTACTTCTTGAGGGTTCCGGTGAACTTCACCGAGAAGGTGCCGTCATCACGGTTGTAGATGCCTGTGAACTTGAGAGTCCCCTTGGCCTTGAGGAGCTTGCCGGTGGCCCTGGTGACCGTTACGTAGCCCTTGATGCTGAAGACGTGACCGCCCTCGTCGCCGCAGCCGCTCGCCCCGGAGGTGAGCTTGAAGGCGACCAAGCCATGCGCGCCGGTCATCGAGCCGGTGCCGCCGAACGGGACGCACGGCTGCTGGCTCGAGTCGCCGGTGCCGGCGCCCGTGATCTTGCCCGCGCCGATCAGCGTGCCCGTGCCCGTGCCGGTCGCGGAGATCGCGGCCACGTCGCCGGTGACCTTCGTCGAGGCCTGGCCGGAGTACTTCGCGCTGAACGGCACGTTCTTCGGCGCCAGCGCGGAGGCTGCAGTCGCCGCAGCGAGCGCTGCGACCACGACGGCCACGAGCGAGATGCGGAATCTTCTCATCGAAAAGCTCCTTTTCGGGATCAGGTACATGGGGTGCATGCTCGCCTCGCCAGGGAGGGCGGTCATCGGGGCCGCGCCTGAACGTGGTCTACGGGGAACTACTCACGCCCATCAGGTGATGCGCGGATAGATCCCGGCTAGAGCTTTTCGAGCGGCGCGTAGTCGAGCATGAGCCGCCGCTCGGATCCGTCGCCCGCAAACCGCACGACCACGACCCCTCCGGCCTCCATGCGCAGGACGACCCCCTCGCCGAGCGTGCCGTGCTTGACCGAGTCGCCGGTCGAGAGCGAGGGCACGTTCGCCACGGTCGGAACCTGGCTCTTGGCAGGCGTTCCGTAGCTCGACCAGGACGCCGGCCGGAGGCGCTCACGCTCCACGTGCCGCTCCGGCAGCTCGTCGAGGAACCGCGACGGCAGGTTGTACGAGCGGCCGCCGTAGAGCATCCGCGACGACGCGTGCATGAGCGTGAGCCGCTCCATCGCCCGCGTCATGCCGACGTACGCCAGCCTCCGCTCCTCCTCGACTCCCTGCTCCTCGATCGAGCGGGAGTGCGGGAAGATCCCCTCCTCCATGCCGATCAGGTAGACCGCCCGGTACTCGAGGCCCTTCGCGTTGTGGAGGGTCATCAGCGTCACGAGCGACGACTCGCCGCGGATCGTGTCCTGGTCGGAGTAGAGCGAGACCTCCTGGAGGAACGACGAAAGGGTCGGCTCGGTGTTCTGCTCCTGCCACTCGCGCGCGAGCGAGACGAGCTCCTGGAGGTTCTCGATGCGCCCCTGCGACTCGATCGTCCGCTCCGCCTCGAGCGCCTCGACGGTGCCCGACCGTTCGAGCACCCGCTCGATCAGCTCGGGCACCTCGAGCTCCTGCGCGGCCGACATCAGCGACTGGATCATCGTCCGGAACGATGCGAGCGCCTTCTGCGGCGCGGTGCCGACGCCGGCCTGCTCGGCGCGGTCCATCGCCTCCCACAGGGTGATCTCCGCCTGGTCGGCAAACGTCATCAGCCGGGAGAGCGTCGAGCCGCCGATGCCCCGGCGCGGCCGGTTCGCGATCCGCAGGAGCGACAGGGCGTCGAACGGATTGTCGATCACCTGGAGGTAGGCGACGAGATCCTTGACCTCGGCGCGCTCGTAGAAGCGTGGCCCGCCGATCACCTGGTAGGCGATGCCCTGCCGCACGAGCACGTCCTCGAGCACGCGGCTCTGCGCGTTCGTGCGGTAGAAAACCGCGATCTCGCGCCCGGAATAGCCCTGCTCGACGAGCAGCGCGATCTCCGCCGCGACATAGCGCGCCTCCGAGTGCTCGTCCTCCACCTCGATCACGCGTACGGGATCGCCGTCGCCGAGCTCCGACCAGAGATTCTTGTCCTTGCGCTCGCGGTTGTGCCGGATGACGGCGTTCGCCGCCTCGAGGATGTTGTTCGTCGAGCGGTAGTTCTGCTCGAGCGCGATCGAGCGGGCACCCGGGAAGTCGCGCTCGAACTCGAGCACGTTGCGGATGTCGGCGCCCCGGAACGCATAGATCGACTGATCGGGGTCGCCGACGGCGAACACGTTCGAGTGCTTCTCGGCGAGCAGCTGCAGAAAGCGGTACTGCGCGTGGTTCGTGTCCTGGTACTCGTCGACGAGGACGTACCGGAACGCCTTCTGCCACTTCTCGCGCGCCTCGGGGAATCGCTCGAGCACGTCGACGGTGAGATAGAGCATGTCGTCGAAGTCGACGGCGTTTGCCGCGAATAGGCGCTTCTGGTACAGCTCGTACGCGTCGGCGACCGTCTGGTCGTAGAAGCTCGCGACGCGCGACGCGTACTCGACCGGCCCGATCAGCTGGTTCTTCGCGTTCGAGATCTGCGAGAGGATCCCGCGCGGTGTGAAGCGCTTCGGGTCGCGCTCGAGCTCCTCCAGGCACTGCTTCACGAGCCGGAGCTGGTCGGCCGTGTCGTAGATCGTGAAGTTCGACTTGTAACCGAGCCGCTGTGCCTCGCGACGCAGGATGCGGCCGCACGCGGCATGGAACGTCATCACCCAGCACGCGCGCGCGGGTGGGCCGACGAGGTGCTCGACGCGCTCACGCATCTCCGCAGCCGCCTTGTTCGTGAACGTGATCGCGAGGATCTCGGGCGGTTTCGCGCCGACCGCGGCGAGCAGGTGCGCGATGCGGCGCGTCAGCACCCGCGTCTTGCCGGAGCCGGCTCCTGCGATCACGAGCAGCGGCCCCTCGGTGGTCAGCACGGCCTCCCGCTGGGCCGGATTCAGGTCTTCGAGGTACGTCTCCGGCGTCGTCGCGGCCACGATTCGAGGATAGCGGCGAGGCTCCGCGGCTTCGCCGGACACGTCCCGGGGTCTGACCCTCTGCCCGACAGGTGTCCGGCAGAGCCCCGTCCGGTGCCAGGCACCCGACATGTCCGGCAGAGCCCCGTCCGATACGAGGAGAGAGAGGTGGCACCCCACACCTCGCTGTGGACACGTCTCCGGGTCTGACCCCGTCGTAGAATCGCCACTCGATGCGCGTCGCGCTGATGATCGAGGGGCAGGAAGGCGTCACCTGGGAGCACTGGTGCGCCCTGGCCGCAGCCTGCGAGGAGCACGGCGTCGAGACGCTCTTCCGCTCCGACCACTACATCTCGCAGGGGAACGAGGACGGCAACGTCGCGCACGATGCCTGGACGACGATCGCCGCGCTCGCGGCGCGCACGACGACGCTCCGCCTCGGGACGCTCGTCTCCCCCGCCACCTTCCGCCCGCCGGCGCTGCTCGCCAACGTGGCCGCGACCGCCGATCACGTCTCGGGCGGGCGGATCGAGCTGGGGCTCGGCGCCGGCTGGATGGAGCGCGAGCACCGCGCCTTCGGCTTTCCGTTCCCCGAGACCCCGGTCCGGATGGCGATGTTCGCCGAGCAGCTCGAGATCGTCAGCCGGCTCTGGACGGAGAAGCGCGTCGCCTTCCGGGGCGAGCACTACACGCTCGAAGACGCGCCCGGCCTCCCGAAGCCCGTCCAGCGGCCGCGCCCGCCCCTGATTGTCGGCGGCAGCGGCACCCGCGGGACGGCCGATCCCGCCGCGCGCTTCGCGGACGAGTACAACACGCCGTTCGTCTCGCCGGAGGGCTTCGCCGCGATCCGCGGCAAGGTGGCGGCCGCGTGCGAGCGCATCGGCCGCGACCCCGTGACGATGCGGTTCTCGACGATGACCGGCTGCCTCATCGGCTCGACGCGCGACGAGGCCCTCGAGCGGGCGCACGAGCTCTACAGGCGCGCTCCGCGCGATGTCGGCTTCGACGACTGGGCCGCCGCCTTCGCAGAGCGCGCGGTGATCGGTTCGGTCGGCGAGGTGGCGTCCCGGCTGCGCGAGTACGAGCAGGCGGGCTGCGAGCGCGTGATGCTGCAGCACCTCCTGCACACGGATCTCGAGCCGGTGCGGCTGATCGGCCGCGAGCTCGCGCCCGCGCTCCTGTAAACGCTCGCGATCGCGGCGTTCTACCTGCCGTCGGCGGCGTTGTTCGCCGAGCGCTGAAGCTCCGCCTCGAGCCATTCGGACGCTTCGCGGAGCTCGTCGGGGTCGCTCGACTTCACGACCACCTCGACGTGTGGCCCGTCGGGGTTGAAGCTCGGGTACGACCCGATGAGCGCGCCGGGCCAGCGCTCGCCCGCCTCGATCAGCGCGGGCGCGATCTCGCTCTCGCGGGTTCGATACACGCGCCGCCACGCCCCGATCGGACTGCCACGCCTGAATTCCTCCGAGATCGCGTCGAACATCGCCTCCATCTCCGAGGGCAGGCCCGGCAGGACGTAGACGTTCTCGATCGCGAACCCGGGTGCGCCTCCCACCGGATTTCGCAGCGGCCGGCTTCCGGCGGGCAGCTGCGCCCAGCGTGCGGCATAGTCGGGATCGCGCGTGAAGCGGGCGCGCAGGTCGGCGGCGACGTCCGCCTGCTCGACCTGCTCGACGCCGAACGCGTGCGCGATCGCCTCGCGCGTGAGGTCGTCCGGCGTGCCGCCGAGGCCTCCCGTGACGAGCAGGAAGTCGACCCGCGCCGCCTCGTCGCGCACGAACTCGGCGATCTGCTCGATCTCGTCGGGCAGCGCTGTGAGCGTCCGTACGGAGACGCCCAGGGGCGCGAGGCGCTTCGCCAGCCACGAGCCGTTCGTGTTCGGCACGTCACCGGAGACGAGCTCGTTCCCGATCGTGAGGATGGAAGCGGTCGCCAAGGCGACCAACTCTAGAGCGCGATCGTCCTCGTCGCGCCGACGCGTTCCAAGAACAGGCGGTCGTGCGTGACGAGCAGCACCGTCCCGTCGTAGCCAAGAAGCGCACGCTCGAGCTCCTCGATCGCTTCGACGTCGAGATGGTTCGTCGGCTCGTCGAGCACGAGGCAGTTGACGCCTCGAGCCGAGAGGAGGGCGAGCACCGCACGTGTCCGCTCGCCCGGCGAGAGCGAGCCGCCCGCCCGGAGGACGTCGTCCGCGCCGAGGTCGAACTTCGCGAGCAGCGTGCGCGCTTCCTCGACGACGCGCCCGCTCTCGCGCACGAACTCGTCGAGCAGCGGCTCGGCGTCGGCGAAGGTCGCTCGCCGCTGCTCGAGGTCGCCGAAGACGACACCGGGGCCGGCCCAGCGCGTGCCCGCCTCGAGGGGCAGCCGCCCGAGCAGCGCGTCGAGCAGCGTCGTCTTCCCGCTGCCGTTCGGGCCGGTGATCGCGAGCCGTTCGCCCCAGCTCACCTCGAGATCGAGCGGGCCGAGACGGAATGCGCCCCGCGCGACCTCGGCGCGCTCGAGCCGCACGACGACGTCCCCGCTGCGCGCGGCCGCTGCGAGGCCGAGGCGCAGCTCCCACGGCTCATACGGCTTCTCGACGGCTTTCAGGCGGTCGAGCTTCTTCGCGAACGCCTTCTTCACGTCCTTCGACTTCTTCTTCTTGCGGCCCTGCCCGTAGCCGCGGTCCTCCCAGCGCTGCATGCGCTGCGCCTGCTCCTCGACACGCTCCCGCTCGGAGACGTAGCCCTCCCAGCGCTCGTAGTGGCGGGCGCGCCGCCGCTCGCGCTCGGCCTCGTACTCGCTCCAGCCGCCGGCGTACTCGCGCGCACCGTGCGTCCACTCGTCGAGCTCGACGATGCGTGTGACCGTGCGATCGAGGAAGGCGCGGTCGTGCGAGACGATCACCGCCGAGCCGTCGAAGCCCGTGAGGAACTCCTCGAGGCGCGCGAGCCCGGCGAAGTCGAGGTCGTTGGTGGGCTCGTCGAGCAGGAGCACGTCGAAGCGGCTGAGGAGAATCGAGGCGAGCGCCGCCCTCGCCGCCTCGCCGCCGGAGAGGCCCAAGAGCGGGCGCTCGAGCTCGGCTCCCAACCCGAGATCAGAGAGAGTGGCCAACGCGCGCGCGTCGAAGTCGGCGCCGCCGCGTTCGAGGTACGCGTCGAGCGCCTCCGAGTAGAGCGTCGCCAACTCGGGCTCTATCCGCAGCCGGGCCGCGAGCCCGTCCATCCGCTCCGCGGCCGCGCCGACGCCCGTGCGGCGGGCGAGATAGCCGCGCAGCGTCTCGTCCGGCAGGGGATCCCGCTCCTGCGGCAGGTGGCCGACGGCGAGCGTCGGCGGGTTGCGCCGGATTGTGCCGCCGTCCGCGGCGTCCAGCCCGCCGAGCAGGTGCAACAGGGTCGACTTGCCCGCACCGTTCGGCCCGACGAGGCCGATCCGCGCACGCGGCGGCACGACGAGGTCGACGTCCGCGAGGACGACGTGTGCTCCGTGCGATTTCGTGACGCCGGCGGCGGCGAGGGTGCCGAGCGAACGCAAAGGGTGGACCTCCTGACGAGAACGAGCCGCAAACAGATCAGTCTGATCGTCAGTTGGTCATAGGCGGCGCAGTCGCGCCGCCGCTTACTTTATCGGCAGTCCGAGCGCCGAGCACGCCCACGGCAGCGCCACCTCGAGCTGCGCGCGCTGGAAGCTGCGCACGCGCGGTGCGCCCTCGGGCGCGGGCAGGCCCGCCTGCGCCGCGAAGAAGCCGGCGACGAACACGGCGAGCTCGTCGACACCGAACGTCGCCGGGTCGGGCCCTCCCTCGAGCGCGAGGCTCGGCAGCCAGAAGGCGACGTCGAACGCGGGGTTGCCGACGCGCGCGTGATTCCAGTCGAGCAGCACAGCGCGACCGCCGCGCAGGCAGAGGTTGTCGCTGCGCACGTCGCAGTGCACGAGCGAGCCGCCGTCGAGCAGCGCCGGGTCGGACGCCTCGAGCAGTGCGGGCAGCGAGCGCTCGAGCCACTCGGCCGTGACGATCCGAAGCCCGAGGAACGGCGCCGGGTCCTCGGCGACGTCCTTCCATCCCGACACGGCGCCCTCCGCGAGCCGCGGCAGCTCGCCCGAGAGCGGCGCCGATGCGACCTCGTTCAGCGCGGCGAGCACCGCGTCGATGTCGCCCGGTTGCCACGGCGGCGGCCAGCGTGCGTCCGGGAGCATGTCCTCGAGGATGAGCAGCGGACGGTCGCCGTCCTCGAAGCCGAGGAGGAGCGGCATGAACGATCCGTCGACGCATTCGAACACACGGCGCTCGTCGCGGACCCACTGCGGGCCCGGGTCGACGCTCGCGAGCTTGAGGAACGCGCGGCTGCCGTCGGCGAAGCCCACGGTCCAGTGCTCGTTGACCGAATAGCCGCGGCTGACGACACGCGCCCAGTTCTTGGCTTCGGTGCCGAGGATGCGCTCCGCACGTGCGACGGCGTCAGGCTTCATCGCCGGAAGCTAGCGCAGGGGGAACGATCGGCGCGCCAGCGCAGGGAGCGCCTGCCCGGAGACCCACAGGGGAGTCGTCGCGTAGCGCGGTGAGTAGCGAAGGCTCCCGTCGGACCGCCGCATGTGCTGGAGGAACCGGAACGCCGCCGCGGGCGCCTTCGCTCCGGCTGCGACGAAGGCCTGGATCGCCCACGACGTCGACTGCACGTTCGAGCCGGCGCCTGGCTGCAGCTCGAAGCCGCCGTCGGGCCGCTGCCGCTTCCGGAGGTAGGCCAGCGCCCGCGCGATCGACGTGCCATGCACGCCCGACGCGACGAGCCCCTGCACGGCTGCGGCCGTGTCGTCGGTGTCGGGCGGCAGACCGGCCGCCCAGGGGAAACCTCCGCTCCGGGCCTGCGCGCGCGCTACGAAGCGCACGGTCTGCGGCGAGACGGGCTCGCCCGCCTGCCGGAGCGCGAGCATCCCCCACACGGTCGAGTTGACCGCCGAACCGACGGCCCCCGACGAACGCTCGAGTGCGTGCAACGACTCGAGCAGCCCCGGCGAGACGCCGCCGGTCACCGCCTCGGCCATCACCGAGAGCTCGACCTCCGTGGGCGTGAGGCCCTGCTCGTGCGCCTGCAGATACGCGCGCGCCGGGTCAGGGACAGGCGCTCCCGCTGAATGCAAGGCGAGCACGGCGGTCGCGGTCAGGCCGACGGTCGAATGTCCCGCGGGCTCGGCGTAGCCGCCGTCGGGCTGCACGCGCCCCTGCACGAACGAGAGCACGGTCGCCGCCGCGAGGACGACGAGCTTCACGCCCATATGACCTCCGTCTTCAATCTGCGGCCGTACCGCTCGAGCAGCCTGCGCAGCTCGGGGCCGGCGGCAAGCGCGAGCACGAGGTTCCCGGTGGCGTGCGCGACGTCGAAGGGCAGCCCGGTCGCCTGCCGTGCGAGGAACGACGGCCAGGTGTGCGGATAGAAGCCGTACCAGTTCCAGACGTCGAGGACGAAGCCGAAGGCGAAGCCGAGGAGGCAACACGCGATCGCGAACGGAATGCGCTTGCGTAGCAGCGGGGCAGCCAGAGCGCCGACCGCGCCGCAGCCTGCCCACGCGAGCATCTGCCACGGCGTCCAGAGACCCTGGCCGAGGAAGAAGTTCGAGACGAAGGCCGCGGCCGCGCCGACTCCGATGCCCGCGCGTACGCCGAGAGCGACTCCGGTTGCGACGACGATCACCGTCACCGGCTGAACATCGGGCACGGGCGCCATCAGCACCCGCCCGGCGGCGGCCGCCGCTGCAAGCGTCGCGATCACGGTGATCTCCTTCGCCGACTGCGGCCCGCCGTCGAGCCACGTCGCTGCGCCGGCGAGCAGCGCGATCGCGGCGAGCAGCAGCGCGAGCGCCGACGCGTGCGTCGCAAAGGCGACGGCGCTCGCGCCGGCCAGCGACGCGAGGAATGCGATCCGGGCGACGCGGCTACGCATGCACCGCCTCCCGTTCCGGCGCGAGAGACACCTCGCGGTCGGCGACGGATCGTGCGAACCACCGGTCGTGCGTCACGACGAGCGTGGCGCGCGAGTGAGCCTGCTCGCGCAGCAGCTCCGCGAGCTGCGCCTTGCGCTCGGGATCGATGCCGCGCGTCGGCTCGTCGAGCACGAGCAGGTCGGGCTCGGTGACGAGCACGGTCGCAAGGGCGAGCCGCTCGCGCTCCCCGCTCGAGAGGTCGCGCGGGTGTCGATCCTCGTAGCCTGCGAGCCCGACGTCCGCGAGCGCACGGCGCGCGCGCTCGGCGTCGGCGCCGAGCTCCACTTCTTCCCCCGCCCGCTCGCGCGCGAGGTAGCGGCCCGGATCCTGGAGCAGGAACGTCGCGCGTCCCGTGCGCGTGATGCTGCCCGCGTGCAGCTCGAGCAGCCCGGCGGCGAGCTTCGCCAGTGTCGACTTCCCCGAGCCGTTCGGCCCGGTGAGCGCGACGATCTCGCCGCGCCGGAGCTCGATGGAGACGCCGTCGAGCGCGACCGGGCCGTCGCCGTACGCGTAGCTCGCCCGCTCCACCCGGCAGACGACCTCCCCCTCGCCTTGTAACAGACTGTTACTTGGCAGGGAGAGACCGCTGGGAGCGCTGTCCTCCGTCGCTCGCTGGGCTTGTAACAGACTGTTACGAGGCTCGGTTGCCCACGCCGGACGGTGCTCCTCGAGCCAGGTCAGCGCGTCGTCCCGCGGCGCGTCGAGCAGCACGCGCCCACCGTCCAGGAAGACGACGCGATCCGCGTGCGGGAGGGCGAGCCACGGACGCTGCTCGGAGAGGACGACCGCGGCGCCGGCTTCGAGCGCGCGCTCGAAGAACGCCTCGGCCCCTTCCGGGTCGAGCTGCGACGTCGGCTCGTCGAGGAGCAGGAGCTGCGGCGCGAGTGCAAATGCGGAGGCGAGACACACGCGCTGCAGCTCACCGCCGGAGAGCTCCGTGACCCGGCGACCCGCGAGGTGCGACGCGCCGACTGCTTCGAGTGCATCCGCCACGCGCGGCGCGATCTCGCGCGGCGGGGTGCCGACGTTCTCGAGCCCGAACGCGACCTCTGCCTCCACGCGGCCGAGCACGACCTGGTCCTCGGGGTCCTGGAAGACGGTGGCCACGGTGCCGGCCAGCTCGGCGGGGCGCGTGCGGCGCGTGTCGCGACCAGCTACCTCGACGCGGCCCTCGAACCGCCCGCCGTGGAACCACGGGACGAGCCCTGCGAGGGCGCGCAACACGGTCGACTTTCCCGAGCCCGACGGCCCGAGCAGCAGCAGCACCTCTCCCGGCTCGACCGACAGCGTCACGTCGTCGAGCGCGAGTCCGCCGTCGGGATACGAGAAGGAGAGGCCGGTGAGCGACGCTAGAGCCACAGCGCCCCCGCGACGACCGCGACGATCGCTCCGACGACGGCGGCCGCATCCGGTGCGCGCCACGGCGGGGCCGGGACGCGCGTGCGACCCGGACGGCCGAAGCCGCGCGCCTCCATCGCCTCCGCGAGGTTGAGGCCGCGTTCGAGCGAGCCGGAGAGCAAGGGCGACAGGAGCGCAGCGTGACCGTGCAACCCCTGCGGCGCAAGCCCGCGCCCGCGCAGCGCTTCGACGAGCCCTCGGGCGTCACGTTCCAGCGTCGGCACGAGCCTCGTTGCGAGCGCGGCCGCGAGCACGGAGCGCCGCGCCGTCGCCGCCGCGATGAGGCGGTCGTGGTCGAGCAGCAGCGCGTACACCGCAAACGCGAGGCCCACCGCCGCCAGCCGCAACGCGTTCAGTCCCGCGAGCTGCAGCTCCTCGGTCGTGACGTCGAGCGTGCCGAGTACGGGCACGCGCGGGCCGGTCCAGAGCTCGTGATACCCGGTCGACTGGAGAAAGGGCGAGAGGAGAAACACAAAGCCTGCGCTGTACACCGTCCCCCACAGATACGGCTTCGAGCGCCGCCCCGCGCTGAGGCACACGAGGAGGAGCAGCGCCACGAGCGCACCGAGCGCCGGCAGCCGGTGCGCGAGCAGCGCGCCGGCGGACACGCCTGCGAGCAACAGAGCGGCAGCGGTCGGTCTCACGGGACGCGGTAGCGGTGACGGTAGAGGGCCGGATCCGCCAGCAGGCGCTCCGGATCGCCGGAGAACACGAAGTGCGCCGTTCCGTCATGCCATTCGGCGGTGAAGCTCGTCGCGGCCGCAGGCTGGATCGTGAGCGTGTTCACGTCGCTTCGCACCCGCGTGGTCGCGGCCGGCACGATCTGCGTCGCGCGCACGAGCCGCGCGATGCGCCGCACTGCAGCGGTCTTCGGGCCGAGCACGATCGTCGGGCGCGTCTTCCCGTCGAACCCGTGCACGAAGGGCTCGGGGAACGCGCCGACGACGGCCGGCACGCTCATCCCCGCTCTGCCCCAGTCGCGGTAGTCCCACCAGGCGATGTCGCCGTCACGCAGCTGGAAGTCGGCGCCGCTGCGGTCGCCTTCGATGCCGTTGACGTAGTAGAACCAGTCGTGACGCGACCCGATCGAGCCGGAGAGCCCGTTCACCGACTGGACGAAGCGCCCGCCGTAGCGCGTCGAGATCTTCGCCGAGCGCTCGAGCGCCTGCAGCACGCTCTCGCCCGCAGGCACCGGGCGCACGAGCAGCACGGTCTTCCCCTCGTCGCGCGTCAGCCAGAGGGTCGCCGTACCATGCCCCGCGCCGCCGCCGCCGCACCCCGTAAGGAGCGCGGCGGCGGCGACGGCGACGAGAGCGGCCCGGATCACGGCAGCCGGTTCGAGCGCACGGCGCCGGGCGCGCTCGCCCAGACGGGCCCGTACGGGTGCGTGAAGCAGATGTGGCCGGCGGCGGCCGGGATCGTGCGGCCGTCCACGTGGAAGACGAGGCCGGACGGCACCTTCTGCGTACCCGTGTCGTCGAAGCCCGTCGCGGCGAAGCAATTGATCGCCGCCCGCTTCAACATTAGTGTCGGCGGCCCGCCGGTCGGTCCGAACGTCGCGTAGTACCACTCGACGACGTCGCCGTCCTTCAGCTGCACCTGGTCGGCGCCGACGGGCGGCGAGACACCGTTCACCTTGAACACCCAGCCGGCCGACCCGGAGCCGCCATAGAAGCCGACCTGGTCGACGTAGTTGCCGAACGACGAAGAGGTGACGTGCACGTAGAACTCGGCGGCGCGCGATGCCGCCTGGAGCGCTTCGAGCGGCGTGGCCGCAGAGACGCGCGGCTCGTCGGGACCGAAGATGGTGACGGTCTTTCCTTCGACCCGGATGTGCACGACTGCGGCTGCGGCAAAGGGCGCCACCGCGAGAGCCGCAACGAGCACGGCGACGAGAACGAGAGAACGGCGAAGCATGTCGAATCCTCCTTCCGCGAGGGGTTCGGGTTGCGCGGCGAGCGACAGGTCTTCTGACTCGGGGCGCCCTCCCCCACCGCCTTCCCGAGCTTCGTACGCCCAGTGGCACGTGGTGGGGAAGCGTCTCCCCTTACAGCGGCGGGACCGTCCCGGCTTTGCACCGGAGTTCCCTTACCGCTCGCCGGTTTGAGGGCGCGAGTCTAGCATCGTGTCCGGTGCACGCTCTCGCCCTCGCTCTCGACTCGGTTCTCGCCGACACCCGGCCGCTCTGGCAGGACTGGCTCGACGACGCCGCGAGGCGGACGCAGGTCTCACTCGACGTGCCGCACGATCGCATCGAGGCCGCAGCACTGCTCGACGAGCGGCTGGGCGACTGGCGTCCTCTGCTGGAGCGCTTCGCCGCCGACCGCGGGCCGGTCTACTTCAGGCCGCACGGCGACACCGGGGCGGTCCTCCGCCGCCTCCAGGCCGCGGGCGCGCGCATCGGCGTCTTCACGGATGCGCCGCGCGAGCTCGCCGACATCGCTCTTGCCCACGTCGGCGCGTCGCGGCGCGTGGAGGTGGTCGGCACGCTCGACGAGGTGCTGGCGGCTCTCGGCGACGGAGCGACCGTCGTCCACACCCGTGACGAGCTCGGCGCGGCCGCAGCGGTCTACGGCGCGTAGGTCGCTTCGCTCCCTCGCTTCACGGGGGAAACCATGTTTCCCCCGTGGGCCCCCTTCTTTGCTGCTCGCGGCCGGGCGCGTCACTGCTGCGCGGAACAAGTTCCGCTCCGCGACGCAAGTCGGGCTGGCGGCCGCCCTCGTTGACGACCTATACGCGCAGGGCGAAGAGCGTCCCGTCGGTGCTGACGGCGTAGAGCTCGCCGTTCGCGTCCTCGCCGAACGACGAGAGGTTCGCGATCTTCCCCAGCGCCGACGGAACGGACGCGCGGCCCTTGCCGGCCTTGAACGACCAGATCGTGCCGCTGCAGTAGTCGCCGAAGAAGTAGCGGCCTGCGGCGGCCGGCATGCTCGAGCCGCGATAGACGTACCCGCCGGTGATCGAGCAGCCGTCGGAGTGCGAGTACACCCACTGCGGGCCGACGAGGTCGCCCTCGTGCACGAGCGGCTTCCCGGGGTTGTACGTGGAGCGCCCCTCGAAGCGGCTCCAGCCGTAGTTGGCGAGCTTCCCGATGCGCGCCGCCGCGCGGTAGTCGACCTCCTCCCAGGTGTTCTGGCCGACGTCACCGATCCAGAGGTCGCCGGTCTTCCGGTCGAAGGAGAACCGCCACGGGTTCCGCAGCCCGAAGCCGACGATCTGCCACACGGAGCCGGCGCGGGTCGGGTTGATGCGCAGAAGCTTGCCGAGGCGCGACTTGAGGTTCTGCGCGCGATTGTCCGGATCCCCGCCCGAGCCGCCGTCGCCCATGCCGACATAGAGATAGCCCGACGTGTCGAACTGCAGCTGGCCGCCGTTGTGGTTCGCGTACGGCTGGTGGACGAAGAGGAGCTCCCGCGCGCTGCCGGGCCGGCCGACGCCGTTCGCGGACGTGAACTCGACGACGCGGGTGTCGCCGTTCGTGTCGGTGTAGTCGACGTAGAAGCGATGGTTCTGCGCGTACGCCGGATGGAACGCGACCGAGAGGAGCCCCTGCTCTCCGCCGCTGCGAACCCGGCTGCGGATGTCGAGGAAGGTGCCGGTGACCTGGCCGCCCTCGACGATCTTGATCGTGCCCTGCTGCTCGACGACGTACAGCGTCGACGGGTCGCCGGGCGCTGACGCGACGTCGACCGGCGATGCCAGGCCGCTCGCGACCTGCTGGAACGAGAGGGCATGCGCCGTGTCGCGGGCGCCGGACGCCGCTCCCACCCAGAGGCCGAGCGCGAGGGCGGTCGTCGAGACCGCGAGCAGAGCGAGACGGTTCTTGCTCACGAACGCCAAGACGCCGGGCACGGCGCGCGCCGTCAATGCAGGCGCCAGATGTCGAGCACGCCGGACGTCTGGTGGTCGTTCGCGTTCCCCTCGGGGAGCGCTACGCGGCCGTCCACGACGATCGGGCTGTTCCAGTGGCCGGACCCAGCGTCCAGACGCGTCACGAGCGCACCGGTCGTCGGCCGGTAGACGTACAGCCCGCCGCCGGGCGAGTACACCCAGACGAGACCGCCGGCGACGATCGGGCTCGTCCCGCCGGTTCGGTTGCGCCAGGCGATCCGAAGGCGGCCGTTCTTGAAGACATACCCCGCCGTACCGCCGTTGTCGCCGGCAAACATCCACGTCGCCGTCGAATGCCAAACCGCCGGCGCCGTGAAGAGGTCGGTGCCCGACGGCGTGGGAACCGTCTGCAGCTCACCGCCCTTGTGCGGCGCGGCGCCCGCCATTCGCTTACGGCTCAACAGGCGGATGATTCCGTCCTTGCCGCCTTGCGCCACGAAGGTCGGGCCGAGGATGACGGGCGACGTCGAGCCGAGATCCGCGTCACTGGAATTGAGCTCGGCGGTGTTCGTGGGCGTGTAGTTGCCGATCAGCTGCGTTGCGCCCGGCGTGAGCACAAGGGTCGCGTCGCCCCAGTTCGTGTGACCGTCCCAGGTGGCGTTACCGGTCGCGACGAGGAGAGCACCGCTCGCAGGATCGACGACGGCGCCCGCACGCCCCCAAATGGCTGAGTCGCTCGACGGGCAGCTCGAGGGATCGATGAGCTCGTGGCGGTTGCTGCAGAGGGAGTTCCAGATCTGCAGAAGCTTTCCGCTCGCACCGTCGATCACCGCCACATGCCCCTGGTAGGGCGGCGCGTCGCCGAAGTAGCCGCCGGTCGTCGCGATCACGCGGCCCTTGACGTAGTTGAGCGAGGCGGCGATCTTCTCGCGCGAAGGGAGCTTCGTAATCGAGACGCTCCAGAGAGCATGACCGTCGGCGACCGCAAGCTTGTAGATCTTTCCGTCCGGCGCGGCCGCGTAGATCGACGTGCGGCCGGGATCGGCGACGGGCGTCGCCGTCGTGATCTGTGCGCTGCCGGCCCACGACGAGTACCCGGGTGGCGTGAACCGCCAGAGCACGCTTCCGTTCGCTGCGTCGACCGCAACCGTCTTGCCGTACGTCGTCGTGACGAAGAAGACGTCGTGCAGGCCGCCGCCGGCCTGCACCGCGTGCAGGTAGATGGGCGACGAGTCCGCCGTACCATCGAGCTGGACCTGCTGGCGCGTGAGCCCTCGCACGTTCGCTGCGGTGATCCCCGGGGCGAAGGTCGGCGCGCTGGTGCGAGCGGCCGACCAGCCGAAGCGCGTCCAGTCGTTACCGGCCGCCGCACCTGCAACGCCGGAGGCTTCGCCGGTGAACAGGCCGAGCCCGAGCACGATGCCGACGGTCACGATCGCGGCGACGCGATTCCTGCTCACGAAGGCTAAGACGCCGAACACCAGAAGAAGCTTGCCCCTCTTAACGGTTGAGCAAAACCCGGCGGAGCTCGTCTTCCTTGCCGGGCTCGAGAATCGCCAGCACCTGGTCGCCGGCCTGGAGCGTCGTCGACCCCACCGCGATCTCCGCCTGTCCGTCGCGCATGACCGAGATCAGCCGCGCACCCTCGGGCAACTTGAGGCCTTCGACGCGTTTCCCCGCCACCGGCGAGTCCCTGTCGATCTGCACCTCGACGATCTCGAGGTTTTCCTTGCGCAGCTCGAGCAGGTGGATGAGGTCGTGCTCCGGCACCTCGTGCTCGACGAGGGCCATGATGCTCGACGTCGCACAGATCGTCGGGGAGATGCCGAGCAGGTCGAAGTGCGCCTGGTTGCGCGGGTCGTTCACGCGCGCGATCACCTTCGGGACGAGGTACTTCTCCCTCGCGAGCTGGCAGATGACCATGTTGTCCTCGTCGTCGCCGGTCAGTGCGAGCACGATGTCCGGCGGGCGCGTGATCCCGGCCCGCTCGAGCACGAAGAGCTCAGTCGCGTCGCCGCGCTGCACCTGATGCTCGAACTCGTCCTCGAGGCGCTCGAAGCGGTCTCGGCGCTGCTCGATCAAGGTCACCTCCTGGCCGATGCGGAGGAGCGTGCGCGCGACGTTCGCGCCGACCTTGCCGCCGCCGGCGACGATCACGTACATCAGAGGACCTCTACGCGGGGGACGTCGCAGGTGCGGATGGTCTCCATCAACACGTCGATGGCGGTCGACGTCGGACAGACGGTGCGCATGCCGCGCGCCGCATAGAAGTCGGCGCGCGCCGGATCGAGCACGCGCACGACGACGCAGCTGATGTCGAAGCGCTTCTGCGCGACCTGGCCGATGACGATGTTCGTGTTGTCGCCGTCGGTGGCGGCGACGACGGCGTCGGCATCCTCGATCCCGGCCTCACGCAGCAGATCGGTGTCCATGCCGTGCCCGACGACGAACGCACCCCGCCACGATTCCCCGAGGCGCGAGAGGGCATCCTCGTTCTCGTCGACCACGACCACGTCCCAACCCTCCCCGTGGAGGTTGAGCGCGATGGTCGAGCCAACTCTGCCGCAACCGATGACGAGCGCCTTCATAGCGGATGCAGCGTAGCGCGGTCTGAAGCTCTCACGTGTCCTCGAGCACGCCCCGCGGGAAGGCGACGATCAGCACCTCGGCCGACGCCTTGCGCAGGACGTGGTCGACGGTCGGCGAGAAGAAGCGCGACTGACGCCGCCAGCGTGGCGACGAGCCGAGGACGATCAGGTCGGACCCGCTCTCCGCGGCGGCCTCGACGATCGCGTCGCCGATCGAGCGGGCCCTCACCGTCCGGCAAACGACCTCGACGTGGTGGTCGCGGCCGAGCGCGGCGGCTTCGGCGAGTGAGGCGGCGGCCTGCTCCTCGAACTCGACGAGCGGCGCGTCGAGCGGCTCGTCGAGCGGCACTTTGATCACGAACACGGCCTCCACCACCGCCCGGCCGTCCTCGGCGAGCTTGACCGCCGTCGCGACCATCTCCTCGCCGATCTCCCCCAGCTTCATCGGCACGAGGATCCGCGAGAACACCGCCTCCGGCGGCAGCACGTGCTCGTCCGCCGAGACCACGTGCTCGAGGAGGCCCGCTCCCTTCGAGCGGCGCACGCGCAGGTAGACAACGAGCCCGACGAGGAGCCACACCGGACCGCCGTAGCGCGCGCCGATGTGCGTCGCCATCGAGACGACGAACACGCTCGCCGTGAGGAAGGCGCCGACGAGCGACGGGACCGGCACGGCGACGCCGCGGATGCGGACGTTGAGCGGCACCCGGAAGGGGCGCGGGAGATCCGGCTGTGTCCGGCGCAGCCGCACGACCGCAAGCTGCGCGGCGGTGAAGGCGAGCAGGACGCCGAAACTGAAGAGGCTCGCGAGGAACGTCACGGGGTTCGTGAGAAACGAAGTGCCGAGCAGCAGCGCGATCGCGATCACGCACGCCGCCACGACCGACTCCGGCGAGACGAGCGTGCGCCGGTGCAGGCGCCCGAACACGCGCGGCAGCTGGCCGTGCTCGCCGAGGGAGTACGCGAGCCTGCCGAAGCCGGAGATCGACGTCGTCGCCGCCGACAGCAGCACGAGGGCGCCGGTGAGCCCGACGTAGACGCGCAGGACCTTGCCGGACCAGTGCGGCACATGCAGCTGCACCGCCGACACGATGCCCATCAGGGGCGATCGCAGCCAGTCGGTGCCGAGCGCGGTTGTCCCGTTCGGGGCGGGGAAAGCCGAGAGCCCGACGAGCGCGATCAGCACGTAGATCACGACGACGCCGGAGATCGCGCTGAAGAGGCTGAGCGGCAGGTCGCGCCCCGGCCGCCTGACCTCCTCGGCCAGGTTGGCGACGGTCTCGAGGCCCGTGTAGGCGAGCATCGCGAGCGGCAGGGCGAACAGGATGGCGTGCCACGAGGGCGACGTGCCGAGCGACAGGCCGCGCGTGAGCGCGCTCCCGGAGAACAGGAGGGCGAAGCCGAGCAGCACGAGCAGCACCTGCGTGACGAGATCGAGCAGCGCCACCGCGATCCCGAAGGTGTAGAGCTTCGTCCGCCGCGTGAGGCGCCACACACCGATGAGCGTGATCAGCACGCACGCCGCGATGACGTCGCCGGGGTGACGTGCGATCACGTCGATGCCGAGTGCGAGGCCGAGGTAGTGCGGGAAAAACAGTGCCGAGAGCGCGATCACGATCAGGTAGTCGAGAAAGAGCGCCCACCCGGTCAGAAAGCCCGCGAAGTCGTTGACGGCGAACCGGACGAACGTTGCCGCTCCGCCCGTCTCGCGAATCGACGCCGTGCCCTCGGCGTACGAGAGCGCGACGATGAGGAACAGCAAGCCGACGACGCCGAGCACGAGCGGGGTCAGGCCGAGCGCGTGCAGCGCGATGATGCCGAGCGCGAAGTAGATCGACGACGCGATCTCGCCGTACGCGACGGACGCGAGGGCCGGCGCGTCGAGCACGCGCTGCAGCTGCGGGAGCTTGCGGGCCATCTACCGGCGCCTCCTCAGGAGGTAGAGGCGACCCGATCCGAGAGCGACGAACATCGCTCCGATCAGATAGCCGCTCGTGCCGCCGCCGTGCAGGGCCGTCGACACCAGGAGCCCGAAGCCGAGCACCGCGATCGAGAGCGCGAGCAGCGCCGCGATCCGGCGATAGAGCCTCGCGTTCAATTCGCTGCGTCCTTCGAGGCGGCAACCATCACGCGGCAGGGAGCGTGCTTCAAGACGAAGTCGACCGTGTCGCCGAAGATCGCGCGCCGGCCGGAGGCGAGCCGCACCCGCCGCGGCCCACCCATGACGATGATCTCCGAGCCGCGGCGCGTCGCCTCGTCGACGATCGCGCGGCCCGCGTTGCGCGCACGCACGATGCGCTCGGTGACACGCACGCCGTAGAGCTCGCCGATCGCGCTCGCCTCGTCGAGCCGGTCATTTGCCTCCTCGACCCGCTCGGGCAGGTACGCGTCGAGCGGGAGCTCGAGCGGCACCTCGATCACCGTCTCGGCGATGATCGACGCGCGGCGCTCGCCTGCGAGCCGGCACGCGACCTGCATCGCCTCGCCCGAGGGGTAGCCGGGAGTTATCGGGACGAGGATGTTCCGGTACTCGAGGCTGCCCGGCATGATCACGACCGGGGCGCGCACCGTCTGCCGCAGCGGCGCGCCGGCGTGACGCCGGTAGAGCACGTAGAAGACGAACCCGACCGCCAGCCAGGCGAGCCCCGCATACCGGGTTGGCGCGTCCTGCACGACGACGACGAGCCATGCCGACCCGGTTCCGAGCGCGCCGACGACCGCGAACACCGGCCAGTCGACGCCGCGGAAGCGAATGCTCGGCCGGGCGCGCCACGGTTGCTCGTCGGCCTCGGCCTTCTTCGCGCGAAGCGCCGTGACTGCCAAGTGCGCGATCGTGAACGAGAGCATCGCCCCGAACGCGTACATGCGCCCGAGGAAGTCGACCTGCCCGGAAAGCAGGAACAGCGTGGGCGCTATCCCGGCGAAGACGACGAGCGAGAGCCACGGCGTCTTCAGCTTTGGATGCAGCCGGCGAAAGGCCTCGGGAAGTTGCCGGTAGGAAGCCATGGAATAGGTGATGCGCGAGGCGCCGATCACCCCGGCGTTCGTCGCGATGAAGAGGATCGTCGCCGCGAGGAGCCCCACGTAGATCTTCGCCGCGTTCAGGACGAAGCCGTGCAGCCCGAGGTTCTGGACGAGGCCGAGCACCGGGTCGTTCTTGAAGCCGTGCGGCGGGTTCTGGCCGAGCTGCGTGACGTACTTGCCGCCCTCCTTCACGACCGGCATGGCCGAGAGCGCGACCCAGGGCAGGGTGAAATAGATCGCGAACACCGCGATCGCGACCCACGAGATCGCACGCGGCACCGAGCGCACAGGGTCACGTGCCTCCTCGGCGAGGTTCGACACGGTTTCGATCCCGGTGTACGCGATCATCGCCACAGGAATCGCGAGCGCGAAGTTCGACCACGTCGGCGCGACCCCGAAGTGGATGTTGCTCGTGATGACGTGTGTCGAGAAGATCAGAACGAACCCGAGCCCGACGAGCAGCAGCTGCGTCGCGAAGTCGAGCACGGCGAGGAGCACGTTGAGGCTCGCCGCCTCCTTGATCCCGACGATGTTCAGCCCAACAAGCAGCCAGGTGACGCCGATGCCGACGATCACGTCCCACGGCGTCGTGCGCAGCGGTGCCCAGAAGATCGACAGGTAGTGCGGCACGAAGATCACCGAGATGGCGACGGTGATCACGTAATTGAGCATCTGCGCCCACGCCGCTCCGAACGACACGAGCTCGTTGAAGGCGTGGCGCGCAAAGGACGACGAGCCGCCGGCTTCCGGATACCGGACCGTTCCCTCGGCGTAGGTCGCCGCGGTGGCCGCGAAGATGAGCCCGCTGATGATGAACACGAGCGGCGTCATCCCGAGCGCGATGCTCGCGGTCAGCCCGAGCGCGTAGTAGATCGACGACCCGACGTTGCCGTATGCGGTCGCAAAGAGCGCGTTCGCTCCGAGAACGCGCTCGAGTCCCTGTTGCTGCCGCCGGCGGGGCACCGGACGACTCTAGACGCCTTGCAGGATCTCTAGCGGAGCAGCTGGTACGGAACGCTGGCGAGGATGATGCCCGGCTCGAAGAGCAGGAGGCGCTTCACGTAGAGCGCCCGCTCGTTGTGCAGGATCCGGCGCCAGCCGCGCACGACGAGCTCGGGCATGATCACCAGCACCGCCGTGCCCTCGTCCGCGGTGAGCCCCCGCAGGTAGCCGAGGAGCGGCGGGCCGAAATCGCGGTAGGGAGCGTCGTCGAGGTCGAGCGGCACCCGCGGGCCGTGCACGGCCCAGTCGGCGCTGATCGCCCGGCCGTCCTCGCGGCTGAAAGCGAAATGGACGGCGCGCGTGTCCGCGATCCCGAGCGTCTGCGCGTAGTTCACGGCCCGCATCGACGCGGCGCTGATCCCCGCGACGAGCACGCGCACGATCAGCCGCTCGGGCGTCGGCCGGCTCCGTGCCTCGACCACCGGGACGTCCGCGACGACGACCCCGGGCTCGGCGAGCAGGCGCAGCTTGAGCGCCAGCTCGCGCGGGCGCCTCAGCTGCTCGATGATCGACTCCGACCGGAACGCCTCTGGGACGACGACGGTGACGAAGTGCGACTCGCCGCGCGGCAGTCTCCAGACCTGCTCGAGGATCGCGTCGGTCATGCCGCCCGCCGGCTCGAGCGCCTCGAGCGGGGGCTCACCACCGACGCGGCGGAACCAGCGCGGCCGGATCCCCGGATCGGTTCCGCGCTGCGGCACGTGCACGGCGCGGAGCCGGTCGGGTGAGATGGCGCGTGCAAACCAGAGCGCCTCGTCGGTTGCGCGGTCGAGCGACTCGACGATCAGGAGCGTCGTGTTCTGCGCCGGCGGCGCGGCGACCACCGCGGCGGCGCCGGCGGTGAGCCGCCGCGCGAGCCGGCGGTAGTGCCGCCTGATCCCCAGCATCCCGAGGACGAGCACCGGGATCGCGACCGTCACGAGCCATGCTCCCTCGCCGAACTTCGTGTAGACGACGATGAGCGTCACGACCGCCGTCGCCGTCGCACCGAGCGCATTGACCGCGGCACGTCCCCGCCATCTCGGCTCGCGCCGGCGCCACCAGTACCGGACCATCCCGGCCTGCGAGAGCGTGAACGCCGTGAACACCCCGATCACGTACAGGTGAATGAGACTGTTCGTGTTCGCGCCGTAGATCCAGAGCAGCAGCGCTGCGAGTCCCGCGAGAACGACGACGCCGTTCGAGAACACGAGGCGGTCGCCGAGGTTCAGGAACTGCCGCGGCACAAAGCTGTCGCGCGCGAGCAGCGCCGAAAGGCGCGGGAAACCCTGGAACGACGTGTTCGCCGCGAGGATCAGCACGAGCAGCGTCAGCCCCTGCACGACGTAGTACATGAAGCCGCCGAACGAGCCCGCAGGGAAGATCGCCCGCGCGATCTGCGACACGATGGAGTTCGTGGAGCTCGGCCGCGCATGTATGTGCACCGCGAGAAACGACACGCCGACGAAGAGCGCGATCGCGATCGCCCCGAGTGCGGCAAGCGTCTTCGCCGCGTTCTTGCCCTGCGGATGGCGGAACGCGTTGACGCCGTTCGCGATCGCCTCCACTCCCGTCAGCGCCGTCGACCCCGACGAGAACGCGCGCAGCAGCACGAAGAGCGTCACCGCACTGGTTCCGACGGGGAGCGCGTGCGGCACGACGGCGCGGTGCGCGTGGCCGGTCGCGAGCTCGACGAGGCCGACGATTACGAGCGTGCCGACCGCGGTGACGAAGGCGTACGTCGGCAGAGCGAAGAGGATCCCCGACTCGCGCACGCCGCGCAGGTTGGCAAGCACGATCAGCAGGAGGCACGCGAGCGACAGGCCGACCTTGTGATTCACGAGCGACGGCGCGAACGACGTGATCGCGAAGATCCCGGCGGAGATCGACACGGCGACCGTTAGGACGTAGTCGGTGAGCAGCGCGGCGGCCGCGGTGAGGCTAGGCAGCACGCCGAGGTTCTCGCGGGCGACGATGTATGCGCCGCCACTCGTCTCGTAGGCGCGAACCGTCTGCCGGTAGGACAGGATGACGATCGCGAGCAGCGCCGCGATCGCGATCGCGATCGGAAAGACGAGCCGGGCGGCGGCCGCCGACGCGGCGACGAGCACGACGAGCGCCGATTCGGTCGCGTACGCGACGGAGGAGAGCGGGTCGGACGCGAAGATCGGGAGCGCGAGCGTCTTCGGCAGCAGCGTCTCGTCCATCTGGCCGGTCCGCATGGGACGGCCGACGAAGAGGCGCCGGACGGACCGGCTGGGCTCGAGTACTTCCTGCTCGTCGAGCGCTGTCACGTCTCCAGTGCACCCAGCACGCGCTTGAGCGCGCGCGGCAGGAGGTGCTCCGACTCGTCGGAAAAGAGCGGGCTGCCCGGATCGCGCAGGAACTGGCGCGCGAGGAGCACGCCGCGAGCGGTGACGGGGTGGTCACTCGCGAGTGTCGCGGAGAGGAGCTGCAGGAGGTCATCGCAGCGCCGCGCCGCCGGCCGGCGCAGCGGCGACGCACCCGGCAGCGAGCCGGGATCGAGCATTGAAAGCACGCGTTCCACCTCGCGGGCGACGCTCTTCCGGTAGGCCGGCGCGGTCAGCTCCAGGCAGCGCCAGCGCACGAGGGGCGAGGTCTCCGAGCTGTGCGGCTCGAGGACGATCAGCCGGTCGACGGTCCGGCGGATGGCCTCGAGCTCGCGCCGCGCCCGGTAGGCGCGCAGCGCCGCGGCGCCACCGAACGACCCTGCGGCAAGCAGGCCGACGATCCACGGCAGACGCCGGTCGGCCTCGAAGCCGAGCGCGGCGACGCAAAGGAGCACGAACGGCAGGGCGGCGCGGCCCGGACGAGGGAGATCGAGAACGATCGGAGCGCGAGCGACTGTTGCCACCCTCCGAACGTACGCCGGGTGCGGCTCAGGCCGTACTCAGGGTTCGCGCCCTGCGTCTCAAGAACGCCTCAAGACGCGCGCCGGCTCGGATCGACGAGTCGGTAGCCGACGCCCGGCTCCGTGAGGATGTAGCGCGGCCGCGCGGACTCCGGCTCGAGCTTCCGGCGTAGCTGCGAGACGTACACGTGCAGGTAGTGGGACTCGTCGGCATACGCGTGTCCCCACACCTCCTCGAGGATCGTCTTGCGGGTGAGGAGCTTGCCCTCGTTCCGCACGAGGAGGCTCAGCAACCTGAACTCGTGCGGAGTCAGCTGCACGGGACGTCCGCCGAACGTCACCTCACGTCCCGCGAGGTCCACCCGGATCTCGCCGACCTCGCGGACGGGCTCGCTCTCGCCGTCCACCCGCCGGAGCGCCGCGCGGAGCCGCGCGAGCAACTCGTCGACGCCGAACGGCTTCGTCACGTAGTCGTCGGCGCCGGCGTCGAGCGCCGCCACCTTCTCGCTCTCGTCGCCGACGACGGAGAGGACGATGACCGGCACGGTGCTCCAGGTGCGCAGCTCCCTGCACACGTCGGTGCCACGCTGGTCGGGAAGGACGAGATCGAGGATCACGGCATCGGGCGGTTGCACCGCGGCCGCGGTCAGGGCCTGCGCGCCCGTCGAAGCCGTGTCGACGTCGTAGCCGGCGCCGCGCAGGCTCATCTGGAGCGCGCGGAGGATCTGCGGCTCGTCGTCGACGACGAGGATGCGACTCATGCCGAAACCGGCGTTCGCTCCGCCGCGGGCAGGGCAAGCACGAAGTGACCTCCCCACGGATCGTCCTCGGCCCAGACCCGCGCGCCGTTCGCCTCCGAGAAGCCGCGGGCGATCGCCAGACCGAGCCCCGCGCCGCGAACCGTGGCGCCGTGGCCGCGTCGAAACGGCTCGAAGACGGCTTCGCGCTCTCCGGCCGCGACTCCCGGCCCCTGGTCGACCACGTGGAGGAGCAGCTCCCCGTCGCGCTCGTCCGCACGTACGTGCACCGGCGAGCCGGGCGGCGAGAACTTCAATGCATTGTCCAGCAAGTTCACGAGTACGCGCTCGATCTGCACCGCATCGACCCGGACGGGCGGCGCGTCGGCGTCGACGTCGACCACCACTCGCTCGGCGTCCGGCCCGAGCTGCTCGACCACCCGCTCGACGAGCTCCTCCGCCGGCCAGAGCTCCGGATGCGGGGCCGCGACTCCGCTCTCGAGGCGCGACAGGTCGAGCAGGTTCCCGACGATGCGGTTGAGACGGTCCGCCTCACTCCGGATAGTGGTGACGAGCTCGACGCGATCTTCGTCCGCGAGACGCAGCTCAGGATTGGCGAGACCGGATGCCGCGGCCACGATCGCCGTCAACGGGGAGCGCAGGTCGTGCGAGACGGCGTGCAGAACGGCGGTCTTGATGGCGTCGCTCCGCCGGAGCGCCTCGGCCTCGAGCACTTCCTCCGCCATCGCAGCGGCTTCGCGTTCACGTAGCTCCGCGAGCTCTGCCCGCCGGCGGGCACGCGCCGCGAGCGCGCTCACGACAATCGCCGTCACGAGGTATACGGCGAGCGCGAGCCAGTTCGCACCGTCGCTGAGCTGAAGCGTGTGCGTCGGAGGCAGGAAGAACCAGTTGAAGGCCAGCATGCTCGCAACCGACACGAGCGTCGCGAGGCCGATCCCCCAGAGCACGGCGACGGGGAGCACAGCGAAGACGTAGAGCACGCCGAGGCTCAGGACCGGGACGTACGCCTTCAACTCCGCGATCGCCGCGGTGACGAACACGACCGCGCCGGCGCTCGCGAGCAGCCCGACCGCGAGCTCTCCCGACGACCGTGCAGTGCGCGCGCGGCTCATGGCAGAACCGTACTCCGCTCGGAAGGCTCGGGCCCGGCACCGCAGCCGCGGTGCCGGGCCCGATGTGGTGGTCTGCGCTAGCCGTGAATCGAGATGATCAGCGGAATGATCAGGATCGCGACGATGTTGGCGATCTTGATCATCGGGTTGATCGCGGGGCCGGCAGTGTCCTTGTAGGGATCGCCGACCGTGTCGCCTGTGATCGAGGCGTTGTGCGCGTCGGAGCCCTTGCCGCCGTGCGCGCCGTCCTCGATCGTCTTCTTCGCGTTGTCCCAGGCGCCGCCGCCTGCGGTCATCGAGATCGCGAGGAAGAGGCCGGTGACGATCGTGCCGATGAGCAGGCCTCCGAGCATCTGCGCGCTGATGATCCCGACGATGATCGGGAAGCCGATCGGCACGAGCGCGGGCAGCAGCATGCTGCGCAGGGCGGACTTCGTGACGATGTCGATCGCGCGGCCGTACTCGGGCCGCGTCGTCCCCTCCATGATCCCGGGGATCTCGCGGAACTGGCGGCGCACCTCCAAGACGACCTCACCGCCGACCCGGCCGACCGCCTGCATGGCGAGCGACGCGAACAGGAACGGCATGAGGCCGCCGATGAGGAGGCCGGCGATCACCCAGGCGTTCGAGAGGTCGAACCGGGTCGGCAGCCCCTGCTCCCTGAGACCGTCGGCGTACGAGCCGAACAGGACGAGCGCGGCGAGCGCGGCCGAACCGATCGCGTAGCCCTTCGTGACGGCCTTCGTCGTGTTGCCGACGGCGTCGAGCGCGTCGGTGATCCCGCGCACCTCGGGAGGCAGGTCCGCCATCTCGGCGATACCGCCCGCGTTGTCGGTGACGGGCCCGTACGCATCGAGCGCGACGATCAGGCCGGTCATCGAGAGCTGCGCCATGACCGCGACGCCGATGCCGTAGAGGCCCGCGACGTGGTTCGCGATCAGGATGCCGGCGGCGATGACGATCACCGGCAGCGCCGTGGCCTGCATGCCGATGGCGAGGCCCTCGATGATGTTCGTCGCGTGGCCGGTCTCCGACGCGTCCGCGATCGCCTTCACGGGATTCCAGCGCGTGCCGGTGTAGTACTCGGTGATGCCGACGAGCAGGAACGTGACGACGAGGCCGATGAGCGCAGCGAGGTAGAGGTGCCAGAAGCTGAACCTGCCGCTCGTGTCGAACGCCATCGTCATCGGGATGAAGCCGATCGCGCTCAGCACCGTCGCGACGAGCACGCTGCGGTAGAGCGCGTTCATCACGTTGCCGTTCTCACGGACGCGCGCGAAGGCCGTGCCGACGATCGACGTCAGGATCGAGAGGCCGCCGATCGCGAGTGGGAACAGCCAGAGATGCGTGCCGGTGGTTGCCGCCCCGCCGGTGATGCCGAGCAGCATCACGGCGACCGCGGTGACGGCGTACGTCTCGAACAGGTCGGCCGCCATCCCGGCGCAGTCCCCGACGTTGTCGCCGACGTTGTCGGCGATCACGGCCGGGTTGCGCGGATCGTCCTCCGGGATACCGGCCTCGAGCTTGCCGACCAGATCGGCGCCGACGTCGGCGGCCTTCGTGAAGATGCCGCCGCCGAGACGCGCGAAGACGGAGATGAGCGAGCCGCCGAAGGCGAGGCCGAGCAGGTCCTTGATCGCCGTGTGCGGCAGGTGGCCGAGCCAGCCCGTCAGCGCCCAGTAGTAGCCCGCGACGCCGAGCAGCCCGAGGCCGACGACGAGGAGGCCCGTGACCGAGCCCGCGCGGAACGCGACGTTGAGCGCCGGCGAGAGGCCCGAGCGGGCCGCCTCCGCCGTGCGCATGTTCGACCGCACGGCGACGTTCATCCCGATGAAGCCGGCGGCCGACGAGAGCAAGGCGCCGATCAGGAAGCCGACGGCAGTTCCCCACCCGAGCTTGTTGTAGAAGCCGAGCAGGAGGAACGGGACGACCGCAACGCCGGCGATCGTGACGTACTGGCGGCGCAGATAGGCCGCGGCGCCCTCCTGGACGGCGCGCGAGATCTCCTGCATGCGCTCCGTGCCGGCGGGCTGACGCAGCAGCCAGGCCGTGAGATAGAGGCCGTACACGACTGCCGCACCGGCACAGAGCAGTGCGAACAACACTGCGTGGTCACTGAAAAAGCTCATACGTTCAGGGCTCCCCTTGATCGAGTCGAGCGCGTCACAAAGTGGCCCGGGGAAACCCCCGGCGCGCGCAGGTTTGTATCAGATCTGGCCGTTTCGGCCGCGTCACAAGCGAGCGACGACTGGCCCACAGAGCCCCGTCCGGTGACAGTCACGAGCCGTGTCTGCCCGGGACGATGCTGGGGGAACCCGACCGGGTGCACGACGGGCGTCCCCCACGGCCCCGTCCGGTACCAGGTGCGTGACTTGCCCCGTAGAGCCCCGCCCCGTACCAGGTGTGTGACGTGGCCCACGCGGTCACGTCTGGTGACAGTCACGAGCCGTGACCGCTCGGGACGGGGCGGCCGACGTCCCAACCGACCGCTGTCGGCCTCCCGTGCTCTACGGCTCGGCCTGGGGCTTTGCAGCCTCCACGTAGGCGAGCTGGAGGTTCGCCACCACCTGCTGGACGTCGCGCTTCGGCCCCTCGTCGAGCAGCGGGCCGAGGGCCTTCAGGGCGTCGATCGCGAGGCGGGCCTGCTCGAGATCGCCCACGTCCGGCGCGAGCTTGCCGAAGGCGAGCGACGCGAGCATCGAGCTCGTGTGCACGAGCAGGTCGGAGACCTTGGCCTTGCGCAGCTCCTCGACGAGCTGCTCGGCTGTCGGTCCAGGCTGCGGCGGCGGCCCAGCCTGCGGCGGCGGCGGCTCAGCCTGCGGCGCCGGGGGCTCAGCCGGAGACTCGCTCACCGGCCCGAACCTGCTCGGCGAAGATCTCCTCGATCGACGCCCCCTCCGCCTGGCGTGCGATCTGCCGCTCCGCGGCATTGCGCTCGGGAATCGCGAGCCAGTGCGCCGCGCCGAGCTCCTCGGCGACCGGCTGAACCCACGCGAGCAGCTGCTCGAGCCGGGCGCGCGCCGAGATCGGCTCGCCGCGCTCGAAATCGATCAGCTCGCCCGAGAGCCCACAGCGCAGGGCGCGCCACAGGTTCTCCTCGAGGAGCCGGTGCGGCCAGTCGGGGAGCGGCTCACCCTCGTCGAGCGCACGCGCGATGCGCGCCGTCAGCGAGTAGCAGAGGGCCGCGAGCGAGCGCGCCTCGCCGACGTCCGGCTGCGCGTCGCAGATCCGGATCTCGACGGTGGGGAACGCGAGATGCGGCCGGACGCTCCACCAGATCTGCGTGTGCTCCGAGACGGAGCCAGTCTCGTAGAGGAAGCGAACGTACGACTCCCACTCCTGCCAGCCCGTGAAGGCGTCCGGAATCCCGCAGCGCGGGAACATGCGTGTGAAGATCTGCGTCCTCGCCGAATGGAGGTGCGTGAACACACCCTCCACGAAGGGCGAGCTGGCCGAGAACGCCAGCAGCTCCGGCAGGTAGTTCCGCAGCGCGCTCGCGACCTTGATCGCGCGGTCCGGGCCGTTGATCCCGACGTGCACGTGAAGGCCGAAGGAGTTGTTGCGCCAGACGACGTAGCGCAACAGCTCGTCGTTGCGACGGTAGTGCGGCGTGTCGATGATGCGCTGATCCTGCCAGCGGCTCCACGGATGCGTCCCGGTCGCCGAGAGGCCGACGCCGACTCCGTCGGCGAGCGTGCGCAGCTGTGCGCGCCGCTCTCCCAGCTTCTCGGCCGCCTCGGCGAAGGTCTCGCAGCGGCCGGTGTGCACCTCGACCTCGGAGGCGATCAGCTCGCCGACGAGGTGCGGCTCGAGCTCCGTTCCCTGCGCCGCCTGCTGGAGCTCCTCGAACCGGTTGACGAGCTCGAGGGTCGCCGGCTCGAGCACGGCGAACTCCTCCTCGACCGCGACGGTGAAGTCCGTCGACGCCTCGAAGGCCGCGCGCGACGCCGCGAGCAGCTCTTCGTAGCCGACCTTCTGCTCCTCGCCCACGGCCGGAACACTAGATGGCTGATGCCATCAGACGGCGAAAGGCTCGAGCAAGCGTTCGGCCACACGGGGCCAGCTCCAGTTCTGCTCCACCGCGGCGCGCGCGGCGAGCCCGAGCCCGCGGCGCTCGGCCATCGGCAGCTCGAGCAGCGCGCGCAGGCGCTCACGCAGCGCGCCGGCGTCGCCGGTCGGGAACGAGACGAGGCCGCTCCGATCGTCCGGATACGCACGAGCGATCACCGCCGCGACCTCGGCGAGGCCGGAGTGGTCCGCGACGACGGGCGGCACGCCCGCGGCCGCTGCCTCGGCGGCCACCATCCCGAACGCCTCCGGGAAGATGGAAGGGACGACGGCGACCTCGACGAGCGGCAGCAGATGCACGAGATGCCGGTGCTCGAGCGCGCCGGTGAAGAGCGTTCCCGGCGGCGCCTGCGCCTCGAGCGTCTCGCGGTAGTCGCCGAACCCGACGATCACGGCGCGGGCGTCGAGCCCCTCCATCGCCTCGAACAGCACCTGGACACCCTTGTTCTCGATCAGCTTGCCGAAGTAGAGGACGGTCGGCGCCTCGTCGGCGAAGAACTGCGCGAAGCGCTCAGCGTTGCGGGAATCGGGATGGCGCTCGCCGCCGTCGACCCGATCGCGGCGCGACTCGTCGATCAGCGCAGCGAGCGCGGCGTCGCGCGACGCAGGCGCGAACTCGTCGATGTCGACTCCGGGCGGCACCTCGTGCACGCGGTCGACGTGACCGACGACGTCCTCGAGGACCCCGCGGATGTGCTCCGACCCGACATACACCGCCTGCGCCCCGCCGAGTACCTCGGCGCCCCAACGGGATAGCCGCTCGTTGCCGCGCATCGAGTACTCGAGCTCGGAGCCGTGCGCCTTCACCGCGAACGGCGCGCCCGAGGCAGCCCCGACGGCTCCACCGAGCAGCACGTGGTTCGCGAACACGACGTCGGCCGGCAGGAGCTCGCGGAGCGCCGTCGCATTCGCGTCGACGTACGCGTCGAGCTCGGCGGGAGCGAAGTCCTGGAGCAGCTTCGCGTTTAGGCCTTCGTACTCGTCGAGGACGAACACCGGCAGCAGCCCCCCGGGCAGGCCCGGCACCACGACCTGCGCGCCGCCGAGGTCGTAGAGCTCCGGGTGCCGCTCCTGGCACACCACGACCACCTCGTGCCCCACGCGGCTCCACTCCCGAGCGAGTGCGCGCGTGTAGACATTCGAGCCGGTGCCGCCGAGCAGGTAGCCGTGCCAGAGGAGGATGCGCACGAGGCGCAGCCTATTTACGTGAGATGAAAGTAGAGCGCGTAGAGGAGCTCGACGGCAGGATTCGAGGTGTGCACCGTCACGTCCGCGGGCGTCTCGAGCAGCGCCTCCGAGTAGTTGAAGATGATCTTCACGCCGGCGGCGACGAGGTCGTCCGCAGCGTTCTGCGCTGCGTCCGCCGGCACGGCGAGCACGCCGACGATGATGTTCTTGTCGCGCACGAGCTCGGGCAGACGTCCGTACTCGCTGACCGTGACGTGGCCGACGGGCCGTCCGAGCTTCTCCGGGTCCGTATCGAAGACGGCCGCGATGTTGATGCCGTGCTCGGCGAAGATCGCCGAGCTGGCGATCGCCTGGCCGAGACGGCCGGCGCCGATGAGCGCGATGTTGTGCTGGCCCTGCGTCCGGAGGATCTTCCGGATCTCACCGAGCAGCGAGTCGATGTTGTAGCCGACGCCGCGCTTGCCGAACTTCCCGAAGGCCGAGAGGTCGCGCCGGATCTGCGTCGCGTTGATGTTGGTGTACTCGGCAATCTCCTGCGAGGAGATGCGAGTCTTTCCCATTTTCCGCGCCTGTGTCAGCACCTGGAGGTACCGGGACAGGCGGGCTGCGACACCAACCGTCAAGCGGTCCGCCACCCGTCCTCCGTTCGTTGCGCTTGTCACAGCGCTGACCGTTGTATCAGCTACGACTTGGCGTTGGCTTGTGCAACTGCTTCGCGAAACGACTCGACATGCACGTGATACGTGAAGCGCCGCCGTCCGTCGATCTCGACGACGGGTAGCCACTCGCGGTATTCGGCCTCGAGCGCGTCGTCGCCGGTGATGTCCACCTCGCGCAGGGGGAAGCCGAGCTCCGCCTGGAGCGCCCTGACCTGCGCGAGCGCACGCTCGCAGAGGTGGCAGTCCTGCGCGTGGTAGATGACGACCTCTGGGGTGCTACGGATAGATGCCACGCGTGATCGTCGCTTCCGCGACGCGCTGCACCGCGAGGCCGTACGCCGCGACCCGCATGGGCACGCCGCGCGCCTGCGCCGTCTCCCAGGTCTCCTCGAACGCGCGGCTGACGATGTCGTTCAGCTTCGCGTTCACCTCGGACTCCTTCCAGAAGTACTCCTGGAGGCCCTGCACCCACTCGAAGTAGGAGACGACGACGCCGCCGGCGTTTGCGAGCACGTCCGGCAGGATCAGCACGCCGTGGTCCTCGAGAATCGCGTCGGCGGACGGCGTCACGGGGCCGTTGGCGCCTTCGCAGATGATCGACGCCTTGACCTTGTCGGCGTTGCGCTCCGTGATCACCTGTTCGAGCGCGCAGGGCGCGAGGATGTCGACGTCGAGGAGCAGTAGCTCGTCGTTCGTGATCGCCTCCGCGTCACGCACGCCGGCGAGGGTGTGGTGCTCGCGCTTGTATGCGAAGGCCGCCGGGATGTCGATGCCCTTCGGATTGTAGAGCGCCGTCGTCGAGTCCGAGATTGCGGTGACGATCGCGCCCTCCTGGTGCAGGAACAGCGCGAGGTGGCTACCGACGTTGCCGAAGCCCTGGACGGCGGCCCGCATGCCGGCGATCGACCGGTCCTGCTTCGCGACGGCATCCCGGATGCAATACAGGCTGCCGCGCGCGGTCGCCTCCTCCCGGCCGAGCGAGCCGCCGATCGCGAGCGGCTTGCCGGTCACGACGCTGAGCACCGAGTGTCCCTTGTTCATCGAGTACGTGTCGAAGATCCACGCCATCACCGAGCCGTCGGTGCCGACGTCGGGCGCCGGGATGTCCTTCTCCGGGCCGATCTCGTTGATGATCTCGCTCGTATAGCGGCGCGTCATCCGCTCGAGCTCCGAGCGAGAGAGCTGCTTCGGGTCGCAGATGACGCCGCCCTTCGCGCCGCCGAACGGGATCCCCATGAGCGCGCATTTCCACGTCATCCACATCGCGAGGGCCTTCACCTCGTCGAGCGTGACGTCCGGGTGGTAGCGGATGCCGCCCTTCGAGGGGCCACGCGCGACGTTGTGCGTTACGCGGTAGCCCTTGAAGACCGCCGTCGAGCCGTCGTCCAAGCCGACGGGTATCGAGACCTCAACCGACTTCTTGCATGCGCTGAGCACGCGGACGAGGTTCGCGTCGATGTCGAACACCGTCGCCACGCGCTGGAGCTGCTCACGCGCGATGTCGTACGGGTTCTCGCGAAGATGCGAGGTGGGTGCGTCGACTGTCGTCATAGCAGGGGTATCCAGGACTGCATGATGAGTATACGCACGCTCACTTGAGGGTGAATGGCAACCGGAGGCGGCTGAGCGGACGCCCCTCGACCGGGTAGCCGACGATCTTCACGACGTAGCCGCCGGGCGGCAGCAGCTGCCCGGCGGGATCGCGGCCCGTGAGCCCGAAGGTGTAGCGGCCTGGAAGCACGTCCCGAAGCCGAACGAGCAGGCCGACGCGCGTGCCGTCCGCACGCCACAGGTCGACGTCGAGCAGCTGCAGCGGCCGGATCTCGGGCCGCCCCGCGACGCCGAGGACCCGGCCGGCGTCGATGGAGAGCAGCGCCGGTGTGACGTCGGACGCCTTGAACGACGACGCCGACAACGTCGCCCGGGTGATCAGATCGACGCGGTCGGGGCCGAACGCGATCGCCCACGGCACGTGCACGCCCCCACCTCCGTCGATGCTCGCGACGATCGCGCCATCGGCCGTGGAGCCTCCCGACGGCGCCGACGCGGTGAGCGCGTTGATGCGGACGAGAACGCTCTCGCCGGGATGCAGGACCACGCGGTTGGGTCGCACGATGAAGTCGACCGCTGCGGCTCCCTCGTCCTGCGTCCGCACGGCGATCGTCGTCCGAACGGCCCGCGTCGAGAGATTTGTGAGCGTGAGCGACGCCTTGACGCGCCAGCCCACGCCGCTCGAGCGGCCGAGCGCGAGCGTCGCGGGCGATGCGGCGATCTCGCCGGCGACGGCGGCGCCGACGTCGACGCTGCCGGCGCCCTGCGCGGTGACGGGGTCCCCCTCCACCTGCCGCGCGGTGCCGACAAGCAGGCCCTTGAGCGCGTCTGCCCCGAGCGACGGCCTGGCCTGCGCGAGCAGGGCCGCCGCACCGGCGACCGTGGCCGCTGCCGCGCTCGACCCGTTCACCGTGACGAAGCGCGGCGAGCCGTCGGCGTTCGCACCGGGGTCCGACGTCGCGAGCCCGACGCCCGGCGCGACGAGGTCGGGCTTCACACGGCCGTCGAAGGCGAGCCCCGACGACGAGAAGCTCGCCACGCGCCCCTCGTCGGCGAGGGGCACGGTGCGCGCCGATCCGAGCGACACGGTGGCCGTCCCGCCCGCCGCCAGGCGGGCGAGGAGTGCGTGCGCGGCTTTTGCCGGCAGGGAGACGACGGGAACGGGCACCGACTCCTGGAGCCCGAGGCCGCCGGCAGGGAGCGGTGCGCGCCCGCCGTAGAGCAGCACCGCGGCGGCGCCCGCCGCCGCCGCGCGCTCGGCGGCCGGCGCGGGCGAGGCGCCCACCGGAACGAGCGCTGCGCGTCCCGCGACGATGCTGCCGCCTGCGCGGGTGAAGAAGTCGGTGAGCCGCGGCGCGGTGAGCCTGGTGCCGCCGAGCGTGCCGCGCGGCACGGCGACGGCGAGGTCGAGCCGCTTCCCCGGCGACACCGCGCCCGCGAGCAGAGTCGTCCCGTCGAGCACCGTGTCGAGCCCGGCGCGCACGACGATCCGGGCCTCGTCCGCCTGGGTGCGCGCATCGAGCGCGCCGACGGTGAGCGCCGCGGGTGCCCCGCCGGGACCGGCGATGTCGCCGTAACCGGCTGCGGAGCCGCCGTCGTTGCCGGACGGCGCCACGACGAGCGTGTCGAGCGCGAGCGCACCGGCAGCCGCGCGGGCCTCCGGCCCGTCCGTGAAGCCTGCGAACGGCTCCGCCAGGGCGACGAGCGCCACCCGGGCGGCGTCGTGCGCGTCGCCGTCGTCGTTCGGATCGACGGCTCGGTCGAGGCCGGCGATGATCTGATCGCTGCGCCCGTAGATCGCCCAGTGCCCGAACGCGTCCGGCTGCCAGCCGGCCACGCGGACCGGCAGGACGGCGGCGCCGGTGGCGACGCCGGCGAGGCCGGAGGGCCCGCCGGCGCCGACGAGCAGGCCCGCCATCTGCGTGCCGTGGCGCTCGAGCTGGGACGAGTCGTCCGGCCGCGCCGCCGCGAGCGCGCCCGAGTTGCCGCCGATCACGTCGATGCCGTCGAGGATGCGGCCGCGGAGATACGGAACCGCGGGGTCGACTCCCGTGTCGAGCAGCGCGATCGTCACGCCTCGCCCGTCGACGCCCGAGACCCCGATTTCGGGGCGATGCCCCGATCCCGGCCCGAAGTCGGAGCGGGACAGCACGTCCGTCGAGATCGTCGACGGGTACGCGATGCGAACGGGATAGACCCCGACGACGTCCTCATCACGTTCGAGCAGCGGGATCGCGCTCGGGTCGAGCACGGCCGAGAAGCCGTTGAGCACGCGCGCGAAGCTGTAGTCGGGATGGACGGACACGCCCGAGAGCGCGAGCCGCGAGACGAGCAGCTTCTGGGCCGAGAGCGCCGTCGCCGTCCAGACGCGCTCCGTGCGGGTGCCGACGACCCCGCCCGCCGCCGCGACGCGCTGCGCGAGCGACGGCGTCTTCAGGACGACGATCACGCGCTGTCCGGGCGCGACGCGCGGGCGCGACCCGACGAGCCCGCGCCACGCCGACGCGGCGGTCAGCGGCGCAGGCGTCTGCCCTGCGCTCTTGCCGCCGGTTGCGAGGAGAACCGCCGTCGCGGAGACCACGAGCAGCGCGAGCAGAAGGGCATGACGCGGCTCAGCGCGAGGCGTATGCATCGAGGCCAAGATAACCGGGGTACGGGACGGGGTCGGCGAAACGGCCCGCCGAGGCGATCATCGCGGCGTTGTCCGTGCAAAGCGGGAGCGGTGCGAGCGCCGCGCCCGGCAAGGAGTCGCGGAGCTCGGAGTTCGCCGCCACGCCCCCCACCACCGCAATCGTCCTCGCGCCCGTCTGCTTCGCGGCTTCCTGCACCCGGCCGACGAGCGCCCGGACGATGGCGCGCTGGTACGACGCAGCGAGGTCGGCCCGCCGCGCTGCCAGCTCTTCCGGCGCGAGGTCGCGCGTCGCGTAGAGGAGCGCCGTCTTCAGCCCGGAGAAGGAGAAGTCGAGGCCCGGGACACGGGCGACGGGGAAGTCGTACGCGCCGGGGTCGCCCTCGCGTGCCAGCCGGTCGATCTCCTGCCCGCCCGGGTAGCCGAGCCCGAGCAGCCGCGCGCCCTTGTCGAAGGCCTCGCCTGACGCATCGTCCAAGGTCGTGCCGAGCACGCGCTGTTCCGTGTGGCCGCGCACGTCGAGGAGCAGGGTGTGCCCGCCACTCGCGAGCAGGCAGAGGAACGGCGGCTCGAGCGCGTCCGGCTGGAGGTAGAGCGACGCGACGTGCCCCTGCAGATGGTCGACGGGCACGAGCGGCAGCCGCCGCGACCAGGCGAGTGCTTTCGCCGCGGCGAGCCCGACGAGCAGCGCGCCGATCAGTCCCGGACCCTGCGTGACCGCGATCTTCTCCACCTCGTCGAGCGTCACGCCCGCGTCGCCGAGCGCTTCGCGGATGACGGGCGTCACAAGCTCGAGATGCCGCCGCGAGGCGACCTCGGGCACGACGCCGCCGTACTGCGCGTGGAGATCGGCCTGGGAAGCGACGATGCTCGAGCGAATCTCTCCGTCGCCCGTGACGACGGCCGCCGCCGTCTCGTCGCAGCTCGTCTCGATGCCGAGGATCACTCGCGACCGGAGCGCGCGACCGGGTCCTTCCACATGATCAGCGCGTCCTCGCGGTTGTCCGTGTAGTAGCCGCGGCGGACGCCGCGAGCCTCGAATGCGAGCCGCTCGTACAGGGCGATCGCGGTGGCGTTCGAGACGCGCACCTCGAGCGTGTAACCGCGGCGCGCGTCGTCGACCGTCAGCTCGAACAGACGCTCGAGCAGCATCGTCGCGATGCCGCGCCCGCGCTGGTCGGGATCGACGGCGATGTTCATCACGTGCCACGCGTCGACGTAGCGCGAGACGACCAGATAGCCGCACAGCTCGCCGTCTTCGCCTTCCGCTTCGAACGCGCCGAGGCAGATCGAGCTCGATTTCGCGAGCTCACCGGCGAACATCGAGCGCGACCACGGCGTCGGGTACGAGCGGCGCTCGATCTCCTCGATCGCCCGCAGGTCGCCGAGGCCCAGGACTCGTAGCTCGATCGTCGTCATCCGGCGCTCTTCACCGCGTCGGGAACACGGAGGTACAGCGGCTCGATCTCCTCCACCGGGCCGAAGTCGCGCGCAAGCTGCGCGTGGAAACGCGCACGCGGACGGTGCCGGTCGTCTCCCTCGGGCGGCACGACAGCGCCCTTCTGCTCGAGCAGCTCGCGATAGCGCAGCGCGCCGTCGCCGACGTACACGCCGCCCGGCTCGACGTGCAGATCCGCCGGGGCGAGGACTGCAGGACGGCCGTCCAAGAGCGTGAACACCTCACGGCGACGCGCGTCGACGACCGGCGTGGCGCCCGGCGCGCCGGCTGCGAGCGCGTCGAGCGTCGAGACGCCTGCGCCCGGCAGGTCGAGCGCGAGCGCGAGCCCGCGCGCCACCGCGAGGCCGATGCGCAGGCCGGTGAAGCTGCCGGGGCCGATGCCGACCACGAGCGCGCCGAGGTCGCGTGGATGCGCCCCACCCTGCCGCAGCAGCGCGTCGACATCCTCGAGCAGCGTGACGGCCCGCGAGGCGCGCTCTCCGAGCACCTCGCCGTCGTCGACGAGCGCACTCGTCGCATCACCCGTCGCCGTATCGAACGCCAGCGTCAACACTCGTCGATCGAGACCATTCTGCTGG
>DATCOE010000162.1:0-2011 GCA_036564885.1 Gaiellaceae bacterium | reverse complement strand
GCACCCAGACGTGTCCGTTCGAGCCGGGGAGCGGCCCGAACCGGGGTCAGACCCCGGGACCTGTCCGCTTGGCCTCCTCTCAGAGGTCGAATCGACGCGGGTCGAACGGCGCCGTCTCCGGCGGCGGCGCCTCGCCGGCGAGCAGAGCAGCGACGGCCTCGGCCGTCACGGGCGCGAGCAGGATGCCGTTGCGGTAGTGGCCGCCCGCGACGATGAGGCCCTCCCACTCCCCGATCAGCGGCCCGTTGTCGGGCGTCGCCGGGCGGAGGCTCGCAACCGCCTCGACGAGCTCGAGCCCGCCGACCGCCGGCACGGCGCGCCGCGCCTGGCCGAGGAGCAGCTCGGTTGCCTGCTCGGTCGCGGTCGTGTCGAAGCCGGCGTCCTCGATCGTGGCGCCGATCACCGTCTCGCCGCTCGAGCGCGGCACGACGTACACGTGCTCGCTGCGGATGATTCGGGTCGCGGGCAGCGGCCCGCGAAGCCGCAGCGTCTGGCCCTTCACCGGTGCGATCGGCAGCCGCTTGGCGAGCCGGCGCGACGACCATGCTCCAGCCGCGAGCACGACGCGCTCGGCCTCGATGCGCGTCCCGTCCGCGAGCACGACGCCGTGCTCGTCGAGCTCGACGACGTCTGCGTTCACCCGCACGACGTCGCCGAGGAGCGCGGCCAGAGCGGCGACGACGCGCCTCGGATCGACCTGCGCGTCCTGCGGCACGAGGACGCCGCCGCGGCAGTCGACCGCGATGCCGGGCTCGAGCGCACGGCACTCGTCGCCTTCGAGCCACTCGCCGAGCATCTCGTCGTGCGAGCCGTCGAACGAGAGGACGAGCGAGCCGCAGCGCGTGTAGCCCGGGTCGATGCCGGTCTCCGAGCGAAGCTCGCCGGCGAACGACGGCCACAGCTCCGCCGAGCGGTGCGCGAGCGCGGTGAACCCCGGTGTCTCCGGATCGGGAGCGAGCACGCCTGCGGCAGCGAAGGTCGCACCGCAGCCGGCACTCCCGCGCTCGAGTACGCAGACGCGCAGGCGGCCCTGCGCGGCACGCCAGGCCGAAGCGAGGCCGATGATCCCGCCGCCGACGATCGCCGCGTCATACCGCTCCACGAGCGGGACGATAGGGTCCACCGCCGTGGACGGCACCGCCAGACGCGCACGGCTCGCCCGTTCTCGGCTCTATCTCGTGCTCGAGGCCCGCCCGCACGGCCAGGATCCGTCGGGTCTTCTCGATGCTGCGCTGCGCGGGGGCGTCGACATCGTCCAGCTCCGCGACAAGGAGCTCGCCGACGACGAGCTCGTCGCCGCGGCCGAGCCGTTCCGGCGGGCCTGCGACGAGCACGGCGCGCTCTTCGTCCTGAACGACCGCCCGGAGCTCGTCGAGCGGTCCGGCGCGGACGGCGTCCACGTCGGGCAGGGGGACGCCTCCGTCGCCGACGCACGCGCCTCGGTCGGGCCCGACCGGCTCGTCGGGCTCTCGGCGAGCACACGTGCCGATCTCGAAGCGGCGAACCTGGACGTCGACTATCTCGGCGTCGGCGCCGTCTACGCCACGCCGACAAAAACGGACGCGGGCGCGGAAGGGATCGAGCTCGTACGTGCGGCGGCGGAGCTCGCCCGCGTGCCGTGGTTTGCGATCGGCGGCATCGCGCTGGACACGCTCGGCGCGGTGATCGCCGCGGGCGCCCCGGGCGTTGCGGTCGTGCGCGCCGTGCGCGACGCCGCCGACCCGGAAGCGGCGGCGCGGCAGCTTCGAGCAGCGTGTGTGATCGTCACGCGCCCCGCTGGGTGAACCACCTCCCTCCCGCGCCGTCGTGGAAGACGACGGTGTTCTCGCCGGTCTCGAGCACGACCTCGAAGTAGCGCCGAAGGATCGGTTCTTCCGTCCACCAGCGGTCGAGCACGCGCCACTCCTCGCGCAGGACGGCGACCGACTGGTGGTTCACCTGCCAGGGAGTGCCGTCGAAGTTCGACTCGACGCGCGCCGGGCGCGGCTCGTTCAGTCGTCCCGCGGTACGA